>CAUZKZ010000211.1:0-9100 GCA_963580345.1 Verrucomicrobiia bacterium | reverse complement strand
GGGGCCGGAACTGATGGAGGACGTCGTAATTCGCGCCCCGGTAGTACATCCGGTAGTTCTCGCCGTCGTGAAACACCGTCATGTAGTTCAACCCATTTCCCTCCCAGGGCATGTCATTCACCAACACCACTTCGCGCGGCGTGGGGTGATGGAGGACCTGCCGTGCCTCGCCGGTGATCGCCTCGATGAGGGTGTCCTCGACAAAGAGCTCCCGGCGAGTACCGATCGCGGTGCCTTTCACCTCCGAAGAGTGCACCACCTTCCCAACTGCCTGCGCCCGGACCCCGCCACCACGGGGAGAGAAGAGCGCCGGGCCGAGCAGGGATCCGGCCAATAGAATAAATAACGTCAGCCTGGTGTGATTCGTGCGTCTCATCATGATAGCAGGGTGTCGTTCACAGACCCCACCCTTCATCGAATCGAGGTTCTTCACAAGAAAATTGGGCAGCGGCGCCCGAACTCAAGGCCACCCTGCTACTCGACCTTGAACGAATAGAGCCGGGCGTTCTTGAATTGGAATCGCAACCGGATTGCCTGGCCTTTCAGATTCGCGATTCGGGCTCCCCCCTTCCACGCGGGTTTCAGCCGAAGCTCGTCGACTTTTTCGTATCTTGTCGCGTCGGCGGCTGCAAAGCCGGATATGGGATGGCCTTTGCGGTCGAGGACTTCGACCAGAAACTCGTCGCCCTGCACGTTGATTTGGAGATCCTCCCCTTCGAGGGTGAATGGCTGCGTCACCACCGTGGCCGGCTCGTCCCCTGCCACCAAGGCCACGAATCCATCGAGCCGTAAGGTCGCCACTCCGATCCCGTACTCCGCCCCTTCGTTGCCCTGACCGAAGACACTGTGCCGCTCGTTGTAACCGTCGTAGTAAAGCCAGTGCTTGTCGTTGTGGGTGACCACCTCGGAGGCCGGGGCCAGCATATCCTTGTCCCAGGCGCCCTCCGGACCCCGCGGGATCATGGGCCGGCCGGCATAGACCCACCGCAGGTCCCAGCTGTCCCCATCGCGGCTGGTCGCAATGTAAAATTCGAGCACGTCGCGCTTGTGGCGTTTCCGGTAGTCGGTCGGTCCCTCGCTGTGGTCATCGGGCCATTCGAAGACCATCATCAGCGCGAAATGCACCCCGTGGTAAATCCAGTCGCTCAAGCCGTAGATCTGTCGACGCTTCCACTCCTCGGGGTCGTCGCGGTCGAATCTCCACCTCCGCACCAGCTTCCAGGCGGTGGGATCGGCCTTGATGTCCGGGTTGATCATGCTGCGCGTGCCGCGGACTTCCATCTTCGCACCGAGGTGGCTCTGGTAATCCGTCCGCGTGAAGAGGCGATACACCTTTGCATCTTCGTCCCAGGTCATGTAATTGACCGTATCGGCGGCGCGGTGGGTCACCGGGTTTCCGTTGTTGTATTCCTTCCAGTGAATTCCGTCGGCCGAGTGCGCGAGGGCGGCGCGCATGGTCCGGTGGGCAAAGCAGGCCTTGTAGCGATGCGCCGGGTCGGTCTCGTGTGGGTCGATGAAGAAGGTCCCTCCTTCGGCCGGAGACTGGTTGTTCAGGCCGGTGAGCTTCGCGACCTCGCGGAAGTGCACGCCATCGTTCGACTCGGCGTATCCGTAGGGATAGCCCAGGTACCAGAGCTTGAATTTTCCCTGATCGTACAAAACTGTTCCGTAGAATCTGGCGGTGAGGACGGGTTTGGCGCCGTTCAACTTGGTGACCTTCCCGAGTTCCCTGCGGACCTTACTCGAACTCGCGATAACGTAATCGTCTACGAGGAGTTGCTTGCGGGTCCCCACCACCACCAGGGCATCGCCGGCATCGGCCGCGGCCGGGTCGGGCCGCACCTGGTCGAAATTCAAGTCGTCCACCGCCAGGGCGATCCGCGTCCCGGTGTGGACCAGCTCGAGAATCGTGACTCCGTAGTGCGGCTCGCGCATTCCCAACTCAACCTTTGTCTTATCGCTCGAAAAGCTTCCGGTCGAGCCACGGGCCAAGACCTTGCCGGTCTTGGAACCGGCAAAGATCGTCCAATCGATTCGGTTTGGGTGCGTGCCCACCCCATTCAGATCAAGGGAATTCACAAGCACCCCGGCGCCCCCTTTCGGGGTGAAGGTGTACCAGTAATAGTATGGTTCCCCCGCATCCCCATCCAGGAGGTAGTTGGCGCCACTTCCCCCGTCCCAGCCGTCGCGCCAAGAGTTTACCGTCTTGATGTCGTTCCCGGCACTGAAATCGAGCGCAATCTTCGGCGTCCACCCCTTGCCCTTCGCAAACGAGTTCGCGAATCCTCCCGTGCCGGGATCCGTCACGTGGTCGCCGTAGCCGGGGACCGCTTGCAAGCCCTCCAGTTCCCTGGCGAGCGGCAGGTTCACGTTTTCAAAGCGCACGATCGTGCCTGCGGCCGGAAACGCGGCGATGAGAATTGCAGCGATTCCGGCCCCGAGATTCTGAAACGGGGAGCTCATGGTGTTTGTGTCAGGCACAGGCAGATGCACCGAATCAAGCCAGCACTCCTTTCACGACCTTGCCGTGCACATCGGTGAGCCGATAGTCGCGGCCCTGGAATTTGTAGGTGAGTTTTTCGTGGTCGACGCCCATGAGGTGCAGAATGGTGGCATTGAGGTCGTGCACGTGCACGGGATCCTTCACGATGTTGTAGCAGTAGTCATCGGTGGCGCCGTGGATGTGTCCGGCCTTCACCCCGGCTCCGGCCAGCCAGGTTGTGAAGCAACGCGGGTGGTGGTCGCGCCCTGCCTTGTCGCCGGGTTTCTGGGCATAGATGGTGCGTCCGAATTCCCCGCCCCAGATGATGAGGGTGTCGTCCAGCATCCCTCGTTGCTTGAGATCGCGGATCAGGCCGGCGGTGGGGTGATCGGTGTCCCGGCACTGCCTGGGAAGAGCCGTGGAGAGACTATCGTGTTGGTCCCAGCCCATGTGGAAGACCTGGATAAAGCGCACGTCCCGTTCCGCCAACCGCCGGGCCAGCAGGCAATTCCTTGCGTAGGTGCCCGGCTTCTTGACCTCCGGCCCGTAAAGATTGAGCACGCTCTCGGGTTCCCCGGAGATATCGGCGAGATCCGGCACGCTGGCCTGCATCCGGAACGCCATTTCGTACTGCGCGATTCTCGACTCGATCTCCGGATCCCCCACCACGGCATGCTGCTGCCGGTTCAACTTCGCCACGTCGTCGAGGATGTCCCTCCTCATCGCGCCGTCGATGCCGGGCGGGTTCGCGAGGAAGTAAACGGGATCCCCCGTGTTGCGCAATTTCACCCCGGAGTGCTCGGTGGGCAGAAACCCGGAGCTCCAAAGGCGGCTGTAGAGAGGCTGGGCTCCGCCGGAGGTGGACCTCGAGGTGAGAACCACGTAGGCGGGCAGGTTCCGGTTCATGGCACCCAAGCCGTAGGACATCCACGACCCGATGCTGGGGCGCCCCGCAAGCTGGAATCCGGTCTGGAAAAAGGTGATGGCGGGGTCGTGATTGATCGCCTCGGTGTGCATGGTGCGGATCAGGCACACATCGTCGGCCACCTCGCTCAGCCTGGGCAGCAGTTCGCTGAGTTCGATTCCACTCTCGCCGCGCGGCGCGAACTTGAACTTGGTCGGCGCCACCGGAAGCGTCTTCTGCCCCGAGGTCATGGTGGTGATGCGCTGCTTCCCGCGCACCGAGGCGGGCAATTCCTTGCCACGCTCCTTTTCCAGCTCCGGCTTCGGATCGAAGAGGTCCATCTGGGATGGCCCCCCGGACTGAAAGAGGAAGATGGCGCGCTTGGCCTTGGGGAGATAGTGGGGCTGATCGAAGAGGGCCGCCGCAGCGGAGGATTCTCTGCAAAGGAGGGACGCCAGGGCGGTCGCCCCGAAGCCGTGGGCCGAGGTCCGCAGAAAGATGCGGCGATTCATGCCGTCCTGCACCCCCAGGATGTTTCGCTCTTCCTGCCTGGTCATTTGTTGATGAGTTCGTCGAGATTCAGGATGACATTCGCCACTGTGGTGAGGGCCGCCAGCTCCGCCTTGTCGAAGTGAGCACCCACCTTTGATTCGCCCTGGTTGAGGAGATTCTCGGCGCCCTTGGGATCGTCGCGGTAGCGTGCCAACCTCCGCTCGTAGCCGCCCACCAGCACGGCAAGCTCCTCTGGATTGGCCACCCGTGAGGCCGCGCACCGAAATCCCCACGCGATTCTCTCCACGGGGGTTCCTCCCTTCGTCATCATGCGCTCCGCAAACTTCTTCGCCGCTTCCACGTAGGTCACCTCGTTCATGAGGGCCAGGGCCTGCAGCGGCGTGTTGGTCTGCGCCCGCTTCACGGTACACATCTCGCGGCTCGGCATGTCGAAGAGCAACATGCTGGGCGGAGCGACCGTCTTTCGTATCCTCGAATAGAGACTGCGCCGATAAAGTTTCTCCCCGTGATCCTGCACGAATGTCCCGCGCTTCTCGACTTCCAGCCAGAGACCGGCCGGTTGATAGACCCACCAGCTGGGGCCGCCGAGTCTCTCGAGCAGGAGCCCCGAGACGAAGAGGGCCTGGTCGCGCACCATCTCGGCCGGCAATCGCACCCGCGGACCGCGGCTCAGGTACCTGTTCCCGGGATCGCGCTGTAGGCGCGTGACATCCACCACATCGCTCTGCCGGTAGGTCGCGCTCATCACGATCTGCTTCAGCAAGCGCTTCAGATCCCACCCCGATTCCGCGAAATCCACCGCCAGCCAGTCGAGCAACTCGGGATGGCTCGGCCAGTCGGCCTGCACCCCGAGGTTTTCCGAACTTTTCACGATCCCGACTCCGAAGATCTGCTCCCAGAGGCGGTTCACCACCACGCGCGCCGTGAGCGGATGATGCCCGCTCACCAGCCAACGCGCGAGATCCAGGCGGGTGACCGAATCGCTTTCCACCGGCGGGCCGATCGAGCCCAGAAGGCCCGGCTTCACCTCCTCGCCGGGCGCATCGTACTGTCCTCGATCGAGCACGAAGGCCTTGCGGGGCTGCTCCATCTCCTTCATCACCATCACGGTCGGATGATCGGACTCGAGGCCGCCGATCTCCTTCTCGCGGGCCTTCTTGTCCTCGACGCGCTTCTCGATCTCCTTGACCTTCTCATCGAATTCCCGGGCGCGATAGCGGATTCTCGGTTCGGCCGCTCCCCGCAGGTTGTTGATGAATCCCTTCTCATCCAGGGTGTTGAAGAGCGCGAAGATCTGGTAGAACTCCTTCTGGCTGACGGGGTCGTACTTGTGATCGTGGCAGCGCGCACAAGTGAGAGTGAGCCCCATCCAGACCGCGCCCATCGTCTCGACGCGATCGATGACGTACTCGGTTCGCCACTCTTCGTCGATCGCGCCGCCCTCGGTCTGGATGCGGTGATTTCGGTTGAAGCCGGTGGCCAGCACCTGGTCTTCGCCGGGCTCCGGCAGGAGATCCCCGGCCAACTGCTCGATCGTGAATTGGTCGAAGGGCTTGTTCGCGTTGAAGGACTCGATGACCCAGTTCCGCCACGGCCACTGACTGTTCTCCAGGTCGTTGTCGTAACCGTGGCTGTCACCATAGTGCGCGCCATCAAGCCACCAGACCGTCCAGCGCTCCCCGAAGCGGGGCGAGGCGAGGAGGCGATCGACCACCTTCTCGTAGGCCCCTTGCGAACCGTCCGCCAGGAAGGCTTCGACTTCCTCGACGGCGGGCGGCAGTCCGGTCAGGTCGAGGCTCACGCGACGGATCAGATCTTCCTTCGAGGCGGGCACCTGGGGCGAGAGCCCGACGCCCTCCATGCGCGCCCGGATGAAGCGGTCGACGGCATTGAGGCCCCAGCCGGATTCGGGCACCGCGCTTTTCTTCGGCTCCAGGAAGGCCCAGTGCTTCTCGAACTTCGCTCCCTCCGCGATCCACTGCTTCAGGACGGCCTGCTCCTTCACGGTGAGCGGTTTCTCCTCGTCGGCGGGCGGCATCACCTCGTCCTCGTCGGTGGAAAAGATCCTCCCGATCAGGGCGCTCTCCTCGAGATCGCCCGGCACGATGGCGCGCACCCCGTCGCGCTCCGCAAATGCCACCTCCGGCACATCCAGGCGCAACTTCGCCTTGCGCTTGGCCTGGTCGGTCCCGTGACAGGCAAAACACTTGCCGGCCAGGATCGGCAGGACGTCGCGGTTATAGCGCACCTCGGCATCGGCCGGCAGGCCGGCGCTCAGCAAAAATAAGGCAGCAGCTACACGTCCCTTCATGGACTATCGAATCGCATTGATTGTTGAAGGGTATTACAGGGCGGTCCAGTTCAGAATTTCAACGCCCGGAAGGCGCGACGCATCCCCTCATCGGGCGGGTCGTGGTTCATGTAAGGTGATTGTCACGAACGACTTGACTCCACGGGCGGCTGGCCGAGACTTGTTCTCGATTCCAAACTGATTTGGGACCCCCCCAAACATTAATTTTTTTTTGCCTATGTTCCGTTCTTATCAGTATTTTTGTCTTGCGGTGAGTTTTGCGTGCCTCTGGCCGACCACCGCCCTGCCGGCCCCCAGACCCGACTGCGTGGTCGTCTTCAACGAGCTCCAATACAACCCGGTGGGTCCTGCCGAGGACGGCGAGTGGGTTGAACTCTTCAACCAGATGGGCATCAAGGTCGATCTCTCCGGCTGGCGCCTGGCGGGAGGAATCGATTTCACCTTCCCGGCCGGAACCGTCATCGATCCCGGCGACTACCTTGTCATCGCGAAGTCACCGATCTCGGGCCAACTCGGCCCCTTCACCGGGAGCTTCGACAACGGGGGCGAGGTCATCACGCTCGTCAATCATTCGGACCGCGTGATGGACCTCCTCGACTACGGCGACGGCGGACGTTGGTCGATCGCCGCGGACGGCTCGGGAGCGACCCTCGCCAAGCTCGATCGCTACACCGCCAACTCGCCCCCGGAACACTGGACCGGCTCCGAAGAAGTGGGCGGGACGCCGGGGGCCGTGAATTTCCCGGATGCGGATGGACCTCCCCCCGGAGAGATCCGCGTGAACTTGCTGACGAAATCCGCCAACTGGCGTTTTCACCAGTCCGGCCTGGCAGCCCCCTCGAACTGGGCGACCGTCGCGCACGCCTCGGGCGCCGGCGGCTGGGAATCCGGTCCCGGGCCCCTCGCCTACGAACCCACCCTGACGGAGCCGATCGGAACCAACCTGAGATGGCCGGGAGACAACAATCCGTATGTGGTCACCTACTATTTCGAAACCGAGTTCAACCTCACGGCGGGACAGGTGGCCACTTTGCAGACCCTGGAACTGCGGCACCTCCTGGATGACGGCGCCGTGTTCTACCTGAACGGCGCGGAGATTTTCCGGGCCAACATGCCCGGTGGCGCGATCGGCCCCTCGACCGTCGCCACCGCCGGCGCCGAGGCCGCGTGGTCGCCGGACATTTCCCTGCCCGCCGGAACCGCGGTGGCGGGCCCCAACCGGATCTCGGTCGAAGTGCATCAAGAGTCGACCACCAGCGGGGATATTGTTTTCGGGCTCGAACTCGATGCCCGCCTTACCGAGTCCGGGTCCGGGGATGTCACGGCGCTGCGCCTCAACGAGATTCCGGCCTTCGGCGTGACCGATTTCTGGGTCGAACTGGTGAACACCAGCGCGGCACCGGTGGAACTCGGAGGGGTCGTCCTCTCGGTGGAGGCGGATCCCCTGCGATCGTATTCCCTGCCGGCGCAGACCCTGGGTGGCGGCGACCTGCTCGTCCTCACCGAGCAGGAACTGGGATTCCGCCCCGCAGATACCGAGAATGTGTACCTGTTTCCCGTGACCGGCACGAAGGTCCTCGACGCCCAGCGCGTCACCGGGCGCCTGCGGGGACGGGCGGCATCGAGAAACGGCGCCTGGCTGTATCCCAATGCCGCGACCCCGGGAGCCGCCAACACCTTCACCTTCCGCGACGAGATCGTCATCAGCGAGATTCATTACAATCCCCCACCGCTCACGGCGAGCTCGGGGACTCCCTCCACCTTCAGCAACCAGGAACTGTTCGGATTCAACGTGGACTGGCGCTACAACGATGGCGACGAGAACCTGCCGCAGGGCTGGGCCGCCACCGCGCACAGCGTGGGCGGCAACTGGAAATCGGGCCTCGGCCCCATCGGCTGGGAGAACGCCACGCTGAGTCAGCCCCTCAACACCACTCTCGCGGAACCGCTCACCAATTCTCCCTACATCGTCACCTACTACTTCGAGCGCGATTTCAACCTGACCGCTCAGCAACTGGCCGATCTCGACAGCCTGCAGCTGGTTCACGAGATCGACGACGGGGCGGTCTTCTACCTGAACGGAACCGAGGCGAGGCGGATCAACATGCCCGGCGGCACGATCGGCCCCGAGACGACCTCCTTGATGAGCGTCGGGGACGCCGGCCTGCAAACCCTCGATCTCGACCCGGCCCTGGGCGCGCTGGTCGCCGGCCTCAACCGGCTCTCGGTGGAAGTGCACCAGTCCGCGACTAACAGCAGCGATATCGTGTTTGGAATGAAACTGGAGGCCCGCACCATCGAGGTCCCCGGTGTGCCCGCCCAGCCGTTTCGCTCCTCCGGCAACAAGTGGGTCGAGATCGCCAATCGCAGCGCCAGCCCGGTCGACCTGGGCGGATGGCAGTTCGATGACGGCATCTCCTTCACCTTTCCGGCGGGCATGACGCTCGCCCCGGGCGAGCACGCCTGCGTGGCGGCCAGCGCCGCGGAGTTTACCGCGGCCTATCCCGGGGCACGGCTCCTCGGGGAGTACGGCGGAAACTTGTCGCGGGGCGGCGAGCGGCTCTCCCTGCGCGCCCCGGACCGGAACCCGGTCGACGAGCTGCGCTACTTCGATGAAGGAAAGCGCTGGCCGGATTTTGCGGATGGCGGCGGGTCGAGCCTCGAACTGCGCGACCTCCATGCCGACAACAACGTGCCGGAAGCCTGGGCCGCCAGCGACGAAACCCACCAGGCCTCGTGGAAGACCTACTCCTACCGCGCCCGCGGGACCGCGAACGGCGGACCCGACAGCGCGTGGCGGGACTTCGTGATGGGGATGCTCGATGCGGGCGAGATCCTCCTCGACGACATCAGCGTGGTGGAGGCGCCGAGTGGCGCCGCCAGGCAGTTC
>CAUZKZ010000210.1:0-9109 GCA_963580345.1 Verrucomicrobiia bacterium | reverse complement strand
CGGCGCATCGCACCGCGGTCACCCCAATCATTAATCTTGTGGCGGCGTCACTCAATTTCGCCCTGGACCGGAAAATTCGGGGCGGCGCTCCAAATCAGGGCTAATTCAACAGGCTCCTAGCAGAAACGCTCAATCGAAGATTCTATCAGCTTCGCAGCATTTTTGGCCAATCACCCTGTGGAGAGGAGCCGTGGAGGGTTGGATCGGAACAGCTCGGGGATCGTTCCCGGATTGATTCGGAATCTGCGACTATTCGGATGCGCAATCTCGTGACGCTTTCTTCGGTGACACAACCGCCGGGCATTGATAGCATTTGGACCATCCAGCCTCTGGCCTTATGCAGAACTCCCTGCAATATTGCATCGCACTGATGGTTGTGACCGCGGTCTGCGGGGGGTCCGTCGGGGCTCAGGAGGAGGGTGCTGTGCCGCCCTCCGGCGTCACGCTGGCGCATCCCTTCCAACGTGTCTCGTTGATCCGTGCCGAACTGGATCTGATTCGCCTCGAACTGGGAAAACCCCGGGTGGAGCGGCTGCTGCTGGATGTTGAGAACGGCGCGGCCCGGGAAGGGTAATTTCAGGCCCTCACCCTTTTCCGCAAGGCCGACCGCCTGGCCTTCGAACATACCCGCGAGCGGGTGGACGAGCCGGCCGTCCCGCCGGGTATCCTCGGGCCGAAGGACGTCTACGAGATGCTCGGCGAGGCCCTGAACCGGATCCACCGCGTGAAGAATGCCCTTGGCATTGTGGAGCAGTCCAAGCCTCCGCCCCTGAAGGCGGCCGTCCAGCCCTCGCAGGTCTTCATTGCGATTGTCGATGCAAACCGGGAAGTCAATGGACTGCTCGATCAACAATTTTCTCCCGGGGACGTCTTCCAGCAAGTCACGGTCGCGGTCGCGAACACGGCGCGTCTGCTCGATTCGCCCGGTGAGATCAGCACCCCGCCCGATGTGCCGGAGTTCGAGCGGCGGAAGCGCCCCACCGATGTCTACCGCCGGTTGCTCGATTGCTTCGAAAAAGTTTGTCGTGTCGGCGAGATTTCGAAGGTTCCCATGTTGCGCATTGAACTCGCCGAGGAGCAGATCGAGAAGGCGGAGCCGAGCGACGTCTACGACATTGCTTCCCTGCTGGTATCGGAGTTGACCTATTTGCGCAGACGGCTGCCCGTGTCCGCTCCTCCGCGCAGGACGTACAGCCCGGGCCGCAAGCTTCCCTCGCACGTCTACCAGCGCGCGGGCATCCTCCAGACCCAACTGGGGGCTCTCATAGCGCGCGCGGAACGGAATCCCGGCTGGCTCGGCAAGCAAGATGAAGCCCCTCCCCCCAAACCCTGAGGCCGATTCCCCGGCGTCCCTTGCGCGAGAGGGATTCCTGAGATCGAGGAGAATTGAAGCACGCCTGTTTCGTTCCCACCTCGCGGTGGCTGCGGTCGGCCTTTTTCTCTTGGGGCTGTCGTTGTTGCTGACGGTTTATCTCCGGCACCAGGCGATGGGGCTGGCCCGGGTCCATGGCCCTGCCGCACAGTCTTCCCTGCGTGCCCTGGAAGGGGTGGAGCGATCCCTCGCCGCTCTGCGGGGATGGGTCGTGCTGGACGATCCCCAGTTCACCGAGAGCCGCCGCGCGGCCTGGTCTGGAGCCATCGATCCCGCCCTGGAGCGTCTGCAGGAGCTGGATCGGCGGATGGGCCGGGGCGCCGATTTGGGATCGGTCCGGGAGGTGCGGTCCCTCCTCCACGAACTGAAGGAGATCCAGTGGTGGGTCGAAGACGTGGCGCAAACCCCGGGAAACGAACCGGCCCGCGACATGTTAATGACCGAGCTGAAGCCGGTGGTGGACGACATTTACGAGTCGATCACCGCGATGATCGACGATGAGGTTCAGCGCGGCGGGGAAGGGCGCGACCATCAAATCCTCGCGGCGATGGCGGATTTCCGGGGATATTTCACGAGGAGCCAGACAACCCTCTCGATGCTGGTGGGATCGGGCAGCAGCGCCGATCAACTCGAGTTTGAGGCGCTCCTGAAATTCGCCCGGAAGCGTTTCGCCGACCTGGAGGCCTATTCAGGGAGCCTGGGTCCTGCCCAGCAGGAGTACCTCGGGCGCATCGACGAGGAGCTGGAATACTGCATCGGTCTCTTCGGCCGGGTCCTCGCGAGGAGGAACGCGCCGGACTGGAATATCGCCCGCTTCCGACTTCGCGAAGAGGCCGTCCCAACATCCCAGCAAGCCACCTCCCTGCTGAGCACCCTGGCCGAACGCGAGGGCCAGCGCATGCGGGAGAGCGAAAACAAGCTGGATATCCTCACCAACACGTCGATCGGGCTGGCGGTCCTCTTTCTTCTGGCGATGGCTGCTGCCGCGCGATTCGTCGCGCACCGCGGGGCGGTCACCCTCGCGAGGCCGATCACGAACCTCTCGCAGGCCACGCGCGAAATGGCCGCCGGGAATCTTGGGGAGGACATCCCGGTGGTCAGCGAGGACGAACTGGGCGAGCTGACCCACTCCTTCAACCGCATGCGCCGCTCCCTCCGCGAGTCCGCGGAAGCCCTCAATCGCCGCGAAGCCGAATCGCGGACCGTCATCGAGTCCTCGCCCAGCGGCATGATCATGACGGACGCGAAGGGGGAGATCGTGATGTTGAACAAGCAGGCTGCCGCCCTCTTCGGCTACACCCGGGAAGAACTGCTCGGCCAGCAGATCGAAGTTCTCGTTCCCGATCATGTCCGCGGCCACCATCACAAGCTCCGGGAAGGATACATGAAACACCCCGAGGTGCGGGCGATGGGCGCCAGCCGCGACCTGGAGGGGCGGCGGAAGGACGGAACCCACATTCCGGTCGAGATCGGGCTCAACCCGATCCGGACCGACCAGGGCCTCCGCGTCCTGGCGCGGCAGGCCATGGAGGCGCGCCTGCTCCACCAGTCGGTGGCGATGGCCTCGGGAACCGAGGATTTCGAGGAAGCGCTGCAGCAGTGCATCGACACGGTGTGCAAGGTGACGGGCTGGCCGATTGGACATGTCTGCCTGCCCACCCGCGACAACGAGGTTCTGGAGTCGTCGGAGATCTGGCACTTCGAGCCGGGAACTGATTTTCAGACCTTCCGGGATGCGACCGCGCGCAGCAGCTTCGCCCCGGGGGTCGGGCTTCCGGGCCGGATCTGGGAATCCGGCGAACCGCACTGGATCGTCAATGTGCAGAAGGATCCCAACTTTCCCCGGGCCAAGTTGTGCGACGATCTCGGGGTGGCGGGCGCCTTCGGCTTTCCGATCAAGATCGCGGCACGGACCGTGGCGGTCCTGGAGTTCTTCACGGCGGTTGAATTGGAGCCGGACGAAAATCTCATGATATTGGCCCGGAGTGTGGGTGAGCAGGTCGGCCGGGTTTTGGAACGGCAGCAGGCGCAGGAGGACCTCCGCGTCGCCAAGGATGCGGCGGAGGCCGCCAGCGTCGCCAAGAGCGATTTCCTGGCTCAACATGAGCCATGAGATCCGCACTCCCATGAACGGCATCATCGGCATGACCGAGTTGCTCATGGCAACCAAGCTGAACAAGGACCAGCGCCAGTACCTCAACCTGACCGCACAGTCCGCGGACTCGCTGCTGAAGCTCATCAACGACATCCTCGACTTCTCCAAGATCGAGGCCGGCAAGCTGCAACTGGATCACCACGAATTCGACCTGCGGGATTCGGTGGGCGACACCCTGCAGGCCCTCGCCTTCCGCGCTGCCGAAAAGGAGCTCGAGCTCGCCTACCAGGTCCAGTCCAACGTGCCCGATTGCCTGGTGGGCGATGTTGGCCGGCTCCGCCAGATTCTCGTCAACCTGGTCGGCAATGCCCTCAAGTTCACGCACCAGGGAGAAGTGGTGGTCGATGTGCGGCTCGACTCCATCACCAGGAAGCAGGCATCCCTCCATTTCCTGGTGCGAGACACCGGCATCGGGATCGCGCCGGAACAAGAGCGGCTCATTTTCGAGTCCTTCACCCAGGCCGAGAGTTCGACCACCCGCACCTATGGCGGCACCGGGCTCGGCCTGGCGATTTCCTTCCAGTTGGTTCAGTTAATGAATGGACGTATCTGGGTCGAGAGCCGACTGGGCCACGGCAGCACGTTTCATTTCTCCGCGTTCTTCGGCCTCGGGACCGAATCTTCAGCCGCAGCACGGGCCGCCCCCGAATCCCTTCACAGCCTCCGCGTGCTCGTGATCGATGACAGCGAGACCAACCGCACCATTCTCAAGGAAATTCTCGGGAACTGGGAGATGGATCCGGTCCTCGCGGAGGGCGGGGCCGAGGGATTGGAGATCCTCGAATCTGCCGATCGGCAAGGGGCGAGTGCCCGCATCCAGTTGGTCTTGCTCGACGCCATGATGCCCGGCATGGACGGGCTGGAAGTGGCGGGCCGCATCGCGGAGCTCCTGGGAGCGAACCCTCCCAGGATCCTCATGCTCTCCTCCGCCGGCGCACCGTTGGCACCGGATGCCCTCAAGGATCTCGGCATCGAGCGAGCCCTGACGAAACCGGTCAAGCAATCGGATTTGCTGGATGCGATCACCCGGACCTTTGGCACCGCGACGCGGGACGAAGCGGCGGTCGGGTTGGGCCTGAGCCCGCGGCCCGAGCACGTCCCCCCCATGAAGGTGCTCCTTGCCGAGGACGGAAGGGTCAATCAAATGGTCGCGATCAAATTGCTTGAAGACCGTGGGCACTAGGTTCGCCTCGCCAACAATGGGCGGGAGGCTCTCGACGCTCTCGGGGGCGAGGAATTCGATGCGATTCTCATGGACGTGCAAATGCCGATGATGGACGGGCTGGCGGCCACCGCTGCGATTCGCGAACGGGAGAAGATAACCGGAGGACACATTCCCATCATCGCCATGACCGCCAACGCCATGGAAGGGGATCGCGAGGTGTGCCTGGATGCGGGCATGGACGATTACGTGGCGAAACCGGTGCGATCGCGCGACCTGTTCGAAGCCCTCGAGAGATACGCACCGGCGGGGAGGCCCGCGGGGGACGCCAAGCCTAGCGCGGGATCTCAGCCGGCGGAGGCCGCCCAGCCAAAGCGGGAAGTGTCGCCGGCGTCCGAGGTGTTCGACCGAGCGGAGTTCGCGCGGGAAACCGCCGACCCCGACCTGATGAGAAGCCTGGTGGATATTTTCGGCGAGGATTACCCCGGGTTGCTGGAAGCCATCGAGAGCGCCCTCGCGGCGGGTGACGCCGAGGCTCTCCACAAGGCGGCTCATGGCTTGAAAGGGATGATCGGAAACTACCAAGCCCGCGGCCCCCTGGCCGCGGTGGCGGCGCTCGATGCCCGGGCTCGCAAAGGTGACCTCGCTCGCGAGCATTTGTCCGGTGTGAGGAAAGCGACCGAGCAGCTCCACCGCGCCCCCCAGGATTTCCGGAATGAGATCGAGGGCGACTAGTGAATAACTACCCCCCCTCGTGTCAGGCAAGCGGTTTCTTGGGAAGCGTGAAATAGAAGGTCGATCCCTTCCCGGGCTCCGACTCGACCCAAATGTGGCCACCGTGCCGCTCCACCACTTTCTTGCAGATCGCCAGTCCGACCCCCGAACCCTGGTAGTTGCTGTTGGTTCCATGTAGTCGCTGGAAGGGCTCGAAAATCGCGGTTTTCTGATTGGCAGGGATCCCGATCCCGTTGTCCGTGACGCTGAAGAGCCAGTTCTCGCCCCCATCCGTTGCCTCGAAGCGAACGACCGGCGATTCGTGGCCTCGATACTTGATCCCGTTGCCAATCAAGTTCTGGAAGAGCTGGCTGAGAAAGACGCGATTGCCCCTGATTATCGGGAGCGGTTCCCCGATGGTGACAGTTCCTCCACACTCGTCGATCGCACCGCGCAAGGCGGAGAGGACCTCGTCGCAGACTTCTCTCATGTCGACTTCGGCGTAGTCCGCGGGCGTGGAGTCAAGCCGTGCGAGGTCCAGGAGGTCGGTAATGAGGGCGCTCATGCGGGCGGCCGCGTCCGTGGTAAAGTCAATGAATTCGTTCGCTCTCTCATCAAGCACGCCACGGTAGTTCCGTTGCAGGAGCATGAGGTAGGACGATATCGTTCGCAGCGGTTCGCGCAGGTCATGCGAGGCGACGGAGGCAAACATTGAGAGTTCCCGGTTGCGCTCCTCCAGCCGCCTCTCCAGCTCAACCACCCGCTGCCCGGCGCGCAACCTGGCACGCAACTCGTCCCGTTCGAAAGGCTTTGCCATGAAGTCGTCGGCTCCGGCTTCCATTCCCTCCACCACGTTGCGGGTCTCGGCGCGGCCGGTCAGGAGAATGACGTACACGTAGTGCTCCGACTCCCTATCCCGAATCTTCCGAACCAACTCCAGGCCGTCCATCTCCGGCATGATCCAGTCGGTGATGACACAACCGAAGTCGTTCTCCGGGTTATTGAAGAGGTTCCACGCTTCGAGACCATCTGCCGCCGCGATCGGGTCGTAATCCCAATCCTTGAGGAAGGACACGAGCCGCAAGCGCGTGGCCCGATCATCTTCCGCCACGAGAACAGTCTTCATACCCATTTGTCACCGAGTCCCGACGATCCTAGGGCCGCCTGCTTTTCGCGGCGACGAAAATTCGCCCCGGGACGGCGGTGACCACATTGAAAGCTAGGGGCGCCATACGGACGTAGTGGGGGTAGGATTGCTCCCAAGGGGGCCGCGTCCGTTCCGGTGCAGACCGTGACGGCATCGTGGGGCTCGGGAGGTCCCGCCCCCCAATGAAAACATTCAAAGCCAGCCGCCACCCCAACTACTGATGGCCCGATTCCTGCTCGTCCTGCTGGTTTTCAGCGTCCCGGGATTATCCGCCGGAGCGGAGATCACGAGGGGGCCCTACCTTCAACTGGCCCACGGCGGGGGCATCACGATCGTGTGGCGGACCGGCGCCGCGATGGACCACCCCAAGGTCGCCTACTGGCTGGAAGGAACCAAGGACCTGCGGATTTGCAAGGGATCAAAGGTCCTGCGCCGAACCACCAGGAGCGAGGCTCCCTTGAGCAGGGCTCCGGAGGGAACCGTGCAATACGAGGCGACCATCACCGGGCTGCCCAATGCGAAGACTTTCCGCTACGCCATCTATGACGGGGGCAGGAAGCTGACCGAACCGGGACCGGCCTACCGCTTCACAACCCACCCCCCGACCGGCGAACCGGCTCCAGCCCGCATCTGGGTTGTCGGCGATTCCGGAACCGGGCAGCTGCATCAACGCCTGGTGCATGAAGCGATGCGTCAATTCACCGCAAGTTCAAAACGCAAACTCGACTTCTACCTGCACGTCGGCGACATGGCTTATGGACAGGGGACCGACGGGCAGTTCCAGAGCAGGTTTTTCGCTCCTTACCAGGAGACGCTGCGCAACACGGTGTGCTGGGCATCGATGGGAAATCACGAGGGACACAGCTCGAACGGGAACACCGGAGTCGGTCCGTTTTACGATGCCTACGTCTCACCTACCAAGGCCGAAGCGGGCGGGGTGGCTTCTGGAAAGGAGTCCTTCTATTCGTTCGACTATGGAACCATTCACCTGATCTGCCTGAATTCCCACGACCTCGATCGCAAGCCGCAGGGCGAGATGGCGAAGTGGCTGCAGCGCGATCTCGCCGCCACCAGGGCCCGCTGGATCATCTCCTACTGGCACCACCCGCCCTACACCAAGGGCACCCACGACAGTGACACGGAATTCCAACTGGTCGAGATGCGAAAGCATATCATGCCGATCCTGGAAGAAGGCGGGGTGGATCTCGTCCTGAGCGGGCACTCACACATTTACGAGCGCTCCATGTTGATTGATGGAGCCTACGGAACCCCTACGACCGCACAAGGGGTGATCCTCGACGACGGCGACGGGCGGCCGGAGGGGGACGGACCGTACCGCAAATCCGAGGCCACGACGCCCCACAATGGAACGGTGGCAGTGGTCACAGGCCACGGGGGGGCGCTGGGCCGCAATTCAAAAGGCGTCATGCCGATCATGCGCCGCATCGTGCTCGATCACGGCTCGACCATCCTCGATATCGAGGGCGACACCCTCACCGGCATCATGCTGGACCTGCGCGGATTGGAGCGCGACCGCTTCGCGATCGTGAAGCGCGGGGTGGTGAATCAGAGCGTCATCGAGAAGCCGTGGACCCCGACCAGAGCCACCGAGGAGCGCACCGGCAACGGAGTCCTCGGGGCGGCCAAGTCGGTGGCGGATGCCCAGAGGGCGCGGCTGGCCGGCGAAAGAAACGTTCCCAAGCTCATGCCGAAGGGGGTCACACCCCTCATTCCGCCCAACGCCGGGTGGGATTACCTTGCCGGGGGTGAAGAGCCGGAGACCGAGATGTGGACCAAGCTGGGATTCGATCCGCGCGAGGAGGGTTGGAAGTCCGGTAAAGCGGGGTTTGGATTCGGCGACGGTGACGACCGGACCGAGCTCCCGGACATGAAGGACAAATACACCGCAATTTTCATCCGCCGCGAATTCGAGATTCCGGCGGGAACCGACCTCACGCGCCTCGGTCTCGCCATCAACTACGACGACGGCTTCGTCCTCCACGTCAACGGCCGGGAGCTCCTCTCCAAGCATGTCAAGCGCGCCAAGAACGGCACGGTGCAAGTGGATTCCCACGAATCGAGTGGCACCGAGTACTTCTCGCTCTCCCAGTTCGCCGAGGCCTTCAAAATCGGGAAAAATGCCATCGCCCTGGAGGGACACAATGCGGAGAAGGACAGCAGCGACATGAGTCTTGATCCTTACCTGGTGGTCGAAAAGGGGAAGTGAGCGGCCCGCATTCTCGGGCCCCTGCAACCACTTGGCAGTATTCCGGTTGAATAGATTTGGGGGGAGTTCCGCGTCGGGGAGTTCTCCGGACGGAGTCGGGTGCCCGGGGTGGCCGGCTGAAATCGCTCGCCTCGGTCCGTGCGGCAGCGGTAGTTATTTGCCATGACGCCCTTGTTGCGAAGTCTCGCCGCGGTGATTGCCTGGTTCCTGGGAGCGGCCTGTGCCCCCGCCCTGGAGAAGCCCAATATCCTCCTTATCATCGTCGACGACCTCGGCTACGGGGATCTCTCGTCGTACGGCGCGAAGGATTTGCGGAGTCCCCACATCGACCG
>CAUZKZ010000209.1:0-9115 GCA_963580345.1 Verrucomicrobiia bacterium | reverse complement strand
GAGTCTTCGCTGTGCCGGCTGCGACGTCGCATCGGGGAATCCGGAACTGATTCTATTCGGCGAAATCTCGACTCTCCAATTTCCAAATATGCTTCAGGAAACAAATCTCGGGGACCAAAGTTCGTGGCCCGAGTGACTGTTCCCTGCCGAGATTTGGGTCCCGGCCTTGAAGTTTAATTGGCGCTCGGCGCGGGTTTTTGATTGAGGGGTGGCCAGTGGAGACTAAAGAAGGAGTATACCTCTCTACGCTGATGTCCGAGTCATGAGTCATGAGATTCTTCCGCTGGTCGTTTGCCTCGCTCCTCGGATCCTGCTCCCTGCTTGCCGCCGCGGAGCCGCAGGGACCGACCGTCCGCAAGCCGGCGAAGGTGCCCAACCTCGTCTTCCTCCTGACCGACGACCAGTGCACCTACTCGGTGGGTTGCTACGGGAACCCGGATGTCAAGACGCCGACCAAGGGGAAACTGCCCGAGCGCGACTTCGACAAGTGGGGAGCGGGACCGGGACAGACGAGTTACGAAACGAAGAAAAACAAGTCGATGGCGGCCTACGCGGAAAAGTATCCGCACTCCTCGCGGTCCTACGGAGCGTTCGGAGCGGACTTCATCGCGGAGGCTGCGAAGGCAGGAAAGCCGTTTTGCTTGTCGATCAGTTTCAAGGCGCCGCACAAGCCGGCCACTCCCGATCCGCTCGACGATGGCGTCTACGCGGGCAAGAAGTTCGTGAAGCCGAAGAACTACGGGCGTGAAAACGGGAGGCACTTCTCGAAGCAGAGCCGCCAGGGGCGACAGTACGAGCGATTCGTCGACTGGAACTACGCGGACAAGTACGACGAGGTGATGGCGGTCTATCACCAGCAGGTCTACGCGGTGGATGTGGCGGTCGGAATGGTACGGCACGCGCTCGAGAAAAGCGGCGTGGCCGGGAACACGGTGGCTATTTTCACTTCGGACAACGGGTTTTTGTGCGGTTCGCACGGCTATGGATCGAAGGTGTTGCCCTACGAGGAAGCCTCCCGCGTTCCACTCATCATTTACGATCCGCGCCACCCGAATAGCGGGAAGAAGCTGCGGTGTAAGGCCCTGACCGGTAATGTGGACTTCGCGCCGACCATCCTGGAGCTGGCGGGTGTGAAGGCGCCGGACGGCATGGACATCCAGGAGACCGGTAACCAGAATGCTGCGGAGCGGTCAACATTTTCCGGTGGCGGCGATAGGGAGGTGGGGCCATGATCCACCCTGTTGAGTTCATTGAACTACACCGCAGGGGCAGGGCATCCGTACGGTGAACGGAATGAGTTTTTGTTACAAGGACAATGGATGCACAGAATCTAATGTGTTCGAGCTCACCATGGTAGCGGATTTGCGTCGATGTGCCGCTGCGCAACCGGTCAGGTGGAATTCTGATAGTTTCTCCCGGCAAGTAGGAGAGTGCGCCATTTCTGCAAGGGATACCCGTGCGAGTCGTAAAGATCGTCTGTGGTAACTCGTCTACTGTTTTTGCTCGTAGTTCCGGTTGCTGTGCTCTCCGCTGGCCGCCCCAACATCGTCCTCGTCATGGCGGATGACATGGGGTGGGGACAGACCGGCTACTACAATCATCCGGTGCTCGAGACGCCGAACCTCGATGCGATGGCGGTAAACGGCTTGCGATTCGATCGGTTCTACGCGGGCGGTCCGGTGTGTTCGCCGACCCGCGCCACGGTCCTGACCGGGAGGACCCACGACCGGTGCGGTGTGTTCAGTCATGGCTTTGCCCTGCGGAAGCAGGAGAAGACGCTGACGGTGGCGATGCGTCAGGCGGGCTACGCCACCGGGCATTTCGGGAAGTGGCACCTGAACGGTCTGCGCGGTCCCGGGGTGCCGATTCTGAAGGAAGACAGCCACGGACCGGGCGGCTTTGGATTCGACCACTGGTTGTCAGTGACGAATTTCTTCGACCTGAATCCGGTCATGAGCCGGCGAGGCGTTTTTGAAGAATTCGAAGGCGATTCCTCGGAGATCATTGTGGCGGAGGCGCTGAAGTTCATGGCGGTTCATGCCAAGTCGGAAAAGCCGTCGTTCAGCGTCATCTGGTACGGGACACCGCACAGTCCCTGGATGGCACTCGAAGCGGACCAGGCGCACTTTGCGAAGCTGAATGAGAAATCGCGGCGTCACTATGCCGAGCTGGTGGCAATGGATCGAAGTATAGGGTATCTTCGGAAGGCATTGCGCGAACTCGGCATCGCGAAAAATACCCTGGTCTGGTTCTGCAGTGACAATGGCGGGCTCCCCGGCTTCAAGCCGGACACGGTGGGCGGCTTGCGGGGTTACAAGGGATCGCTCTACGAAGGGGGCCTGCGCGTCCCGGCGGTCATCGAGTGGCCGGCGGGGATTTCCAAACCGCGCGTGACTTCGTTTCCAGCCGCCACGATGGACATCTTTCCCACTCTCGCCGAGATCGTGGGCCTGCCCGCGGAGGCGATGCTGCAGCCGCAGGACGGCATGAGCCTGAAACGCTTGCTGGACGAGGAGCTCGGGAATCGCGAGAAGCCGATCGGGTTCCGCTACGGGGGCAAGGGAGCGATGGTGGACAACGATTTCAAGATCTACACGAGTGGCCTCGCGAAGGGAAAGTTCGAGCTCTACAATCTGAAGGAAGATCCGGCCGAGAGCGCTGACGTGTCCGCCAGATTTCCCGGCGTGGCGAAGCGCCTGCGGGCAAGCTTTACAGCGTGGAACGAGGCCGTAGAGAGAAGCGTGGCGGGAAGGAATTATTCGGAAGGAGCGGTGAAGTCACCGCAACCGCCGCGAATCTTCTGGACCGAGGTGGAAGCTTACCGGCCCTACTTCCAGGAATGGCGGAAGCGGCCCGAGTATGCGGGGAGATTGAAGAAGAAGTAGGGCGAGCGAAGAAGGGGAAGGCGTGCGGCGCGGAGGGCGGGCCGCTAGGTCAGTCTTGTTCGGCGAAAACTCGAACCCACAATTTCCAAATATACTTCAGGTGACAAATCCCAGGGGCCAAAACACCGTGGCCCGATGAACGATTCCCTTTTGGGATTTGGGCGTTGGGATCGAGATTTATTTGGGAATTGTGGGTTCGAGCTTTGGATCGGTTCAGATCGCTATGGCATGGTGGCTCTCAGGCGGACGAAGGCCTGCGGGTGTGCGGCGGGGTCGAGCGGGGCGGCGGTCCGGTAGGTGACAAAGGCTGTCCCGTCGCCCTGGTTTTCTTCCGAGGCGAGAACGAGCACGGAATCGCCATTCCACCAGTCGATGAAGTCGAAGCTGATTTCGGGAATCAGCTCGACGTCATCCGCGGAGAGGTCACGGCGAAAGGTGAGAGTGAGGTAATCATCGAGCACGTTGCCCACCACGAGGGCCCGGATCGCCACGAAGTAACTGCCGGCGGTGTCGGTGGGGTCGGCGTCGCTGGTGCCGAGGGCGTGTTCGAGAACAGCTTCGAGGCCATCACCGTCGTTGTCTTCGAAGGGATCGCCGGCCAGGGGGGTGCGATCGGAGGAGTTTGGATTGCCGCCGATCAGGCCGCTGCTGCGCCAGTTGCCGGCGAGGGTGTAGTCGGGCCCGGGAATGGCGAAACCGTTGAGGACCAGGCTGTAGCCTGCGAATCCGGCCTGGGAGGGCCAGGGATGCTTGTCGTTGTAGGTAAAGTCGGCGAGGGTGTTTCCGAGGCCATCGACGAGGTGGATGCGTTCGCCGGCGTTGTCGAGGCGGGTCGGGGCGTACTCTCCGGCAATGCGGTTGCTGTGACCGGTGCCGTAGCGGGCCTCGAAGGCGGCGTTGTTGCGAACGACCAGGACGCGCGCACCGGGAGCGAGGGAGGTGAGGTCGGAGCCGGTAAAAGTGAAGTCGATTCCCGCCTCGAAGTGGACCCCGGTGAGATCGATCGTATCGGTGGCGCCGATGTTCTGCATCTCCATGAATTCGAAATCGGAAGCGTCGGCGGTGAGAGCGATCTCGTCGGGCGTGACAGGCGGGAGCGGGGCGTAGTGCACTTCCGTGATGATGAAATTGGTGACGTCGGCGATGGGGCCGACCAGGAAGGTCCCCGTGACTGGTCCGCTCCACTTGGTGAGGGGGTGGACGGGTGTCGTGTCGTAGGCGCGGGCGGTGACGACCGTGGTCTGGTGGACGGGGATGCCGGAACTCCCGGAGGCCCGGAGGGCGGAGGAGGAAATGGCGCCGCCCCGGAGCCGCGGGTCGCTGCCGTCGGTCGTGTAGTAGACGCCGCTGGCAGTGAAGGCGAATTCCCCGCCGGGAGAGACAAGGCCGGGAATGACCAGTCCGGAACCGGTGCTGAAGCGGGGTCGGGACGTGTACTGCCGGTCGATCCAGCCAACCCGGGTGCGCAGCCATCGCTTCAAGTTGATCACTTCATTGCTATGGACCGTGCCCGGATTCCACTTGCGAAAGTTGCGGGCGGCGGGAGTGCGCTCCAGCCCGGGGTTGATGCCCACCGGATCGGGATCGGGATCGAGTTCGGCGGCGAACTCGTCGATGACGGCGTAGATATTTCCCACCGAAAAGGTGGTCTCGCGCAGTTCCTGCCAGAGATCGGTGTGGGCCTGCCGGAAGTCGGGATTCGCAAGCGCCCATTCCCACCACTGGTAACGCGAATCGTTCCAGGTCCGGCTGGAATCGCCGGTGCCATCCCATTGAGAGGCGTTGTCATCGCGGCCATCGGTGGAACCCATGCTGCGGTCGAAGTCCCAGATCGGGCCGGCGCCGACTTTTCCTCCGTTGGTGTCGACCCGGTGCTTGTAGTAGAATCCGCTCAGGCGAAAGCCATCGACATTCATTGCGAGGGTGTTCAACCAGTGATGGCGGAGCCAGGAGAACTGGTCGAGGTACTCGGTGAAGTGCTTGCGGGTGGTGGGGTGGGTATAGTTCGGCTGCGTGAGCGCGGTGGTGAGTTGGTTCAGGTGGTTCTTGAGCCACTCTTCCTGGCTGCGGGTGACATCGACTTCCTTGGGCTCGACCCAGCCGAGAGTGCCCATCCCCGAGACGGAAAATCCGCTGTCACCGGGATCGAGACGATCCTTCTTGAAGATGTATCCCCCGGTCACGTCCGGCTCGCGGCTATCGCGGCGATCGATCGCGGCGACGTTGACGCGACTGTCGTCGCGCTTGATCTTCTCCATGAAGGTGTAGACCCCGAAGTAATCATCGTTGTAGTCGAGGCTGCCGCCGCCGGTGTTGTGGAGAACCTCCACGAAGCGGGTCCGCACCGCGTACTCGCCGGTTTCATTGCTGAGGCGAAAGACGAGGGGATTGCGCATGAGGGCGCGGTCGAACTGGTAGCGCCCGCTCAGGATCCAATCCGATTCCCTGGGAAGGCCGAGGGGCCTGATCCCGGTGTCAAATCCTTCTTCGTCCCGGGCCTCCACCGTCATGGAGTACTTGGGCCAACCCTGGGAGGAAGAGCCGCGGCGCTTCAAGCCGCAGCGGGTTGCGATCTGAAACGAGTCCGTCATGCTGGCCCGCCCGGTGACCGGGTCGGGCTCGATGATCGCCCAGAATCCGTTCGTGTGATTGTTGGAATTCTGGGGGAGGGGCCCCACGCCCCAGTTTTCCAAGATCACGATGGGCAGGTTCGAGCTGAAGTTCTCGAGATTGCTGGTCAGGCGGAGATAGGATTCCATCGAGACCGGCCCGGCGGCATTGTTGGCGCCGAAGACGCGGGCGCGAAGCTGGGTGGATCTCGAGATCGGGATCTGTCCGGTGTAGATGGGGGAGGTGCTGCCCGGAACGGTCCCGTCGAGGGTGTAGCGGATCGTTTCTTCCGGGAACGCGCTGCGCAGGGTGACGCGGAAGGACCCGGTAAAGGTCTTGCTGGGTTCGGAGATCACCACCTCGCTGGTGGGGAGCCGCTCCTGGGTGCCGTTGGGAGTGCCCGGGCTTGGGCTCACGAAGTAGGCGTTGGCGCCGAGCGTAAGGCTGGTCAGCCGCGTGATCGTGAGCCGGGGGCGGATCAACAGATCTTCATCCGCGGGGCTCGAGTTCAGGCCGTGGACGGCGAGAAGGTTGTCGCCCTCCCGAAGCAGACCGATCCGGGAGTTCAGCGGGAAGATCGCGAAGTCGAGCGCGTTCGCGTCCGCGCGACCACTGGTAGCGGTGGCGTCCCAGGCCGGGGTGATGACGGTATTGGCGCCCGCGACGCGCTCGCCGTTCAGGTAGAGGGTGAAGGCGTCGTCGTATTGGATCTCGAGATCCATCGCGAGGATCTCGCCGACGTTCTCCACCGTGAAGGGGACCCGGATGTAGACCGAGCTGTGCTGATTGAACATTTGCTGTTCGAGGTCGAGACCGATCAGGTCTTGATAGCCGTCGCCGCGCTCGTAACCGGCCCCGAGGGTGCCGGCCGACCATGTGGCGTCGTCGAAGACGGGCTGGATCCAGGTGTCGCCCAGCGACCCATCGGTGGGGACGAGTGCGGTGCAGGCGGAATCGACGTCGACCAGCGCTTCTTCGAGGGTGTTGGGAATTTGCTCGATGCCGTAGGAGGAATCGGGGAACTGCACCGGGAAGACGGGGGCATACTCGGAAACGACCGTGCTGCCATCGGGCGCCAGGAGGGCGAGGTACTCGCCGGTTTTGTCGAGTCTGAAATTGGCGTGCAACTGCTGGCCGGCGATGGCGCGGTCTTTGCCGGAGGCGAAGATGACGAGAAACTCCCCGGGGCCGAGGACGGTGGTGGCCGGGATCTCCCACTTGATGGGATTTGTGATAGTGTCGGTGAGATAGTAGCCGCTCAGGTCGACGGGATCGGGATCGGGGTTGTAGATCTCGAGCCAGTCGCTGTACTCGCCATCCTGGTCCCGGAGACCGGTCTCATTGTCGGCCACGAATTCGGATATGAACGGATCGGCGGATGCGCTCAGAACGCAGAGACCGAGGAGGAAGGAGAGGCGGGCGCCAAGAATCCTTCCCAGTGCACGGGAATCATTGAGGGGGAAATCCACGTTCTGGAAATAGAGATCAGGTGCCGGGCTGGCAAGCCCGATTCATCCGTCACTACTCGCATCGATCGCGCCACGCTGCCATGGAATAATGAACGATTAACGCGATCGGGATGGGTGCGGGAACCGATATCGGCTTGTGAACTGCCCGGTAGCTGGCAGGATCATCGGCATTGTGTGGGTTCGGGAGGACAAATCTGGGAGTCTCATCCGGCGCCGGTACTTTCTCGAGACCTGTTCGCTCGGGTTGGGCGCGATGGCAGTCTCTTCCCTTTCCCGGGCCGAATCGGACGGCCCCGTGCAACCGGGCCAGCCACACTACCCGCCGCGGGTGAAATCGGTCATCTTCCTGTTCATGGCTGGCGGTCCGAGCCAACTCGATCTTTTCGATCACAAACCGAGCCTGGCGAAGTACGAGGGCCAGCAGGTTCCGGACTCGGTGCTGGCGGACCAGGAGTTGCCGTTTATCGAACGCGATGCAGCCCTCATGGCGTCGCCCATGAAGTTTGTGCGCCGCGGAGAGTGCGGGGCGGAACTCTCCGAAGCGTTGCCCCACCTCGGGGAGGTGGTCGATGATATCGCGATCATCAAGAGTGTGAAGACGGATGCGTTCAACCACGCGCCGGCCCAGATCTTTGCCCACACGGGGCACCTCCAACCGGGAAGGCCGAGCATTGGATCGTGGGTGACCTATGGACTTGGCAGCAGCTCCCGGGATCTGCCGGCGTTCGTGGTTCTTGATTCCGGAAATGGGATCAGCGGCGGGGCGGCGTGTTGGGGTTCGGGATTCTTGCCGTCGGTCCACCAGGGTGTCCCGTTCCGTTCCCAGGGAGACCCGATTCTCTTCGCCGGAAACCCGCCGGGAATTGACCGCCGACTTCAGCGGGAGACCCTCGACGCCCTCGCGAAGCTGAACCGCAGGAAGTTCGCCATCAACGGCGACCCGGAAATCGCGACGCGCATCAGCGCTTACGAGCTGGCCTTTCGGCTTCAGTCCAGCGCGCCGGAACTGATCGACCTGGCCAGCGAGAGCAAGGGGACCCTGGAGTTGTATGGCGCCGAGCCCGGCAAAGCGTCGTTTGCGAACAACTGCTTGCTGGCCCGCCGCCTGGTGGAGCGCGGAGTGCGGTTCGTCGAAATGCTCTACACCGGGTGGGATCACCACTCGGACGTGCTCGGCGGGATTCGCAAGACCTGCGGGGTGGCGGATCGCCCGGTCGCTGCTTTGCTGAAGGACCTGAAACAGCGCGGTCTCCTCGAGGAGACCCTGGTGGTCTGGGGTGGGGAGTTCGGCCGCACCCCGATGGTGGAAAACAATCCGGCCCTCGGCCGGTCGCGTGGCCGGGACCACCACCCGAATGCATTTTCGATGTGGATCGCGGGCGGCGGAATCAAGGCGGGCCAGACCCTCGGCAAGACCGATGAATTCGGCTACCACGTGGTGGAGGACCCGGTCCACGTCCACGACCTCCAGGCCACGATCCTGCACCTCCTGGGCATGGATCACGAGAACCTCACCTTCCGCCACCAGGGCCGGGACTTCCGGCTCACGGATGTGGCCGGGAAAGTCGTGAAAAAATTGCTGGCATGAGAACGGCTGCCATACGGTCAGGCCACCCGGTCGCTGAGGGATCCGGCGGCGGGAATCGCGGGGAGCCGCGCATGCCAATCTCCGGATGGGTGGGATCTCGCCGCGCCTTGTGGCTGGCGGCGGGGTGCGCGCTGCTGATTGCTCCGGCCCGCCCCGTGGCTGGTGCCCCGCTGGAGATTCACAGGAAAGCGGCGGAGCACTGGGCCTTCAAGCGGCCGGTTCGCCCGGACCTCCCCCGCGTGGCACGCGCAGACTGGTGCCGCAGCCCGATCGATTATTTCATCCTGGACCGGATCGAAAAGGAGGGGCTCGCCCCCGCCGCGGAAGCGGATCGCTACACCCTGGCCCGGCGCCTCAGCCTCGACCTGACCGGGCTGCCCCCGTCCCCCGCCGAAGTGGACCGCTTCGTCGCAGACCCCTCGCCCGAGGCCTGCGAGAGGTATCTCGAAAAATTGTTAGAATCGCCGCACTACGGCGAACGCTGGGCGCTGTGGTGGCTGGACGGCGCCCGCTACGCCGACTCCAACGGCTACGAGATCGATCGCACCCGCACGCTGTGGGCT
>CAUZKZ010000208.1:0-9124 GCA_963580345.1 Verrucomicrobiia bacterium | reverse complement strand
CCTTACTCATGCGAAGAAGTTTGGCACGCTGACTGGCGGTCAACTCGATCACTTGGGCCACTCTCATACTACAAGTATAGTAGTTTCAGATTAAAGATCAATCTGTAAGGCGGACTACACTAGGTGGGATCGGCCGCCAGCCACCCATTAATACCTCAGTCTATGGGATGGCTGTGAATGAAGATCAAGAATAGTCAGCGCCCCCGTACCCTCTCCAACACCGATACCCGCACGTTGTCGAAATCGAGGTAGCCAGGCTTCTCTCCCGATGCCTGGTTCGGAGCGATCTCAAGGGCGATCGGATCGCCCGGCTTCACCACTTCGGACAGGTCGCCGGAGCTCCACGAGAAACCGACCGAACTCACGCTGTTGGCCGGTCCGGGAGGAGCGTCACCGGACACGCTGGCGAGCACGATCCCACCGGAAGCCAGGCGGATCGTGTAACCGTCGAACGATTCCTCCTTCTCCGCGTCTTCAGCCCGCACTCCGATCGCCACGCTGATGGTGTAGCGGGCGTCGGAGGCAATCGCTCCCAGCTCCCGCCGAATCCGGGAACCCGGAGGCGCATCGCCAATGGTGGCCACCACCGGTCCCTGCATCGATCCCATGATTCCCCTTCCTCGCCCCTCATCCTTCAAATCGTTCTGGCGATACCACTCCCCGGTCCCGCCGGGATTGAAGATTCCCGACCAGATCCCGGACTCCCAACCTCCGATCCGGCCCATGTGTCTCACTCCATCCTCCAGGTCTGCCGGCGGATCGATCGTCAGGACCGCCCCGCTGACGGAGAGCCGCGGGCTGCCCACCGGAATCTCGACCACCGTGTTCTCGGCAAGGTTCCTGAGCATGATTCTCCCCGTCCCGGTCTTGATCGGTTCATCGAATGTCATCGTCAGATTGCCGCCCGGCGTTGCCGTGGTGGCATCGTTCGCGGGGCTCACAAACACCACCCCCGGCGGGGAGTTATCGGAGGGATTCAAGTCGAGTGCCTCGATGCCCTCGAACCACGATTCCGCGATCTGGTCGGAACTGCGCTTGCTCGCCTGGAGATCGACGGTCGAGATGCTCAGTCCATCCGCCGCCTTGGCGGGCACGAGCACTTCGCGAATGTGCCGGTTGTCGTCGGAGAGATCTTGATCAAACGGCTGACCCGGCGGGACCAGGCCAATGAGGAGGTGGAGATCGGGCTTGGCGCCAAAGATCGCATCGACCAGGGCGTCCAGTTCCGCGGGGCTTCCGCTCCCGCCCTTTTCCCTCCCGACTTGGAGAAGGACCATATCGGGCTGGTGCTTCCTGATCCCTGAGGCCGACGTTTCGGATGCCTCTCCGACAAAGAGCAACTTGTATCCGGCTTCGCTCAGCCGTTTCGAGAGCCCAGCCCGGTAGAAAATCGACTCCCCAATCGACATGACGCGCAGCGGTTTCGAAGCCGGATCGACCGGGTTTGTGCCTGCCGCGACTTCCGCCCCGTCCTCCGTCCCGTCTCCATCGGTGTCCGGATTGTTGGGATCGGTCCCGTAGCGAAACTCCCTGAGATTGGTCAACCCGTCCCCGGCCCCGTCGTTCTCGAGGTCGTCATCGGGACGCAGACTCGTGGCGGACCCGCCATGTGCCAGTTCGAACGCGTCCGGCATCCCGTCTCCGTCGGCATGGACGGTCGCGTCGAGAGGCGCTCCTTGAAAGCTGACCCGCGCGCCATCGGCATCGCTTGCGGCGAGACGAAGCGCGGAGAGATAGGCGATGTTCGAATCCCCGTTCTCCGAAGGATCGATCTCGATCGTGATGACCCCGTCCGCGCCGGGATCGATCCCAGCCCAGCGGACCACGTGGCCGGCCTCGAAATTCGGTCGCGTGGACATTTCAGTGACGTAGGTGCCGACGATTCCGGTGGAACTGCGGTTGGTCGCCCCCTCCACCCCTTTCAAGGTGAATCGCTCTTTCCCGTCGGCATGAGTACCACTGCGATCGCCGTAGAGCGTGACGTCAAAGCGCAGGTCGGGGTTCAGGCCAGTGAAGGTAAAGGTGGTCGGACCGGGACTGGACCGTTCCTGATCATAGACGAATCCGTCATCCAGATCGATCCCGCTGGCGAGGAAGAGTTCGGCGGCGGGCGTGCCCGCGGCCGGCGCCTTCGTCTCCCCGGCGGCGCGCAAGTCGAGCCCGACGGCGCCCGCGATACTGAGGTCGACTCCAGTGTCGGTACCGTCCGCAAAACTGATCAGATCGATTGGCGTCTCCAGGTTGCGCTGGGTGGTGATGTTCCCCGGCGAGGCTTCGCCACCGAGATCGTGAAAAGCGCCTCCCGGTGCCACCGGCGGGGCGGTGGTGAAGGTCCAGGTTGTGTCATCTTGGATTCCCTCAAAGCGATTGCGCGAGAAGTCACGAATTACGGTCCGGTCCATACGGACGGCGTATTCCCGCCCTGCCACGAGTCCCGACTCGAAGTCATCCTGGAAGAGGACTTCAACCTTCGGGGGCAGCTCCCGCAGGAAGGCGGTGCGGGGTCCTTCCAAGTCCTTCTCCACCTGTGCGCCCTTCAGGAGGACGGCGCGAGCGGCCTCGATGATCTCCCCTTTCCCCTCGCCCTCCAGGGCATCGACCCGCACCCGCCCCTTGAAGACATGCAGTTCCACCTCGTCCTGCCCTTGGCGGGAGTCGACTCCAAACTCAGTTCCGAGATCGACGAGGCGCTGGTGCGGAGTGACGACCGCGAAGCCCTTACCCTCCGGTTCCACCCGGAAAAAGGCGCGCCCGTGATTGAGTTGCAGGGTCCGCTCGTCTAGCAGGACCATCGAAGCCGGCGCCTCCACCACCGCCAGCACGTCGTGCGGGAGTTTCAGCTCCGCCACCCCTTGTTCGAGAACGGGGTTTACTCCCTCGGGGAGAGTGGACAATTGCCGGTTCATGGCCCCGTCGATCACCCACTGGGAATTGCCGCAGAGACGCAATTGGATCGTGCCCGGTCGCTCCCGGGTTTGAACAATGTACATTACGGACGCGATCACCACTGACGCCACGGCCGCGATGCCGAGGGCCCATTTCGCCCGCTTGCGGATCGCGGTTGACGACTCCTCGCGTCGTTACCCACCCCGGCTCAGCGGCGGGGCGAACTCCAGGTCGAGAGCGGTTCCGAGGGCGGCGCACTCGAAGTAGACTTCCCTCGCCTTCGGGTCCTCCCGCAATCGACGGGAGAGTTCCTCGAACTCCTCCTCCGGCAGCTCAGCGTCGAACAGTTTCGAGACACTGTCCTGGAGTTGCTGGTCGTTTCTGTCCCGATCCGGAGTCATGCCATCGCTCGGTTCCCGGTTACCAGGCCGCATCCGCCGCCGGCGGCAGGGATTCGTGGCGCAACTTGGTCCGCACGCACTTCAAGAGGATCGCGCGCAGGCGGCGCAGGGTGGCCCGGACCGTGCCCGGATTCCGTTCATGCTGGCGGGCGTACTCCTCGATTGAAACGGTCCTGGCATAGCGCACCCGCAGCAAGTCCCGGTCCTTCTCCCGCGACTCCCCGAGACACTGGTGGAGGGCCGCGAGTTTACCTTCCATCGTCTCCTCGCCGTAGGGGGCGGTCTCCGCCAGGAGCTCCACGAGCTCTGCATCGAACACGAGGCGCTTGCCCTCCGCGATCATCTTCCTCCGCGCACTCAGGACGTGAAAGCGTGCCGTCTTGAAGGCCCAGGCCTTGAAATTGCTCCCGGGACGGAACTGTTTCTGCTTCTTCCACAGCGTGACATTCACCTCCTGCACGACATCCATGTAGTCCGGATGCCCCGGCAGGAGGGACCGGACATAGGCCACGATCGCCGCTTGCGCACGGGTGATCTCGTGCACGAACTCGACCGGGATGCGGTCGTCTTCTGCTCCCATGGACTCGGACAATGCCATATCTCTACGTCAGCAAATGGCGGAGATCCTGCGACCGTGTAAAGGATTCTTTGAATATTCTACAGACCCGGACAGGAAAGTGATTCAAATCTCCAGTTCGCTCGGTTACTTCGCGGTCCAATCGTGCAGCGAGTCGGGGTTGGTGAGACCACCGATTTCGTCGAGGAGCTCGCGCACCTTGTTGCGCCAGAGTTTGAGGTCGGGTGCAGCCTTGGTGGGGTTGGTGCGGGGGAAGTAGAGGTAGGTGACGGCGAGGGAACTGACGGCGCGCTTTTTGCCGTTGGCCTCGGGGTTGAGGGTCCGGGCGATGCGCAAGGAGGCTTCCCCGACTTTGTTTCTGGGGCCGGCGTCGCCGAGGATGGCGGGGTAGAGGCGGTCCTTGTAGACGACCGCGGCGTAGTCACCGATCTGCGGCGACCAGGCCGCGCTCTGGTTGACCCACGGGATGGGCAGGACCACGAAGGGATCGCGGTCGGCGAGGAGGAAGCGGCGGGCGCGGAGTCCGGACTTGGTGCTCTTGCCCAGTCCGCGCATCTTGACGCGGTAGATCTGGTCGTCGCAGCTCTGGAGGAGTTCGCGCCAGATGACGCCCTGGTCGGTCTTCGCTTCGGCGGCGAGTTGGGCGCGCAGCTTTTGCAGCTTGGCGAGGGCGCCGGGATAGTACTCGAGGAAGGGGTTCTCGGCCCCGCCGCTCCGGGTCCAGCTGTAGGAGGTCTCGGGGAGGTACCAGTCCGAGGTGCGGGCCGCGTTGTAGTCGGCGAGCTTGGGGGCACGGCCGGGGTCGGAGCCGTCGGTGACGACGTCCATGTCGGCCTGCAGGAGGAGGACCTTGCGGCCGGTGCCGGGGTACTCGAGACGGAGGACGGTCTCGCAGTCGAAGTAGTTGTGCGGAGTGAGCAGTTCTCCCTTGCGCATCTCCCGCAGCTTGCGGTCGTATAGTTCCTTGTAGCGGGAAGAGACTTCGGCGGTGGCCATCAGCTTCGCGAAGCCGGGAAGAAGCTTGGGGAGATTGGGGTTGATGGCGGTGAGCTGCGCGGCGGTGGTGGCGGGCCGGGGTCGCACGTAGTGGATGCTGCGGATGTAGCTGGCGCCGCTGGCGCGGAGCTTGACGGCGCGCGGGGCGGCCTGCTCGGCGGGCGGTTTGATCTCGTCCCACGATGGGACGTTGGAAAGCTGCGCGTAGCCAAGGGCCGGGAGGCAGAAAAGGTAGAGAGAGAGTCCGAGTTTCATGATGAGACGAAGCGAGGCCGGGAGCAGGCTAGCGAATCGATGGGCCTTCGTCCATCCGTGGCACGGGCATATTGCCCGTGGCCGGGGCCAACGCTTGGTCCAAGGCGGAGCGGGAAGCCGCTCCGCTACTTGTTTCAGGGCCTTGCGATTCTCCTGCGCTTGCACCGCGGCGCGAACTTATCTATGGAGGTGAGCTATGAATCCAGAAAACGTGCCTCGACCCTGTGGCGAAGCGGGACTGCCCACCCGCCGGAGTGCCCTCAAGTCCACCTTCGCGGCGGCGGCGGCCGGGGCGTTGGCCACCACCGCGTCGAGCCCCGCGCAGGACGTGGCCAAGAAGACCGGACCCGACGACCGCCGCGCCTCCCCGAAGCGCTACGACAAGATGAAGAAGTCGATCAACCTGTGGGCCTTTCCCTATCCGGACCGCATGACGCTGCGCGAGTGCCTGCAACTGGCCAAGGATGCCGGCTTCGACGGGATCGAGCTCAACTACGATCTGGAAAGCGACCTCTCGCCGAAGTCCGGCACCAAGCAGTATCACGAGATCCGCAAGATGGCGGACCAGATCGGGATCGAGATCAGCGGGCTCTGCTCCTTTCTTTTCTGGCCCTATCCGCTGGTCAGTAATGATGTGGAGAAGCGGACCCGCGGACTGGAACTGGCCGGCAAGATCGGACAGGCCGCCCACGATCTGGGGGTGAAGAACGTCCTGGTGGTCCCCGGGGCGGTGCACATTCCGTGGCGGGACGATCACGAACCGGTTCCCAACGACGTGTGTGACCGGCGCGCCAAGGAGGCGATCGGCAAGTTGGCCCTACTGGCCGAGAAGCTGGATGTCTATCTCAACATGGAGAACATCTTCTTCAACGGCTACCTCATGTCGCCCTTCGAGATGAACGCCTTCGTGGATCACTTCGACAGCGAACACGTGCGCATCCACTTCGACACCGGCAACATCATGCTCTTCCAGCACCCCGAGCACTGGGTTCCCGTGATGAAAAAGCGAATCCAGAACATCCACCTCAAGGAGTTCACCAAGAAGGGGACCGACCATTCCCTGGAGTGCTTCCGTCCCCTCCTGGACGGAACCACCAACTGGCCGGCCCTGATCGAAGCCCTCGACGCGGTGAATTACGAAGGGTTTCTCACCTTCGAGTACTTCCACCCCTACCCGCACTATCCGGAGGCGTTGATCTACCAGACTTCCGATTCGCTGGATCGGATTCTCGGGCGGATCTAGTGGATGGAACAAGGTTAGGGCAACGCCCCGATCCCGGCAGGGATCAAAGCCTGTAGCGCGGGGTTGAGGAGCGAGTCCGCGAGCGACGATACCCCGGGTGTCGGGCGCGGAGGGAACTCGACCCCGGAGGGTGTCGAAGCGGCGCTGTGATCCCTTCAGGATCACGGTTCTCGCTTCCGCCGGAGTCCCGGGGTATCGCTCCCGTCTTCGCTTCGCTACGACGAGGCAAGCCGCTCAACCCCGCGCTACAAGCTTCGATCCCTGCCGGGATCAATGCTTAACCCTGTGCGATTCACACTGGGGCGAATTAGCGGAGAGGCTTCGCCTTTCGATCCGGACGAGTGAGGGAGCGGAGATCCCTCGCGGTCCGCGAGGGCGTGCCGCTACCGCTTCACCTTGGAGAGAACGTTGTTCCGCAGCTTTTCGGGCAAGCCGTAGCTCTCGATTTCCTCTTCGAGCACCTTGCGATCGCGATCGAATCCTGAGCCGAGCCAGGCGTTCAGGCGGGTGGCGACGGTGGAGTCCGCGAGTTGCTTGCCGGTCGGATAGCTCTCGCCAAGGAAAGCGCGCAGTTCGCGGTGGCTCGTGAGGGAGAACTTCTGGTGGTAAGCTTCCGCGTAGGTGAAGGTGCCGGCCGGGAGGATGGCCGTCTTGACCGCTTCGACGGGAATCCCGGCTTTCGCGGCGGCGAGGGACCGCGTCTTCTCGGCGAGCCTCTTCTGCTCTTCGTTATGATAGAAGAGCGCATTCCGGTATTGCCGCATCCCGATGTCGCTGGCGCAGTAGTGCCCGTCCCAGAATCGTTGCAGGAGATCCTCGTAGCTGACGACTTCCGGATCGAAATCGATTGCGATGGCCTCGGTGTGGTCGCCAAGAGAGCGGTAGGTTGGGTTCTCCTTGGTCCCGCCGCAGTAGCCGACGCGGGTCCGGAGCACGCCCCTGAGAGTCCCAAACTGGGAATCGGGGGTCCAGAATCAGCCCAGTCCAAAGGTGGCGGTTTGGAAGGCGGTCTTCGACGAGTCCCGGTCGAGGGGAAGCACGGCAGCCGCCGAGCGGCCGTCTTCCACCGGCAGGGTTTCGTCCCGGCTCGAGGCATTGAGTCCGATCATGATTCCGAGGGCGCTGATGGTGAGAACAGACAGCAGTTTCTGACCCATGGTTCAGGATAGCCCGGTTGCGGGCCGGAAGCAACGCGAACGATCTGCGGGAATAGACCTCGACCTTCCCGCTCCGATGTCAGAGCGTGGGGCCTAGCCATGGACAAGGAACAGGACCCAGGAGCGCCCGGCGAAAAATCTATTCCACCGCCACCCGACCTCCCCAAGTCGGCCCCGCCCCCGTCGCCTCCGGTGCGGCCGGATCCGCCGCAGGGGCGCGAGCCCTCCGACCCTCCGTTGAACGTCACTGTGTCGTCCGGAACCAGCCAGTCCGCGCCCGCAGACGAAGATGCACCCGGGGCCGACGCCAGCATGGCGAACCGCATTATTGCCGCCGTGATCGATGTCGTGATCGGGGCCGGGATCAACATCGCGGGAGCCTACATCCTGGCTTACATTCCGGGTCCGGCTGAACGCCTGGCGCCGCTACTGGGCGTCGCCTACCTCCTCACGCGGGATTCGTTGCCGTTGCTCGATGGCCAGAGCGTCGGCAAAAAGGCCATGGGAATTCAGGCCGTGACAACGGCCGGCAAATCGCTGGCGGGAGACTGGCAGCCGGGGCTGGTCCGCAACGTGGTTCTCCTCATTCCGTTTTTCGCCTTCGTCGAACTCTTCGTTCTGATCTCCCGCCAGGAGAAGAGACCCATGCTGCGGCTGGGGGACGAGTGGGCCGGGACCAAGGTGGTCAATGCCGGGGCCAAGGAACTTGCGGCGGCAGCGCCGGCGGCGGAATCCGACGCGACGAAAAAATCATCCGGAGGAGATGAAAACCACTAGGCGAGTGATGAAGGGCGGGGAACGCTCTGCCCCGGACCCCGGCTTCTCATGGCGCGGATTCTCGCCAGGTGGGAGAACTGAACCGTCCGTCTCATTATCGCCCACCAGATTGAAATCATGAGCCAAGTTCCTGTCCATGCCACCGCGGCGCGCCGCCTCGAATCCCCCGTCGGAGAACTGGTGCTTCTCGCCTCCGCGAAGGGGCTGGCCGGATTGTTCTTCGGCCATCGGATCAATGCGGCGGAAGTTCCCGGCGACGACGCTTCCAACCAGGTTCTGGAGGCGGCCGAGAAGCAGCTTGGCGAGTATTTTGCCGGCGTGCGCACCGGCTTCAACGTGACCCTCGACACTCGCGGGACCGAGTTCCAACGCGCGGTGTGGGCCGAGCTGCGGCGGATCCCGTTTGGGGTGACACGATCCTACGCCGAGATTGCGCGGCGCATCGGCAAGCCCAAAAGCGTGCGGGCGGTGGGAGCCGCCAACGGATCGAATCCCGTTTCGATCATCGTGCCCTGTCACCGCGTGATCGGGATGGACGGCTCGCTCACCGGTTTTGGCGGAGGGCTGGATATCAAGCGGGCCCTGCTGGAATCCGAGGGGGTCTTGCTGGCAGTGGGCGAATAGTGACGGGACTCCGGGTAACCCACCGACGCGCCCGGCCCAGCTTCCCGTTCCCGTCGAAAACTCCGGTTGCCATCGCCTCCCTGAGTGGTAAACTATCAAGCTATGTTCAATTTCCAGCTGGCCTTTGAGTGGCCCTCAACCACCCTTGTCATGGGCTGGGTTGTCTTTGGGAGTATCGGGATGATCGCAGTCGGGTATGCCAAGATGA
>CAUZKZ010000207.1:0-9151 GCA_963580345.1 Verrucomicrobiia bacterium | reverse complement strand
TGGTCGAACTTGTTGCCGACGGCGATGGGACGCGGAGTCCCGGCATGCGAGCCGCCCAAGGCGGAGATGCTGGAGCCCACGATCATGCAGCCGTTGCCGCCGACGTCGAGTCCCGGGTTTGCTCCGGCGGGCGGCTTGGGGCGCTTCCCACCGTCGTACCAGGTCATGGTGATTCCCTTCGGGCAAATTTCGGTGGCGGGAAAATCGAATGTGATGATCGACCACTTCGGGTAGGCGATCCCGGCGGGTGCGGAGGCTTCCGCCTTGATGGAGGTGGGAAGGCCCAGCTTGCAGGTCCAGAAGGCGGGATCCATGTTGTGGCAGGCCATGTCGCCCATTGCGCCGGCGCCGAAGTCCCACCAGCCGCGCCATTTGAAGGGCAGGTAGCCGTTGCCATAGGGTCGCTGCGCCATCGGTCCGAGCCAGGCATTCCAGTCGAGACCGTTGGGAACCGGCGCTTCTTTCGGATACTCGGTCATGCCCTGCGGCCAGACAGGCCGGTTGGACCAGGAATGGAGTTCGAGCACTTCGCCGAAGGCCTTGTCGTCCATCATCTTCTTCCAGAGCTTGAGGCCGGTCCCGGCGTGGCCCTGGTTTCCCATCTGGGTGACGACCTTGTACTTGCGGGTGGCCTGGAGGAGGGCCTTGCATTCGCCGTAGGTCCGCGCCAGGGGTTTTTGCACGTAGACGTGCTTGCCCTTCTTCATGGCGGCGAGGGCTGCCACAGCGTGGACGTGGTCGGGGGTGGACACCACCACCGCATCGATCTCGTCGGCATGTTTTGCGAGCATCTCGCGAAAATCGGTGTACCTCGGCACGTCCTTGTACCTGTCGAAGTGACCCTTGGCGCGGCCGGCATCGACGTCGCACATGGCAACGAGCTTCCCGCCGGAGGCGACCGTGTTGGAGAGATCGCCACTTCCCTTGCCGCCGCAGCCGATCTGCGCGAAACGGAGGGGGCCGCCCTTTTGATCTTGGGCGTGGAGCGAACCGGCGGCTCCAATCGAGGCGGCGGCCGCGGCGGTGGTTCCGAGGAAGGTGCGGCGGGTGACCTGAGGAGTCGATGACGAGGAGCGTTTTTCGTTGGGCATGGGAAAAATACAGGCTGCGGGGGCCAACCTTTCAATGGAACCCTGCCGATTGGGCCGTAAGGATGCGCAGATGTCCCGGTCCTCGCTGTATCGCGGCCGTGGGTCACCTCGCGCCTTGCCAAGCGGGCTCCAACCAACTACCCAAACGGCTGCAATATACCGTGAGCCATCGCGGTAGAGTTCCTCACCGATATGAAAACGTTTCTCGCTTGCCTTGCTGCAATGATCGCGACCCAAACCGGACTCCTGGCGGACAAGGCGGCGGGCGGCACGAAGGATTGGCCGCAGTTTCGCGGGCCGACCGGTCAGGGCGTGTCGTTTGCCGAGAATGTGCCGCGCAAGTGGGGCAAGCTGGAAGGGGTGGCGTGGAAGCGCAAGCTTCCCGGCAAGGGCTGGTCGTCGCCGGTGATGAGCGAAGGGAAAGTGATCATGACGATTTCCAAGAATGAGGGCGGAAAGGTGACCCTGGGGGTGGTGGCGATCGATGCCGGGAGTGGGAAGGTCCTCTGGGAGAAGGATCTCTTCACTCCCGAAGAGAAGGTGGCGAAGATTCGTCACGCCAAGAACAGTCTCTCCAGCTGCACGCCCGTCATCGCGGATGGCGTCGTCTACGCGCACTTCGCTCACATGGGAACCGCCGCCTTGAAGCTTGGGAGCGGGGAGGAGATCTGGCGGCAGAAGATCGACTACCAACCGGTGCATGGGACGGGCAGCTCTCCGATCATCGTCGGGGGACTGGTGGTCTTTCACGCCGACGGCGACAGCGATCCGACCCTCGTGGCGCTGGATGCCAGGACCGGGAAATTGAAGTGGCGGGTGCAGCGCAACCAGAAAGTGAGGCTGACCTTTTCGTTTTCCACTCCGCTGGAATTCAAGGACGAGCGCGGTGGGAAAACGCTGATTCTGAGCCAGGCGAGCGGCATGGTCGGAGCCTACGATCCGGCGGATGGGAAGTTGGTCTGGAAGGTGACCTACGGGGAAGGCTACTCGGTGGTGCCCCGCCCGGTGGTGGCGAACGGAATGATCTACGTCGCGACCGGCTTCGACCGGCCGCACCTCCTCGCGATCGACCCGAAGGGGGCCAAAGGCGACGTGACAAAGTCGCACGTGGTTTGGGACGAGGAGAAGTATGTCGGCAAGACGCCGTGTTTTTTGGCGGTCCACGGAAACCTCTACACCTTGAATGACACGGGGACGGTGTGTTGCCGTGAGGGAAAGAGCGGTAAGCTTCTCTGGAAGGAGAAGCTGACCGGAAACTTTTCCTCCTCTCCCGTGATCGTGGGCCATACGATGTATTGCTGCACCGAGGACGGGGTGGCCTATGTCCTGGAGGTCTCGGGGAAGGGTGGCAAGGTGCTGGCCGAGATTGACATGGAGGAGCGCATCTTCGCCTCCCCGGCCGTGGTCGACGGCGCAGTCTTTATTCGGGCCGAAGAGCACCTCTGGAAGATCGCACAGTAGGAGATCCCTTCTCGGCCATTCCGAGGTGGAAGGGCACGATCCCATCAGGAAGAAGGTCAGGGCTGTTGCCGCGGAGTGTCGCTCGGAAAATCCGCGGGCCAACCTGTTCGGGCACCACCGGGCGGGGTGGAGGTGGCGTGGCCCGGCTTTGCCGGTAGTCGAATCCAAGTTCCTCGGTGGTCCGTCCGACCAGGACGAGGCCACTCAAGGTCAGAGCGGCGAAGAGCACGAGTAGAGCGGGGGTGTTCATGGCTGCTCCAACCGGAAGCACTCTCGGAGAATTTCATATATTGTGATTATTTGAAAATATTACATGGTTCGGGAGGAGCGGCGCGGCGCGCCGGCCGTGGAAACCGCGCCATTTCCGCGACCCTCGGAGCTGAGAGGGGTTGGAGAGACCCGTCTGAGTGGGCCGTGAAGAGGCGGCGGCACAGGCCATATGTAAAAAACTATCAGTAACACATACTTAATTATATGATTATATTTAATTTATTGAATGCTGAAAAGATATGTGGTTCATGGGGCCCGACGTGTTGCCTGATTTCTGCTTATGAGCCTGCGGTTTCGAATTCTCCTCCTGACCGGACTGTTTTTTGCCATCCTGATGGGGATTGGCTGGGTGGGGCTGGATTCGACCAACGATCTGCACAAGGAGCTGCTGGCCCGGCACCGCCAGACCTCGCAAGCGGAGTTGAACGCGACCGCAGCGCAGGCGACATTCGAGAAGCAGGTCCAGGAGTGGATGAACGTGCTGGTTCGGGGAGACTCCCGGCAGGACCAGGAGCGCTACTGGGCCAGGTTTCTTCAGCAAGAGGCTGCCACGCGTCGCTGGGTGGAGGTTCTGATGGCGGGGCTCCCGCCGGAATCCGAGGCAGTGACCCTGGCCGACAACTTTCTGTCAGAGCACCGGCAGCTGGGTGAAACCCATCGGGAGGCATTGGCGCGCATGCAGGCGGGGGGAGGAAGTTCCCTTCGCAACGCGGACGAAATGGTGCGGAGGCTGGATCGCGAGCTGGCAGAGACCTTCGACCACATCGTCCACATTCTCTCTGCAGACCGGAAATCGATGGAGGCCTCGATGGGGGTCTTGATGGTGCGGAACACCGCTCTCACCGCAATATCGATGGGTGGAGCAGCGATGGTATCGTTCCTGGTCCTGGCCTGCTGGCTCCACCGCTGGGTGAACCGGCCCGTCAGGTCCGTCATCAATCAAGCCGAGAAGATTGCCGAAGGGAATTTTGATCAGTGTGAGGAGCTTTCAAGTTCCTCCGAAATCGTCCAGCTCCAGCAGGCGCTCAACGCGATGGCTGGCAGCCTGAAATCGAGCTACGAAGGTCTTGAGACCGCCAACCGGGAACTGGAGCGAGCTCGCGACGAAGCTCTCGATGCCTCGCGGCTCAAGTCGGAGTTTCTGGCGAACGTGAGCCACGAGATGCGCACGCCCTTGAACGGGATCATTGGGATGAGCGAACTGTTGACGGAGACTCCGTTAAACCGCGACCAAACCATCATGGCGGACATCGCGCGCGTTTCAGCGAAGACGTTGCTGGCGGTGATCAACGACCTGCTCGACTTCTCGAAAATCGAAGCCGACAGCATCGATCTGCATTGTATCGAGTTCAGCCTGGAAGGACTCCTCGAGGAGGCGATCATGGTTGTGACGCCAAGAGTTGACGCCAACGATGTGGCGCTTGGTTCGGTGGTGGAGCGGGGCGTGCCGCAGCAGATTTGGGGGGATCCGGTCCGCCTCAAGCAGATCCTCACGAATCTTCTCGCCAACGCCGGCAAGTTCACGCAGAGGGGTGAGATTTCGTTGCGAACCCGGGTCCTGGAGGTGGTTGATCGCCGGGTCCACCTCGAATTCGTTGTCAGCGACACCGGGATCGGGATTCCGGAAGACAAACTGGAGGTTATCTTCGAGGCCTTCCGGCAGGCGGATGGGACGAGCGCGCGGGAGCACAGCGGAACCGGCCTGGGGCTCTCGATCTCCCAACGCCTCGCGACCTTGATGGGGGGCAACATCAGTGTGGAGAGCGAAGTCGGGAAGGGAAGCTGCTTCACGGTCGAGGCGTGGTTTCCGATCGGGCAGGGCCAGGTCGAGTACTCGGCGCCGGATCGGTTGATTCGCGGGAAGCGCGTCCTCATTGTCGACGATCACGCCATCAACCGGGAGATCCTCGTGAGGCAGACCGAGTCGTGGGGATGCCATACGCATGCAGTCGCCCTGGCTTCGGAGGCGCTCGATGTGCTCAATTCGCTGAACGGGGGAAACGGGGTAGACCTCATCATAACCGACTACCAGATGCCCGGAATGGACGGCCACGAGTTCGCACGACGGGTGATGGATCGGGCCGACTGCAAGGATCTCCCGATCATCCTGCTCACCTCGGTGGCGCCGGGCCAGGGGATGGTGGACACGCCGGGGGAACTCTTTGCCGGGGTGGCGACGAAACCGGTCATAAAGCGATCTCTCTACGAAGTGGTGGCGGGAGTGCTGGGCGGAGCGGCCAGCCCGGTGCAACCCCCGGTCCCGGAGAAGGCCTTGAAAACCCCCAAGGCACCGTCGTCGGCGCGGGTCTTGCTGGTGGAAGATGACAAGATGAATCGAAAATACCTCTCGATGCTCCTGCGGAAGTCCGGATTCGAGCACGACATGGTGGAGAACGGGAAGGAAGCGGTGGCCGCGGTGCAAAAGGGCATCTACGACCTGGTCCTGATGGATTGCAGCATGCCGGTCATGGATGGCTACGAAGCGACGCGAAGGATACGGGAGACCGCCGTGATTGGGCGCGGACCGCATATCATCGGGCTGACCGGCCACGCCGGGACGGAAGCACGGGATAAGTGCATGGCGGCGGGAATGGACCAGTATATTTCGAAGCCGGTTGAGCCGGAGCAGTTGTTGCAGGAGATCGATAACCTGGTGGCGGTGCCCTCCCGCTGAGGCGCGGCGCTACCGGCCGGGAGAAAGCGGGGGTCCTGCCGGCCGGACATCCTCGCGGCGGGGCGGGAAAGGGAGCTTCGGGGCCCGGGAATGGCGCCGTCATGGAAGGAAGCGGCCGGCGGGAAATTCTTCAAATTTCAGGTTCTGGCGCGACCATTCACGGATTCGCGGGTTAGAACTGGAGACCCCTGTTTCACGGGTGATTGATCCCAAACCAGAAGCAACAATGAAAGTGATGAACAAAACAAGCTGGCTTGCGGTGGCAGGCCTGATGGCGGGACTGGCAGGGCCGGTTCTCGGACAGGCTCCGGGAAGAGGAACCTCCGGATTGATGGCGGCCCTCGACCGCAACCACGATGGTAAACTCGATCAGGCCGAAATCGATATGGCCGTGGCTTCGCTGCGAAAGCTCGATCGCAACAAGGATGGGCAAGTTACGCGGGACGAGGTGGCGGGTCCGCAGCGCCGCCCCGGAAGAACGGGTGGAGAGCCCGGCCCGGACCGGGCCCGGCGCCCGCCCCGGCTCCCCGATTTCAGCCGCTTCGACAAGGACGGCGACGGAAAGATCAGCAAGGAAGAAGCGCCCGAGCGCATGCTGCAACGCTTCGAGAAGATGGATCGGAACGGAGACGGCTTCTTCGACAAGGAGGAACAGGAAGCTCTGATCAAGCGGATGCAGGAGCGTTTCCGGCAGGGCGGGCCTCGCCCCGACCGGCCCGGTGGACGCCCCGGCCGCGGCGAGGGCGAAGGCGGAACCGACAAGCCGAAACGGCCGGCCCCGAAGGACGAGTAGAATCCTCCCGCGACCTGTTAGAAGCAAATCGAATGCGCCTGAGAACCTCCAGCTGCCTCCTGCTTCTCGCCGCGCCCCTTTCATTCGGAGAAGACGAGCTCACCAGCGAGCAGGTCAATTTCTTCGAATCGAAGATCCGGCCCATTTTTGTCGAGTACTGTTACAAGTGCCACTCGGCGGACGAGAAGATCAAGGGGGGGCTCCAACTCGAGACGCGGGCCGGACTGCGTCACGGTGGGGACTCCGGCCAGGTTATCGTTCCGGGCAAGCCGGAGGAAAGCCTGCTGTGGACGGCCGTGACGTGGGTGGACGAGGACTACGAGATGCCGCCGAAGCGAAAGCTTCCGGCGCGCGTCCTCGCGGACATCAAGCGGTGGCTCGAGATGGGCGCCCCCGATCCCCGCGTCGATAAGGAGGTGGTGCTTGAAACCGAGATCGATATCGAGAAGGGTCGCGAGTTCTGGTCGTTCCAGAAACCGGTAGTGGCCCCCTTGCCGAAGGTGAAGGATGCGGAGTGGCCCTCATCCGGCGTGGACCGCTTTGTCCTCGCGAAGCTCGAGGAAAACAAGCTGGAGCCGGCCGGAGACGCGAGCCCGGAGATTCTGCTGCGGCGCCTGTATTTCGACCTGGTGGGGCTGCCGCCCACGGTCGAGGAGATCCAGGCCTACGGCAAGGCGTGGCACGCGGATCCGGAGGCCGCCTACCGCAAGAAGGTCGACGAGTTGCTGGCCCGTCCGCAGTTCGGGGAGCGCTGGGGTCGGCACTGGCTGGACGTGGCGCGCTACGCGGAATCGACCGGGAAGGAAGTGAACATGAGCTTCCCCCACGCCTGGCGTTATCGCGATTACGTGATCGACTCCTTCAACCAGGACAAGCCCTACGACCAGTTCGTGCGGGAACAGATCGCGGGAGACCTGCTCAAGATAGGCAGCGATGAAGAGTGGCAGGAGAACCTCATCGCGACCGGGTTTCTCGCGATGGGTCCAAAGGGCCTGAACGAGAGAAATCCGCGGCAGTTCGCCCTCGACCTGGCCGACGAGCAGGTGGACGCCACCACCCAGGCGATTCTCGGTCTGACGGTGTCGTGCGCACGGTGTCACGACCACAAGTTCGATCCGATCCCGACTGCGGACTACTACGCGCTCTCCGGCATCTTCCTGAGCACCAGGACCTACTTTGGAACCATCAAAGTGGCCACGAATCGTCGCGGCACGAAGATGCTCGAGTTGCCGGTCGCGGACGAGACCCCGGCGACGAGTATCGCTCCGCAGGAACTGGAGGCGATGAGGAGCCGCCTGGAAAACGCGGAGGAAGAGTTTGCGGAGGTGACCGCGGAGAATCGACGCCGCCGTGCGCAGGGCCAGCCCAACAACATCCGGCAGGTCCTCCGCCTGCGCAACACGATCGCGCAGTTGCGTGCCCGCCTGGACGGAGTCGATGCGGAGGGCAAGGCGAAGAGCCTCGCGATGGGAGTCCAGGACTATTCGCAACCAGTCGAAGCGACGGTCCTGATTCGTGGGGAGCTGGACAAGCCAGCCCAGAAGGTTTCACGGGGATTCCTGCAGGTGCTCCATCACCCCGGCACGCCCAGTTCCCTGCCTTCCGATGGCAGCGGGCGGCTGGAGTTGGCGACGTGGCTGACTTCGGCCGAGAACCCGCTGACGGCCCGCGTGATGGTGAACCGCGTTTGGCAGAAATTGTTGGGGCGGGGGATCGTGGGTTCCCCGAACAACTTTGGAACCACCGGCCAGGCTCCGAGCCACCCCGAGTTGCTCGACTACCTGGCGGTGCGCTTCATGAAGGAGAATTGGTCGGTGAAAAGCCTGATTCGCGAACTCGTGAAGTCGCGGACCTACGGGATGAGCTCGGAGTTCAGCCGAACCGCCTACACCAAGGATCCCGACAATGCCCTCTTGTGGCGCATGATGCCGCGTCGGCTCGATGCGGAAGCTCTGCGCGACGCGATGCTGGTGGCCAGCGGGGAATTGGATTTCGCGCGCCCGATGGCCTCGCTTGTGGCGCGGACCGGAGATGCGAGGGTGGGGCAGCGCCTTGGCTCCGAGGCAGTCAACCGTCCCGTCAACCACCGCTCGGTCTACCTTCCGTTCGTCCGCGATTCGTTGCCGGAGTCCCTGGCCTTGTTCGATCCCTCCGATCCGAATCTCGTGACGGGGGCGCGTGAATCGACCAACGTGCCGGGCCAGGCGCTCTACCTCATGAACAATCCTTTTGTGCTTCAGCAGGCCGAGGCGATGGCACGGCGGCTGGTCGCCGAAGCCGACACTCCCCGGGAACGGGTATCCCTGGCTTTCATGCTTTGTTACGGGCGCGTCGCTTCCAAGGGGGAAATCGAGCAGTCCGAAAACTTCCTCTGGAATTTCATGGCCGCGGCCCGGAAGAAGGGCGAGAGCCGCGAGAATACGGACAACCTCGCCCTGGGATCATTCTGCCAGGGCCTTCTGGCCTCCGCGGAATTTCGATACCTGAATTGAGAACAGCCACCAAGAGAGCGACCTGAGTAATGAAACCAGAGTGAAATCGACGCGCAGGGCTGGAACCCTGGAGAGTTGGAGTGATGAAACTCCCGAACCGCTAATCCAACCCTCGACCGCTCCCTGTCCCAACATCCCGTCTTCGGAAATCATGCCCAACGCATCCCATTCACCCCACCTCTCGCGCCGCACGGCCCTCAAGTCGATCTCGAGTGGCTTCGGCTATCTCGCCTTTGCAGCCCTGGCTCACCAGCAGGCCCGCGCCGAAGCGGCGGTCAGCAAGGCGACCAATCCGCTCGCCCCGAAGGAGCCCCACTTCACGCCGCGGGCCAAGCGGGTGATCTTCTTGTCGATGCGGGGAGCTCCCTCC
>CAUZKZ010000206.1:0-9184 GCA_963580345.1 Verrucomicrobiia bacterium | reverse complement strand
GATCCCGCTGGATGAGTTTGAGTCGCTCAATGCTGCGCTGGACCACTACGCCAGCTATCCCGGCAAAGCCCTCGCCCTACTCCGCACGGCATGCCCATTCACGACCTAACCAGCCAATCGCCCTGGTAGGTGGATGGCGGCGTCCAGCTTCCCTTCCTTGACGGATCGGGTATAGTGCTCCCCTGACGTGTCCCGACCGGTTCTGCTCCTGCTCTTGCTCCTGCTTTCCTGGGTCCAGCTCCCCGCCCAGGACGGTCCCCGCGTCAACATCCCGGCCGGAGCCCCAAAAAATCCCTACGGGGGCCGCAAGGCCGTCTATCCCTGGCGCCGGAACATCACCGCCACAATTTTCTGGATCGGCGAAAAGCCGGGCGGGCGCAATGCCACCCCCAACCATCATTCCTCGTGGGATCGCGAGTGGCAGAAAAATTTCGGAGGATTCGATGACCCGGATCCCGCCGCGCGCGCCAACTTCGCCCCGAAGGCCTTCCGGCCCGGTCTCAATCCTTTCTACGTCGCACTCCCCTACAACGACTGCATCGATCATCGGCGCCACCGCCCTGAAGCCTCTCGCGTCGTCCCCTGGTTCGCCCGGTGCGGCCCCAAGCCGGGCACCTCGTGCTGCCGCGGCCGCTGGCTCCAAATCTACCACGGGGGCAAGGTGTGCTACGCGCAGTGGGAAGATTGCGGACCCTTCGTGACCGATGACTGGAAGTACGTTTTCGGAGGGCACCCTCCCCGCAACCACGAAAACGGTAAAGCCGGCATCGACCTCTCTCCCGCGGTCCGTGACTTCCTCGGCCTCAAGTCCGGTAGCAAGGTGCACTGGCGCTTCGTGGAGTTCGGAAACATCCCCCGCGGTCCCTGGGCCTGGTACGGACAAAACAACCCCTTCGTGAATCCCGAAGCGAATCCCGATCTGCGCGCCGCGCGGCGCTATTACGAATTCCTCAAGAAACGCCGCGACGAAGCTTTCCAGAAGCAGAAGCTGGGCTCCTAGTGCATCGCCCCGCAAGTTAGTGTGCATTCGGAGATGAGAATCTTCGGAGATCAGTCAGCGGTCTCCGACCGAATGCAGGTGGCGGCGCGAGGCGACGGAATCGTTGATTCTACCAATGCCGGCGCGGGTCGGGCCACCTCATCGCGGGGCCAGCCCCAGCAGCAGCACCAGGGTCCTCGCCGTGGCGCCGTTGTGTGTCCGGAGGATCCGGTCTGCGTCGCGGATCATCTCCGTCCTGAGCCGGGCATGTCCGAGAACATCCCCGATCGCTTCGCCGAGGGCAGTCTCATCGTCAACCGTCCGCACCGCTTCGGCCGCGCGGAGTTGGCTGATCAACGGCTCGAAGTTGCCCATCGAGCGCCCGCAGACGACCGGCACCTTCGCCTCGATCGCCTCGGCCGGATTCTGCCCCCCCATTCCCAGGAGACTCTTCCCGATCACCACCACATCGGCGTGGGCCGTCCAGTCCCGCAGTTCCCCGGTTGAATCCACCACGAAGACCGCCCCTGACGCCTCCTCCGGTTTCCTGAAGCCGCTGCGCAGGACCACTTCGAATCCCGCCTGTTCCAGGTCGCGCTTCACCTCGTGGCGCCGCTCCGCGTGGCGCGGCAAAACGACCGCGAGCGCGCCCGGCACGGTGCGGACCGCCCGCGCCACCATGGCCTCCTCCCCGGCATGCGTGCTCGCCCCCAATACAATCGGGCGCCCTCCCCCAAAGGCCTTCAGCATGGCGGCGAATTCCTCGCGTTTTGTCCCCGCCCCCGTCTCGTCCGCATCGAATTTCACGCTGCCCGTCACCTCCACCGCATCCCGCCTCACCCCGATTTCTCGCCAGAGTTCCGCGTGCTCTCCGGCCTGGGCGCACACCAGTTTCAACCTTCCCAGCATCGGTCCTGTCACCGCCTTGAACCTCGCGTAGCGCCGGGCCGAACGCGGAGAGAGCCGCGCGTTGATCAACGCCACCGGAATTTGCCGGCGCTCCGCCGCAAACAACAAGTTCGGCCAAAGCTCCGAATCCACCAGCACGATCAGGCGTGGCTCGAATCGCCGAATGAGACGCCCGATCAGGATCGGAAAATCGACCGGGCTGTAAATCACGCGCACCCCCTCCGGAACCTTCGCTTCCGCCAGCTGGAAGCCCGTCGAGGTCGTCGCCGCCAACACGAATTGTTCCTCCGGGTCATGGCGCCGCCAGGCATCGATCAATTTCAGCGCCATCATCACCTCCCCCACACTCACGGCATGCACGTAGACCCCGCCGCTCGATTCGAACTCCGGGGGACGATCGTAGCACCCCAGCCGTTCCCACAGGCGCGGTCCCAGTCCCCCCCGGCGGGCCATCCGCAGAATCCACCCCGGCCCTGCTATCAGGCAGAACACTGGCAGCAGGATGTTATAGAGCATCCGCGCCGCCAAGGTCATCGGCGCGAAACCTAGGCTCCTTCCTTCAACCCGTAAAACAGAATCGCGCTGCTTCCGTACACTCTGCGGTCCAACAACCTCCACGCCGGCGCCTCCGGGACCTCCCGCCCCGACTCGACCTCCACCACCAGCAAACCGTCGGGCTGCAATAATCCCGGGAGAGTCCGGTCCTCGAGCAACTGGGCGGCAAAATCCTCCCCGGCCGTCGCCACGTAGGGTGGATCGGCGAAAATCAGGCCAAAGACCCCCGGCTGCAATGCCACCAGGGTCCGAAACACATCTCCACTCGCCACCGATCCTCCCGCCACCCCGGCCTTCTCCAGGTTCTGGCCGATGATTTCGCACGCCTTCCGGCTCGCCTCCACGAACATGGCGCTCGCAGCTCCCCGGCTCAAGGCCTCGATCCCCAGCGCGCCGGAACCGGCAAAGAGATCGAGGACCGCCGCCCCCTCGACCTGCGGCCCCAGGATCGAGAAAAGCGCTTCTCGCAGGCGGTCCGTGCTGGGCCGCGTCAGCCGCTGCGGCACCTTCAGGTGCGTCCCCCTCGCCGAGCCCGCGATCACTCTCATCGGGGAGGAAAAAACGCGTCGCGCACCGGGGAGGGTGGAACGCCGCGCCTCGTCTCGTCCGCTTCGTGTTTCACAAAGGCGGCCATTTGTTCCCAGGCGCGGTTCACCTCCAGCTCCTCCCCTTTCCGCCCCACATCCACCATCGCCTTGCTCATAGTTCCCTGCACGTGGATATCCCGGTAGTAACGGTCGGCGGTGACGAGCGGAACCAGCCAGGACCGCGTCCATCCTCCCGCGACAAACGATCCGATTGCAACCTTCGTGATGGCCTCGGCATACTCCTGGTCCGCCACCACCCGCATCACGCCGAATACCTGCCCGTCGGACAGGGCCACCCCATTGCCCAGGAACGACAAGCGTTCACTCGACAGGCGCGCCTCGGAGACTTGCACCGATCCGCCGCGCATCACGGCCGTCACTCTCCCCACCTCGAACGCCACGGCCTCGCGACGCTCCTTCTGTACCACCCGCACGTCCTGCACTCTCATCACGGCATCGCCACGCCAGCTGCGCACCTCGAACAGGTTCCCGTTGAAGCGGCTCACCATCTCCGCCTTTCCCGCCTCCAGTTCCAGCCCCGGCAGGCCCGCCAAAGCGGTCCTCTCCAGCGCCCCCGGGAGGATCCTCACTTGTGCGTTGCACACCGGCACCCGTCGGACCAGTAGCGAACCGCCCGCCTCGATCGCGAGACCCGCCCAGTCGAACCGGGTGGCCGGAACAGCAAGGAGGGGCTGTTTCCAATCCAACCTGCTCCGGAACGGGCCCGCAATTTGCTCGTCCGCCAGGGTCAGGGCCTCCGCCGAGACCCATCCCTCCGCGTCTTCTCCCGCCAGGGGAATCTCCGCTTCGAGTCCCCTCAGCACCAGCCTTCGGCTCTTGGGGCGCGATAGCGAGTAGACGCTCACCTCGCACCCCTTGAGCAATAACTTCACCGAGAGCGCCTTCCGGGGACGCGAAGGGGGCTTTCGGGCCGATGGCTTCTCGTTCTCGTTTCCCGCCAGCTCCGGTTTCTTTTCGCTGGATGTGGCTTGATCCGGCTCGGGCGGCTTGGAATCCACCGCGGGGTCCGGATCTCCTTTCTGCTCCGGGGCGCCCGGCCTGTTCTCCGGCGCGGGAAACAGCGCCATCAGTTCGAGCGGCACCGCCAGTCGTCCCCCGGTCAAATGCATCGCCCGGATCGACAGCGTGCCCTTCAGCAATGCTCTCCAGTAGATCTGCACATCGATCTCCCCCGCCCGGCACAGCGGATCCGCACCCTCCGCGGGTCCGCCCCGGAACTCCGCTTGCACCTCGCCCACCTGGATCCCGGTCCACGGGGTCCACGAGAGAGAGCCGATCGTCCAGTCCAGGCCCGTTTTGCTTTCCAGCTTCCTTTCGAACCACCCCCTCACCGTTTCCGTCTGCAGGACGACGTTGGAGACAACCAGGAGGCCGGCCGACAAGACGATCGTCGGCAAGAGGACCCACCGGATCACTCCGGTCCCCGTCGGTCGTGAGATTCGCCTCTTCAAAGGTCTGCAGCGCTACTTGCGGGCGAGCGGAAAGCGAATCACCAGGCTCCGGTCGAAGATCAGACGCCCCGCAGGGGAGGTCGATTGCAAACGGTATACCAGGAGCCCGAGCGAACTTCCCGCCAGCTTGCCGATTGCGAAGTTCTCTTTCGTCTTCCCGAGGCCGTCTTCCTGTTCGAACTTCCACTCGTGTCCCGCCCACTTTCCAAGGATGCTGGCCGGATCGGCATCGATGTCCTTTAATCGCGTCAGCAGGCCGTTGAGCGATTTCACGGTGTCGTCCTTCGCACGGTACTTCAGTAACGAAATCGGCGAACCCTTGCCCGTAACGCGGATCATCCAGTCGCCCCGCTTGGTCTTCTCAAGTCGGATTACGACGTCTCCCTCCGGCAAGGGCGTGACCTTGCGCTCCTCCCACAACTTGATGTAGGTGTCATACTCCTTCTTGGTGAGACCCAGTTTCTCGTGATAGGGCAGCGGCACTCCCGGCTTGGCATTCTTGGAGTAGGACTTGAACCATTTTGTATCCTTCTTCGCGGCGTCCTCCACTTTGTCAACGTAGACGCCGATTTCCTTCGGCGGAACGACAACCACCACCTGCCCCTTCACCATGGCATCCGGCTTCAGGTAGGCGCCAAGAACCGACGGCGCCTTTTGCGCCGACGCTTGGGCGGAGAAAATCACGGCGGCACATCCCGCCACGCAAATGGTCGGTACAATTCGATTCATGAAGAGAGTTCGTCAGGATCCGGTTCGTCACCTGGAGATTTTCGCGACAGGTAGCCGCGTATCATCAGCCCCGCCCCTGCCGCTATCATGAGGAGAATCAGGAGAAGATGGCTGACCTTGGTCTCCATGCGGAAACGCACCCGGCTCAGAATTTCTATCACGATGATCAGGAGCCCGATCCCCAGCAGGAGCCAGCCCCATTTCTTTCCCGCATCGAAGAACAGGGCCCCCTCCCAGGATGAACGGACCTGTCCCCCCTTCTGAGCCACCCGGTCGCATGGCCGACTCCTATCACTCCCCGGCCCATCCCGCAACCAGTAGTCCCGTGCAGGGGATCCGGGTGCACGACTGCAGGCGGAAACCCAACCAGGCGCCGCCTCATCCCAAGGGGGCCCGGGCCTCCTTACGGTTTTTCCAGGAGATCCGGAGCATTGGCGTGAGCCCAGCGCAGCGCCACCAATCGCTCCACCAGCACCGACCGCCTCGCCCGCGTCTCCGGGAGCCAGCGCAGGCGCAGGAGGACCGGTTGGATTGTCCCTTGGCTCTTCCGCAAGTAATAAGTGAGCGCCCTTTCCGACTGCGACCCGATTTCGACGTATCCAAACAAGAACTCCTCCGAATCCCGGAAGGTCAGAAGCAGGGCCCGGTAGCGCTCCGAGTCCGAGAACTCGTAGTTGTAAAAACTGTCGAGGGCCGCATAGACCCGGAAATCCATCGGCTCGGTTGGCTTCTGCTTGAGGTAGTCCTCGATCTCCATCGGCTGGTAGGCCACCTCCGATTCCCAGTCGAAGCGCAGCTCGCCCTCCCTGGTATCTTCCACCAGCAATCCGACCTGCCCGCCTCCCTCCACCTCGGCGAAGATCGAGAAAAAGGAAAACCCGCCGATTCCAACCGGGAGGAACTTGGTGATGCGCTCGAAGCGAACCGGATTGAAATCGTGCCGCTGGTAGTAGGACTCCATCAGGGGAATCACGCGTTCCCGGTGGCGTACCCAGGAGGCCTTCTCCGTGATATCACCCGCCAGGAGATAAGCCTTCACCGCTTCTTCGACGCGGGCCAGCAGCTCCGTGGCCTCGCGCTCCCTCCGCTCCTCCTCATCCCAGCCCTGCCGCACCTCCTTCACCTGTTCCTCGAGGTGCTCCTCCCCCCTGGAGAGCTTGCTCAAGGCCCAACCGCTCAGTCCCAGCACGATCAACCCGATCAGGACCAGCCAGCCCACTGGAGTGTGCTTGGCCGTATCCCCGTCCACCGGCTCCTCCCAAGCCACCCCGAGTTCCGCCGGCGTGAGTTCCACTGGAGCCTCCGCCTCTTCCTCCATCAGGTCCACCGCCAGGGTGGGCTGCAACCGCACCGGCTTCTGGCGGACCGGCATGCTCTCCAGCGGGACGGAGGGATCGGGACCGGTGACCGATAGCCGCACCACCTCCTCCTCCTGCGGAGGATTGGGGCCCGTTTCGCTGCCGGATGATCGATCCTGGTTCGCCATGGGTGTGAGCCTCAACTTGCGCCGAAATGGCGGTCGACGCAACCCCGGAGGGCCATTAGAATCGTCCCTCATGAGCCTCGCCCGCCGGCCGCGCGTCCTGCTCGCCACCGCGGGCTTCGGCGATGGACACAACAGCGCCGCCCGGAACCTCGCCAAAGCTCTCCAGGACCAGGCGGAAGTCCGCATCAGCGATCCCTGCGCGGACGGGGCCCCCTTCCTCAACAACCTTCTTCGCGGCGGTTACCGGTTTGTCACAACCTATCTGCCCTCCGCCTGGGGCCGCATCTACCGCGGGGTGGAACGACGCGACTTCTCCAGGCAACGCATCCCGTTCATGCGCGCCGTGGAGCGGGCCCTCTCGGCCCGGATCGACGCCTTCGACCCCGACGTCCTCGTCTCGACCTACCCGCTCTACCCCTACTTCGTGGACCGCTACGTGAAGGCGGGCGGGCACCGCCGGCCCCTCGTTACGATCGTCACCGACTCCATCGAGATCAACGCCGCGTGGCGAAAGGCGCCCTCCGACTTCTGGCTGGTCACCGACGCGGACACCCGGCGCAGTCTCATCGAGAAGGAGATGCCCGGCGAAGCCATCATCGAGACCGGCTTCCCGGTCGATCCCATCTTCTCCGCGTTGCACCCCCTCGGCGCCGACGACCCCGCCCGCCCGTTCCGCGTCCTTTTCTTCCCCACTGCCAAGCGCCCCACCGTGCGGCGCCTCGTGCGCACCATCCTCGACCACGATGGTTGGCCCACCGAGGTCACGATCGTCCTGGGCCGAAACTTCCGACGCCTCTACCGGCGGGCCCGTGAAGTGCGCGATGCCTACCCGGGACGGGTGCGGATCCGCGGGTGGTCGCGGCGGGTTCCGGAACTTCTCTGCAGTCACCACCTCGTGGTCGGGAAAGCAGGCGGCGCAACCGTGCACGAAGCCCTCGCGGCGCGGTGTCCCATGCTCATCCACCACCTCGTCCCCGGCCAGGAGGAGGGCAACCTCGAACTCCTCCGGCGCATCGGCGGCGGCGGCCTCGCCGATACCGAAGAAAGCCTCGCTGCCGGCCTGCGCGACCTCCTGACCGACCACGCCGCGGTCTGGCGTCGGCAAAAACAACACCTCGCCCGCCACGCCCGCCCCCGGGCTTCCCGGGTAGCCGCCAAGTTTATCCTCGAACTCGCCGACCGCTCCTCCTCATGAGCTCCCTGCCGACCGCCGCCCTCTTCGATATCGGAAACGTGTTGGTGCGCATCGACTTCGAAAGCGCCCTCACCAGGCTCGTCCCGCCCGAATGCCGAGACCCCCAAGAGCGCATCTTCAGCCTCCTCGAAAAAAAGGACGAGCTCGAATCCGGCGCCATCGGCGACCGGGACTTCGTGGCCTGGGCCTCGCAACGCCTCGGCTTCGCAGGATCCTCCGAAGAATTCCTCCAGGTCTGGAATTCCATCTTCGAACCGATCCACGCCATGTGGGGCGTGGCCGCCTTCCTCAAGTCCCAGCGCCTCAAGATCATCCTGTTCTCGAATATCAATTCAATGCACGCCCGCTGGCTCCTCGAGAACTATGACGTCTTCCGCGATTTCGACGGCCGCGTCTTCTCCCATGAAGTCGGCGCCATCAAACCCGACCCCGCCATCTACCGCCACGCCATCGACCGGCACGCCCTCATCCCCGCCGATACCCTCTACCTCGACGACCTCCCCCAAAATATCGCGGCCGGCCGGGAGCTCGGATTTCGCTGCCACCAGTACTCCTTCGATAAACACCACGAGTTCGTCGATTGGCTGGACCGGCAGTTCGGCGTGACTTGAGTGTTGCGTGTCCCGCCACCTGGTCCCCACCCTGTCATGCCCGGGGAGCAGCGTCCCGGGGGAGCCTTCGTTCCTCCGGCAATCCCGGGCTGGGGGACACAATCCCGTTTACAACGTGCCCATGCCGGGCACACACAAGGCGTGGTTCGGCGAGGGGTAGATCGCTGTCCTCTAATCGCGAGAGCTTTTTGGTCTTCACAGCTTTCGGGTCTACCGCCTACATTTGGACCCGAAAGGGAAGTAACCAGACGGCCCGCCACGCCCATGGAAAACCGCTGTCCCCCGGGTATATTCAAACCAACCAGGGCTATTACGGCAACATCACCGCGAAGCCGCCCGGTGGGCGGGGCGCGGCCTACCCTCGCTATCCGCTCGTGATCGCGGAAGTTGATGAATCGGGCCCCGTTCCAGCCCTCAAGAAAAAAACGGTCACCGCCATTGACGACCGGCAGCGGCACGAACCCGAAGGGATCGAGTTTTCGAATTTCACACTCGTCCAGAACCGGGAAACGCACACGCTCGACCTCTACATGGTCGTAAGCACCCGACCAATCCCCATCGATAGGATCTCGGCGCGACCTGGTCGGCGGGCTATCGTGGCGGGATGTCTAAACGATTCAGTGAGAAGCAGCGGGCCGGGTTGTTGGCGAGATTCGAATCC
>CAUZKZ010000205.1:0-9256 GCA_963580345.1 Verrucomicrobiia bacterium | reverse complement strand
TCATGACGACGATCGATGAGTTTATCGATTCGCTCGCTGGGGAGAACCGCCCATACTTGCAGAGCTTGGTGACAGAGAATTTCCAGACCTTTGAGATTCCGAAATCCTAATGCCGAGAAGTATAGTAGCAGGCACACTCCGTGTGCCGTTGCCCGTCACGCGGACGGCACACGGAGTGTGCCTGCCACCTTGGCAGCCCAATCGATCAGAACTTGCGGGTCGGTGCACTAGTTCCAATTGGGGCAGACCGCGACCAATGAAAGGGAATGACAAACGTGATGAAATTGCTGAGAAATCGCTTTTTCAAGCCGGGTTTCCTGGGTCGCCCTCGACCTCGTGTCGGGGCGATAGCCCACGACTTGAACCGGACACGCCGCTTCCCTATCAACTCAACAGTGACCAGAAGGCGCCGCGCCCGGGTCCAAGCGTAGCCATAAGGTCTGGGTGGGACGGGATTGGCCCGGATGCCGGTTGAGATTTGGCTCTGAACAGATAGAACGGAAGTCCGATGAGAATCTTGTTTCAGCCGTCGCCTCTGGTAATGGCCCTGTTTTTGAGCGTCCACGCCCGCGCCGATGATCTCGGGATTACGCCGAGGGCAGGCGATTGGCATCTCTTGAACGAGACCGCTACGATAAACGATGGCGAACTGGTGCTGGATGGCCGCACCGAGCAGAGCCTGGCGATTTACAAGGGCAAAGAATGGAGCGACCTGACCCTGTCGGCGAAGTTCCTGGTCGACCCCGCCCCGAGCGGAGTGCTGGCCTGTGGGTTCGTGTTCCGGGCGCTCGATAGCGGAAGTTTCTACTACGTGCACTTCGACCGCGGGCAGGCTATCCTGGTGCGATCGAGCCCGCAGGTGTCCTGGAAGGAGATCAAGCGGGTGAGCGGGTTGCAGAAGCCGGCCGGCAAGTGGCATCAGGCAAAGGTCGAGATGAAGGGGCACGCGATTCGTGTCACTCTCAATGGAAAACTTCTTTACGAGGCTACAGATGAGAACCTGGAGAAGGGGCACATCGGATTTTACGCCAACCAGGGTGTGGCGCATGTGAAGGACATCGTAGTTAGCGGAAAGGCAGAGGCTTCTACCAGCGAGTTCAAGAGGCTGCCCCCGCTGGTGCGCGTCGTCGTCAGGGACGCCGGGGCCGGGGCCTACGAGGCCTTCCCGGATGTGTGCCGGCTCCGGGACGGACGGCTGATGTGCGTCTACTATGCCGGCTACGGACATGTCGCCTTGCCGAACGACCGACTCCCGCGGGGCGGACGGGTGAGCTGCAGCTACTCCAGCGACGAGGGCCGGACCTGGTCGAAACCGACCGTGGTTTACGACGGCCCGGAGGACGACCGCGACCCGTCGGTGGTGCAACTGCCCGACGGCACCATCCTCTGCAATTTCTTTTCGCTCAGCCGCCCGAAGAAGCCGGGAAAGTCCTTCGACTTCGAAGGGTCGTATCTCGTGTCCTCAACCGATGGAGGTAAATCGTGGTCCGCCCCGCGAGTGATCAACCGGGAGCACGCCTGCAGTGCCCCGATTCGCGTCCTCGGGAATGGCGAGCTGATCCTCGGCATGTACGGCGAGCGGGACGGAGTCGCCTACGGAGGAGTGGTGAAGAGTGCGGACCAGGGCAAGACGTGGAGTGCGTTGATCAAGATGGACAACCAGGGCGCCTACCTCGACGCCGAGACCGACCTCATCGAACTCAAAGACGGAAGTCTCTACGCGGCCCTGCGGGGCGGGAAGGGGGCGCAGATGCACTGGTCACGCTCGCGCGACAAAGGCGCCTCGTGGACGCCCTGCAAGCCGATCGGTTTCGCGGCGCATTGTCCCTACTTTCATCGCAGCGCGGATGGGACCATCCTTCTCGCGCATCGGATTCCCGCCACGAGCCTGCACTACTCGCGGGACGAGGGCCGGACGTGGAGTGCGAATGTCCCGGTCGATCCGCACGGGGGAGCCTATCCCTCCATGGTGGACTTGAAGGATGGATCGGTGCTGATCGTGTTTTACGAGGAAGGCGAACGGTCCAACATCCTGTCCCGGCGGTTCAGGACCACGCGCGAGGGAATCGAGTGGCTAGGCTTCGAGCAACCGCCGGGAAAGGCGGCGCGATGAGGCCCCCGGTTGGCGCGGCCTCTCGCGCCGGCCCTTGTTTTACTGGCAATCGGGGCTACCAGTGGGGTGGGAATGACCTTCCTCCGCCCCGGTCCAAGTGGTAAGAGCGCGTGCTCGTGCTGATGAACCCCCAACGCAACCAGCTCCCGAGAGCGCCCCTGCCGCTCCTCGCCGCTGCGGCCGGACTCGTCCTGGCCCTGCCGGCCGGCGGGGTGACGTTCGTGAACAAGAGCGCCGAACAGGGCGTCTCCGGCGGCAACGAGGCGTGCTGGTTTGATTTCAACAACGATGGGTGGGTGGACCTCTGCGCCGGGGGCAAGGTTTACGAGAATCATCAAGGCAGGGGATTCACCCCCGTCGCGGACACCGGAGCGGTGGTGGCTGCGGACTACGACAACGATGGCTTCATCGATCTCTACTCGTGGTCGGGCCGCACCCTGTTTCACAATGACGGCGGCGCGGGCTTCACGGCGGTCCCCCTTCCGGAGCTGCCGGTCGGCATTTCCCTCGGTGCGGCATGGCTTGACTATGATAACGATGGCTACGTCGATCTCTACGTAGGCGGCTTCGAAGCCTGGCCGGCGGAAACCTACGCCGATTTCATTCTCAAGAACCGCCGGGGGAGAGCGTGGGCGGTGACGTGGAGCGAGGTGCGCTATCGAGCTCGCGGCGTGACGGCCTGCGACTTCGACCGCGACGCCGACATGGATGTCTACGTTTCGAACTACCGGTTGCAGCCGAACATCCTGTGGCAGAACCAGGGCGACGCGACGTTCCAGGAGGTGACCGGGGAGTACAACGCGCTGGCGACCGACCGCGGCTTCGGCGGCGGGCACTCGATCGGATCGGCGTGGGGCGACTTCGACAACGATGGGCACATCGACTTGTTTTCCGGGAATTTTGCGCACAACGACACGCGCGGCCATCAACCGGAGTCGCACTGGTTGCGAAACCTGGGGCCGGGCAGAAGCCACCACTTCGAGGACCTCGGGCAGCGCGGCGTCTTTTACCAGGAGAGCTACGCGAGCCCGGCGGCGGGCGACTTCGACAACGACGGCGACCTGGATCTCTTCTTCACGACCGTCTACGGAACGGCCTCCTTCGGAGTCCCCAACAACCCGGTCCTCTTCCGCAACGACGGTGGATTCAATTTCGGTGATGCCACCGGCGAGGCCTCGCTTGGCCGACTGCCTCCTACTTACCAGGCGGCCTGGGCGGACTACGACAATGACGGGGATCTCGACCTGATGGCGGCCGGCTCGTTGTTCGAGAACCAGGGCGGAAGCGACCAGAGCTGGCTGAAGGTCGAACTCACCGGCGATGGAGGCAGCGTCAACGGCTCCGCGATCGGGGCACAGGTGCGGATCGCGCTGCCCGGCGGCGCGGTGCTGACCCGGCAGGTCGAGGCCGGCACCGGGCAGGGCAATCAGAACGATTTGACGCTCCACTTCGGACTGGGGACGCATCGCAGGTGGGTCGACCTGGAGGTGTTTTGGCCGGATGGCACCACGCAGACGATTTTCAATGTCGCGCCGGAGCGCCTGGTGAAGATCAGCCGCGAGCCATTGGCGGAGATCGTGCGTCCCGGCGTGGCGGTGGCGCTGGAAATCGGCTCGGATCTCTTGCTCGAAGGACTCGCCAAGGCCGCCGGGGTCTCCCTGACATGGTCGGTCGATTCGGCGCCGGCCGGGGGGACGGCCCGGTTTGAAGATGGGGCGGCGGCGAAGACACGGGTGCAATTCACGGCGCCGGGCGACTATGTATTGCGCCTGACAGGTGAGAGGAGTGGTCTTGCGAACTTCGATACGGTGGCGGTCACGGTGTGGCCGGACGGCCCGCAGGTCCGGCCGGTGGGCTGGTGGAAGCTGGACGACGGGAGCGGGACGACGGTGAGGGATTTCTCGGGATACGGCTTGCACGGGCAGCGCGCGGGATTCGCCGACGCGGCCGATGGCTGGATTGCGGAGGGGGTGCTGGGCGGGGCCTTGTCATTCCGGGCGGCCGACCACGAGTTCGTGTCGCTGCCGGATCCGGCGCCATCGATTTCCGGGTTGGACGAGGGCACCCTGGCCGCCTGGTTCCGCACCGATTCCTCCGGCGAGGCGGTGATTTTTTCGTTTGCAGCCAGCCGCGGGTACGAAGAGCTGCGTCTTTATCTGCAGGACGGTCACCCGTCGTTCCGCACCCGTATCACCGGGGAGTCGGAGCCTCGAACAATCCGCGCGCCTGTGCGCGCCAACGACAATGCCTGGCACCATGTCGCGGTGAGCTGCGAGCAGGCGGGGGTCACCAGGCTCTACCTCGACGGGCAGGCCGTCGCCCTCGGACGCGCTCCCTTCTTCTCGTCCCTGGTTCGCGCCGATCAGATCGAGATCGGCCGAAGTGCAGTCGGCAGCGTTGGAGCTCACTACTTTCATGGTGACCTCGATGAACTCCGCATCTTCCCCCGCGTCCTCACGGAGGGGGAAATCGGATCCCTCATGGCCGCCAGCGGCGCCCCGGTGACGGCTCCGATGATCGTTCTGCCCGGCGATCGCCTCACGGTGCCCGCGCCGAGTTTTCCGCTGGCGGGCTTCGCGCCCTTCCTCGACTCCGGATCGGTGTTGCGCTGGGAGCAGGTCTCGGGTCCGGGGACGCTAGAGTTCAGCAGCCCGAGCCAGGACTCCGGAAACGTCACCTTCCCGCGCGCGGGCACCTACGTGCTGCGCGTCCTTACCGCGGGCCAGGAAGCGACGGTCTCTCGGGAATTTACGTTGGTGCACACCGGCGGGGCGGCGGGGGCGCCGGCGGTCTTTGACATCGAGAACCTCCTCCTGCCGCAGGCGGATCTGGCGCACGAGATCGAGCTCTTTCCGGTCTTCCAGGATCCGGATGACGCGGATGAGGTCCTCCTGTTTTCCGTCACGGTGGCGCCCGGCGGGGAAGCTTTGCTGGAAGACATTTCGGTGGTGGGCGGTGGGGCCGCCGGTCCGGCGCGCCTGGTGCTGAAGCCCGCCGGCGGCGCGGAGGGGGAAACGCGGGTTACAGTGCGCGCCGAGGATCCATCTGGAAATTTCACCGCCACCAGTTTCATCCTGACGGTCTCCAACACCGCTCCGCTGGCGCTTCCAGTGACCCTGGCGATTGACGAAAACCCGTGGCCTGGCCAGGCGGTCGGCATCGTGCCCGCGGTCGATGCCGATGGCGACCCGATCCGTTTCCACCTGGTCTCGGGCAATCGTGAGGACGCCTTCGCCCTCGACCCCGACACCGGCGATCTGCGGGTCCGCCGGCCGGAGGCGGTCGATTTCGAACGCAATCCCCGCTTCGACCTGCAAGTGGCGGTGACCGATCTCCGGCATCCGGTCTTCGACCGGCTCACCGCAGTGGTGGTCGAGGTCGCCGACCAGCGGGAGACGCCGCGCCTGCGCTCCGAGCGATTTACGGTGTTGCGCGACGCGCCGGCGGAAACCGTCATCGGCACGGTGGTGGGGAGCGATCCGGACCGCGAGATCCTCACCTATTCCATTGTGCGCGGCGATGCGGGGGGCGTCTTCGCACTCGACCCTGCCAGCGGCGAGATCACGCTCGCCGATCCCGCGGGTCTGAGCGATCGATCGCACGATTTGGTGGTGCGCGGGACCGATCCGTCGGGGGCGAGCGGTGAGGCCAACATCACGATCCTGCCGCTGCAGGTCTTGATCCCGGAAGAGGCCAACGCGCAGTGGAAGGTTCCGACTGACGGTTCACAAGACGCCACCTGGCGGGACCTCGCGCACGATGACAGCGCGTGGCCAAGCGGTCCGATGGGTCACGGCTACGATACCGGCCTCGACTATGGGCCCTTGATCGCCACCGACCTCGACACGCGGATGCGGGATCAGAACACGACCGTCTACCTGCGAGTGCGCTTCGACGTCGCCGATCCCGCCTCGCTGGGCCCCTTGATTATGCGGATGCGCTATGACGACGGCTTCGTGGCCTATCTCAATGGCAGCCTGGTGGCGGGACGGAACGCCCCCGATGATCCCGATTGGGAGAGCGGCGCCACCACCGGCCACCCCGACGCCGAGGCGGTCCTCTTCGAGGAATTCGACCTCGGCTGGGCCCACGAATTGCTGGTTCCAGGGGAGAACCTGCTCGCCATCCACGGTCTCAACCACCTGATTACCAGTTCGGATTTCCTGCTCTCCGCGGAATTGTTGGGTGGGCCCCGGCAAGGCGGGGAGGCGCTCCTGCCGGAGGGCGCGGAGGTCCGCTGGAAGGTTCCTGCTGACGGTTCCGAGGATGGGTTGTGGGCCGATTGGGACTTCGATCATTCGGCGTGGGGCCGCGGGCCGATGGGCCTGGGGTACGACAACGACCCCACCTACCTGCCGGATATCGCGACCAACGTCGCGACGGAAATGCAGGACCGGAACACCAGCATCTACCTGCGAGCCCGCTTCGAGATCGCCGATCCCTCCGCCTACTCCACGCTGCGCCTGGGCATGAAGTTCGACGACGGATTTGTCGCCTTCCTCAACGGCCTGCGCATCGCGGCCTTCAACGAACCCGCGCTGGCGGATCTCGACTGGAATAGCGAGGCCGCCGATCTTCACGCTGATACGGAGGCAGTGAGTTTCGAAGTATTTACCCTCGTCCGCCCCGCGCCGATCATGCTGCGGACGGGGGAGAACGTGCTGGCGATTCACGGCCTGAACGCCGCGTTGACCAGCAGCGACTTTCTGGTCTCGGCGGAACTGCGCGGCGAGCCCGTGGTTTCCCCGCGCAGCGGCCCGGCGGCGCTTTACAACAACGGTGTTTCGTCGGTCGAACCCACCGAGGTGACGGCTCATTGCGACGTCGGGGCGACCGGTGGAGCGCCGATGCACGTGTTCGCGGTGTGGGGACGGCACAACTACAGCCGCGACGCAGACCGCTGGGAACATCGCGCTTACGTGGGGACGGCAGACGGGTACGGGACCTTCGCGGTGCGCTTGCGCGGCCTGGAGCCGGGGCGGGGGTACCATCTTCGCTTCTACGCCCAACATCCGGATAGCGAGGAGATCAATGGCTGGAGCGCCGGCCGCGAGTTCGGCACCTCCTCCCGCCCCCCGACCACCCTGGTGGCGGCTGGCGGCCCGGCGCAGGCCTTCATCCCGGCCTCCGCGAACGAGGCCGCCGGCTGGCGCGAACCGGGCTACCTCACCGATCCGTCGCGCTGGCTGCGCGGGACCTCCGGGGTCGGCTTCGACCGACTGGGCAATTTCACGGGTCCGATCGGTCTGAACCTGTCGACTCCCATGCTGGGGGTCAACCCCGGCGCCTACCTGCGCTTTCCGTTCGTGCTGGGCGACCCCGCTGGTCTCAAATCGTTGACGCTGCGAATGAAGTATGACGACGGCTTCGTGGCTTACCTCAACGGCATCGAGGTGGCGCGGGCCGGCGCCCCGCCATCTCCGCCATGGAATGCCACCGCGGACCAACAGCGCCCCGGCCAAGAGGCCGAGGTCTTTGTCGAGTTCGACCGCTCGCCCGCCCGCGGAGCGTTGCTTCCCGGGCCGAACACCCTCGCCATTCATGGCCTGAACTACGGGGTGTCGGATCCGGAGTTCCTGATCGTTCCCGAACTGGTGGCGACCGGCGATCCAGGGGCGGTCACCCCCTTCGATGCCTGGGCGTATTCCGAAGGTCTCTACGGCGGCGAGGCGTTGCTCGGCGCCGATCCGGACCGCAACGGCCGGACCAACTTCGAGGAGTTCGCGGAGGTGGAACTGGTCGAATTCAAGCCGTCGGCCGGCGGATCCCTCTCGTTGAGCTACCGGCGCCGGGCGGGCCTGGAGTATCTTGTGCAGTTGTCGGAGAACCTGGTCGATTGGCAGACCATCGTCCCGTCCACCACGGTCCTGACCGCGCTGGGGAACGGAGACTTCGAACTGGCCACGGTGCAACTCGCCTCGTCCGGAGGGGCGGGTCCGAAGGCCTTTGTGCGTTTCGTAATCAACACACCCGGCGGCAACGTTTCGCCCATGCCGTCCGTGTCGCTCGTGAACGAGGGTTCGGGGGCGCGTGCCCTGGTGCCCAGCTCTGGTGTCCCCGGTTGGAGCTCGCCCGGATTTGACGATGGGGCGTGGCAGGAGGGCGTGCTGGGCGCGGGTTATGAACAAGGCAGCGGTTATGAAGAACACATCGGGATCGATCTCGGCACATCCATGTTCGGCATCAATACCAGCGCCTATGTTCGCATTCCCTTCCTCGTCGCCGATCCGTCGGGATTGCGAAGCCTCACCCTGCGCATGAAGTACGACGACGGATTCGTCGCTTACCTCAACGGCGTGCGCGCCGCCTCCGCCCATGCCGGTCCGGGAGGCACGCTGTCCTGGAACGCGGCTGCCACGATAGATCACAACGATGCGCTCGCGCTGCAGTCCGAAGAGTTCGACCTTGGCGGGTTCCTCGCGGCCCTCGAGCCGGGGGAGAACCTCCTGGCCATCCAGGGGCTCAACATCTCACTCACCAGTTCCGATCTCCTCGTCCTGCCGGAGTTGGTTGCGACCGGGGATCCCGGGCGGCCTGCACCTTATGACGCCTGGGCCCTGGCCCATGGGCTCAGCGGTGCGGCGGCGGCTCCCGGCGCCGATCCGGAGCGTGACGGGGTGGTGAACTTCGGGGAATTCGCGCACGGCGGCGCACCCCTCGTGTTCGACCGGGCCCTCACCACTCCGCGCTTGTCGGTGGCCGGCGATGGTTCCTGGCTGGAGATCACCTTCCGCCGCCGCCTCGGCGCGGTGGGGAACGGGGTGGTGTTCGAGATCGAGACTTCAACCAATCTCCTCTCCTGGCAACCCGCCGAAAACGCAATTGAAGTCGACGTCAGACCCGCCCCCGACGGCGTAGCAGAGCTGGTTACGGTGCGAATCCCGCTCACGGGAGCCGGAGCCGGGTTCGTGCGGCTCAAGGTCCGGTAGTGGCGACCGAATCATCCGGAAACGGGACCACTATTTCGTTTCGATCCGCCGGATGTCCTGATTAGATTTGGCCATGTTGGTCTATCGCAATTGCCTCGTTGCGGTGGTGCGACTCCTTCCCATCAAGGAGCAGATGCTCTTCGACAAGACCGCCTTCACCGCTCCCAAGGAACCCGGCGAGTACCCGTACGTTTGCACCTTCTCCGGCCACTGG
>CAUZKZ010000204.1:0-9276 GCA_963580345.1 Verrucomicrobiia bacterium | reverse complement strand
CCAGCCCGAAGCCTTTCGTCTGGACCGCTTCAGCCAGCGATATTCTTGAGAAGGTGAAGCGGGGACGGAAGAAATTGAATAAAACCCAGTCTGCTTGACGGACTACACTAGGTGTCTGCGAATTGGCCCAGCCAGGGATGGCCGGGACGCCATTTGCAGGCTGAAAGCCTGCACTACTCCAGATGACCCGGTATGGAATGATACCACGGGATCTGCACCATCGGTTGCCGCAGCCAGTTCGCAGCGGGCTCAAAGTTGAAGAATTGCGCGACGTAGAGCTGGAAGGCGAATCCCAGGAGGAGCAGGAAGGTCGCCAATCGCAGGGTGAAGCGGCCGATGCTGGAGAAGGCGCGCAGGCTGGTGCGCATGAGCCCGGGGAGGGCCGGGGGGGTGACATTGACGGGTGCACTCTCGAAAGCCCTGGCTTCCTCGCCGGCCAGTTCCTCCTTTTTCCAGCTGCCCCCGGTGACGGCGTCGAAGGCGGCCCCGGCGTAGATACGGCCCGCCAGGAGCTTCAGCGCGATAAATCCGGGGACGATGAAGAGGGCCGCCCACCAGAAGTAGTAACTGTTGAGGAAGGCGATGATCTGCGGAGGCGTCAGGTCCGCAAAGCCATTGCTGTTGCCGATGAACATGAGGGCGCTGACCGCAATCATGAACACGAAGCCGAGGGCGGCGTATCCCGCGACCAGGAGCAGGCAGGCGACGGGGCGGGCCTTGATGACATCGCGCACCTTGCGATAGTTCCAAAACGATTTCGTCCTGCCGGTGGCGGCCTGCCGAGCCTGCGCGATCGGCACGTATGTCATGGCCGCCATGAAGAGGAAGATCCCGATGAAGCCCCACAGGGGACCGATGGCGGCCTGTTCGTAGCCCTTGTTGAAGGAGTTATCCCACCCGGAGTACCACGAGAACATCATGATCATGCCACCGGGCAGGGTGACCAAAAGGCTATTGAGAACGGTAAGGAAACCAACCTTGATGTTGGTGGCGAAGGAACCCAAGAAGGCGCAGCTCACCCCATGAACCCAGTCCAGCGGCGAGTGGCTGCGAGCTGTAGAAAGGTGATGGCGGAACCTTTCCGACACGAACCAGCGCGGCAAGATGCGCTCGAAGGGAGGGCCCTGCTCGAGGCGCTTGGCCCAGAAAGTGAGGACCCGTCGCTGCACGAGGCGGTAGGTCCAGCCCGAGAAGACGACCGCGAGGGGAATGCTCAGGCAGGAGAGGGCGGCGAGGAACCAGGACTTGAGGCCCCGGGCGAGGCGGAGAAGGAAGCGGAGGACTCCAGATCGGGCCTTCGTAACGGGGAGGGGCGGAGGAGTGAGGACCTCCTGCTCCGGGGAGGATATTTTTGGGGGGAGGGTGGCGTCCATGGTTTCTTTGGTTTCGGTTGCTTGCCACGCGGCGGGACGCCGCGGGTCCGGCCTGCGGCAGGATGCCGCAGCCACGGCTAGGCAATCGCTTCTTCGAGGACGGGGCCTTCCGTGAACTCGGTGGGCATCTTCATGTAGCGGCCGACGGTGGCCGCCACCGAGATTTGATCGACTTGGCGCTGAACGACCCTGTTCTTGGGCACTCCGGGACCGAACATGAGGGCCCAGATCTGGTGGGAAGACTTGGAATTGAAGTGGTGCTGGCAGGGGACCTTTACGAGCGGGTTGCTGTCGCGCCCGCAGTCGGGCACGACCACGAAGATGGTGTTGTCGCGGTAAAACGGATTGGCGTCGACGGCCCTGACGAGCTCCTTGAGGCCCTGGTCAATGATCGAGATTCCGCGCGTGTAGTGGCTCATGTTGCCCCAGTGCACGTAGTCCGGATCGTTGTAGTTCACCATCAGGAGTCGGGGCTGGAGGTGTTGCATGCTCCAGAGGGTGAGCTCGGTGAGGAGGCGGTCGCCGCGCGGATTCACGAACCCGCTCTCGCCGTAGTGGTGCTTCCAGCGTGCCCAGAAGTCCTGGATCTTCTCGTGGGCGTTGAGCTTTCCGTCGGTGCGGTAGTCGAGGGAGGTCATTTTCCTGAGCTCTTCTTGTTTTTGATCGAGCTTCTTGCCGTCCCACTTCCCGGCTGCAAGCTGCTGCTCCAGCAGCCAGATCTTGTAGCGATAGAGGGAGAGCGTCTCGGACTTGAAGTTAACTCCGAAGAGATGGTGATTGCTGAAGGAGTAGAACTCCTCGGAGGTGCGGTCCTCCCCGTTGATGATGAGAGCCTGGTAGTCCGGAACGTCATAGGACTTGCGGAGATACTCGAAGACGGTGGGGACCCGGGCCTCGAAGCGCTCGCCCATGAAGGCATTGTCGACATCCTTGAACTTCTCGTACTTGCCGGTGAGGATGTAGAGGGTTCCTTCGCCATGGCTCGTGTTCACGTCCTGGAACTGGTCGATCACCATGTTCTCGAACAAAGTCCCCCGCTTGGCGAGTTCCTTGCAGAGGTAGGGAGCGTAGGTGTGGCGATCGTCGATCGTCTCGCGGCGGCGCACCCCCCCGCCGAACCTCACCACGATCACATTGGGCCCTTGATACTCCGGACGAACGGGGGGCGAGGCCCCGAAAGCGGCGGGGGCGAGACCGGCGAGTCCTGCGCCCAGCGAGCCACGAAAGAATCGGCGACGGGAAAGACCTTCTGAATTCATGGCCGCATTTTGCCCCGGATCGCCGCGAATGTCTGTCTGCTTCGGGATACGAAGTGTATCGGGGCGTATCGGCCCGCCACGAAGGGCCGGGGACTCCGGATTTCCCGGCGGAAAGGCTCCAAGCCGCCGGGGGAACGCTCAGGCCGGCAAAGTGATGGTAAAGCGCGCGCCGCCCTCCGGACTTTCCCCGGCAAGGAGGGAACCATGGTGCCTGGCGCAAATGCGGTGGGCGATGGCGAGACCCAGTCCGGTTCCGCCGGTCTTGCGATCGCGGGATGAGTCGAGCCGAACGAAGGGCTCGATGACGCGTTGGCGGTCGGCGGCGGGAATGCCGGGGCCGTCGTCGTCGATGTGTAGGCAGGTGCCATGGACGTTGCTGGCGAAACGCACCGTGACCTTGGAAGCGGCGTGGCGGACCGCGTTGCGCATCAGGTTCTCGACGGCCCGCGGAAAGTGATGCCCGTTGGCCTGGACGGCAGCGCCGGGAGGGATCCCGCTCGTCACGATCTCTTTCTCCGGTCCGAACGGCTGCACCTTGGCGCGGAGATTCGCGAGCATTTCATGAAGGCCCAGTTCCTCGGTGGTGAGCTCCTCGTCACTCTGGTCGAAGCGCAGGTAACTCAAGAGTTCCTCCAGCAGGCCGTCCATCTCGCCCAGGTCTTCGTGCATGGCGGCGATGCGCTTGTGGCGATCTTCCTCGCTGTCGGCATCTGCCAGCATCTCGAGGCCGAATCCCAGGCGGGCGGTGGGAGTGCGCAACTCATGGGAGACGGCGTGAATGAGCTGGCGTTGACCGGCGAGCAGTTCCTTGATCCGGCGCGTCATCTGGTTGAGCCGATGGCCGAGCTTGCCGAGGGCATCGGCTCCCTCCGGCGCGCGCGCGTCGAGATCGCCTTCCGCGATGGCGAAAATGGTCTGCTCCTGGAGGCGCAGCTTCCGGACCAGAGGGAGGACGACGAGGAGAGCGGCCAGGAGGATGATGATACCGGAGAGCACCAGCGAAGCGAAAATGCGGGCTCCCTGTTGCTGTCGGAAAAACCTGAACTGGGCCTGGTCGGGCTGAAAGCGGAGGAGGTAGGGAGCGTCCTGGGGACGAAAGTAGAGCGAACTCTCGGGAGCGAGCCTGGCGGCGCGGGGGGCTTCCACCACCTGGATCTGGAAGGTGAGCCGCTGCGATTCCTTCAGGCGGGCGATCTCCTCCCGGGCCTCGTCCGCGGACAGGCCCTTGAGGCGGTCTTCGAGGTCCTCCCCGAGGTTGTTCATCTGCTCCGCGAACTGGGGCCGGAAGTAGAGTTTCTCGAGACCTCCCAGCGAGGCCAGGATGATGAAGATCGTCACGATGAAGGTGACGATCATGAGGAGCATCACGCGGAGGTAGAAGCGGGTCATGTCAGTGTTCAGTCATCGGTTTTCGGTAGTCAGGTTCGCCGGGTTTGAACGCGGAAGGCTGCATGCGGAGTGCCCGGACTGCTATCCGCCAGGGGCCAACAGGTAACCGACTCCCCGCACCGACTTGATGAGGGTAGGCTGCTTGGCGTCGTCACCGAGTTTCTTGCGGAGACGCGCGACGCGGAGGTCGATGGAGCGGTCCAGGCCGTCGTACTCGATGCCGCGGACGGCCTGGTAGAGCATGTCGCGGTCGATGATCTCGCCGGGGCGCCGGGCGAGGTAGAGAAGGAGATCGAATTCTCCGGAAGAGAGGTCGAGTGTGTTTCCTGCGTGGGTGGCGGTGCGGTTGCGGGGGTCGATGTGGAGGTTTCCGCAGGCCACGGGCTCGCCGGCATCGGCGGCGGGTTCGTCGGGGTGGCGTCGCAAGAGGGCGCGGATGCGGCTCACCAGGACTCGGGGCCGCACCGGCTTGGTGACGTAATCGTCTGCTCCGAGTTCGAGACCCAGGATTTCATCGACATCCTCGTTGCGGGCCGTGAGCATCAGGATGAAGCCGGGATACCTGTCGCGCACCTGCTTGCAGACCTCGAATCCGTCGAGACCCGGCAGCATGAGGTCCAGGATGACGAGATCGGGGGGCGAATGGAGAATGCGGGGGACCGCTTCGTCCCCTCGATGCACCATCTCGACTGCAAAGCCTTCCTTGACGAGAAACTCCGACACGAGGGCCGCAAGTTTTTCGTCGTCTTCCACGACCAGGATGCGTTGAGACATACCGGCACAGTCTAACAGGATTCCGCCCGCGGCGCGATCCGGGAAATTGTAAGGGATTGTGTCGGACAAGCGCCCCGGCCCGGCGGTGGTCTGCGAATCGGATTCCCGCAAGAGGTGGAACGCGCGGAGAACCGGGCAGGAGGAAACCACGACGCGCTTTTTCCCCGCCCGTGGTTCTCACCGCGGTCCTCCTGCGCGTCGTGACGGAGTCCGGTGGGAAAAGCGGGCTCACCGTCAGGCGAGCGGCGGAGAAGCTTCCGGAATGGCCTCGAGGAAGGGCCGACCGCCGCCGCGCAGGATGATCCACCGGTCATCCACGTGCCTGGGGTCGGCCAGATGACGGCTGTTTCCCATTGTGAGGAGTCCAGCCGCGAGGAGGGAAGCGCCGCCGAATCCGGAGACGGGGCCGACCGTGGCGATGGTGAGGCAGCCGTATGCGAAGAGCGGCACGCTGCCGATGAGGAGGGCGGCGCCGAGCGTGATGCCGAGGTACCGTCGCTCCCGACAATCGCGGCACAGGCCGAAGGCCACCGAAACGCGATTGTGACGGAGCAGGTAAAGTGGGAGGAGAAAGGGAATGAGAAGGGGCTGGAGGATTACAAGATAGCACAGGAGGCCACCGGGGGAGGCGAAGGTTTGCGGATCTCGTGCTCCGCGCGACAGTTGCATTTGAAGCAGCGATCGGTCGGAATGGGCGCCCCGAAGCGATCGATCACGAGATCACCCTCGTTTCGAATCACCGGTTGAACGACCGGAACAGGCTTTGGTGCGGAGATGAGGGTAGCCCTGTGTTTGTTCATTGGGTGAGCGAGCGTCCCGACTGGGCAGAGGGCGGGCGCAGGGGAAGGCCCTGCGGGCCGATTGACGAACGAACGGAGGCATTATGCCGGGAATCCGGGTTGGGCCCGTGCCCTAACCCAGTTCATCCCCGAACTCGCTGTCCCCGGTCTCATCGAAGTCCACCTCGCGCACCCGCTTCTGATCGCGGAGAATCTCGACGTACTTGCGAAGCTGCTCGCGGACGTCGGTGGCGCCCTTGATGGCGGTCAGGACCGGTTTGGGGTGGGTGCGGTCGGATGTTTCCAATTGGAGATTTCCCAGCCCGAAGACACGCAGCCAAACGGGTCGCAGAATGCGCGTGTCCTTCACACGGTAGAGTTCGATCTCGTCGATATTCTGGTTCAGGACGCCTTCGAGCAGGCAAAGCCGCTGGGAGGTGATTTCGTATCCCATGCACCGCACCACCAGCCATTTCCATCCGGCGATCGCGACCGGGACAATCGCTCCCAAGGAAATGTAACCCGAGAGATTGGCCCCCACGACCAGGAGAGCTCCGGCGACCAGGAAGCAGGCCGCGAAGACGGGATAGTTTACAACCTGGGACGGCCTGCCCTTCCAGACCGATTGTTCGGCATTTTCCTCGCTCACGGCGGCATCATCGGCGTAGAGGATCGAACTCGCAAGGGTGCAGATGGGGCAGGCCCGGGCCGGTGCGATCTCCGGTCCCCGCGTTCCGGAGCGCTGTGAGGACGCGCCGGGCCCTTGTGATGAAGCGGTCTCCCGACCATGTTGAGGTCATGGATGACGATCGGGATGTTCGTAACGCTGGGCGTCGGTCTCGTGGTGGTGATGGTGGGCACCTCGTTGCCTAAGAGAAAGTCGGCCCCGGACTCGTTGATGGCGGCCGGAGGGACGATGGCCTTCGTGTTATTCGGGCTGACTGTTTCCGTGCTGTTCCGAAGCGGGCACTTCGAAAGTTACGACGTCCTGATGTTGGGCAACCTCGGGATGGCGCTGGGGGTTCTGCTTTTCGCGATGGGATTCCTGCTGGACCGCCTGGCGCGCCGCCGGCAATCCTCGCAAGCTCTCCCGGCTCAATTCTAATTGGATCCGGGGGCATGGGTGGATTCAAGTTGGCTGTCGCTCAGGGGTGACGCAGGAAGACGCCGAGGCGCAGGAAGTTCCGGTTGAGATCGGGAACGGAGTTCGGTGAGAACACGAAGACCCGCCGATACCCGCTGGCCGCGGGTTGTTCGACGATGAATCCCGTGCCGGTCCACCCGCCCTGTCCGGCCCGGATTCCGATCTCGGTCCGCGGCGGGAGGAGGGTGGAGGTCTCCTCCGCCACGATACACACGTCAGCGGGAGCATTGGTGGGGATGTAGAATTCGAGGCCCGGGAAAATGGGATCGCCCACACTGAAGACGAAGCGCGGACGCGGATCGATGGTGGCGGAGGGACTCACCCCGTTGATGGGGTGGATTCCCAGGGCGTAGGCCCAGATGTTGGTGATGCCCTGGGTGTTGTTGATGGCCTCCTCGGCGGCGTCCGGACCGGTCAGTCCGAAGGAGGAGGCCCAACCCGCGAATCCCGAAAGGGCGCCTTCGCCGATCAGGGTGAATGTGACCGGTTCCACGATGCCCCCGTTGTTGATGAAGGTGACGAAGTAATTCTCCCCGGGTCGCCACGGCCAGCTGGTGGGGGAGAGGGTCCGGTTCTGTCCGCTGTTCGCGGAGGTGCTGTTGTACGGGACGTTTCCGGTGAAGGTGGCCACTGTGCCCTGGTCGATGCGAACCTGCACATTGGAGGTCCGCACCGTGGTGTGCACCCAGCGGGTGGCGCCGTCCGGAGCGGGCACGCGGTAGGTGCGGTGTTCGCCGGGATTCAGATTGAACGAGGCGGAACCGGTGAAGAAGTCGAGATCCGAGATCGCTCCGTAAGTGGGCACTCCCGGAACGGTCCCATCGGGCGCCGTGAAGAGCTCCGGCGTGATGGCGGAGCTTAGGTCGAAGGTGCCGTCCAGTTCTCCGCGTATTCCGACAAAGTAGCTGTGACCGGGCCGGAGCGGCGGGGTCGGGATGTCGTGCGACCCCGGATTCAGGAAACCCGCGTTGGTGGAAAGCGTCCAGTTGTTCTTGTGGTCATCGTCGGCGTCCTCCAGAACGAAGACGTTGCGGCTGCTCCCGTTCCCCGGTGGCACCGTATCCCGGACGTGCAGCGCCACGTTTCCGAAATCCTCCGTGAACGAGAGGGTCCACTGCGCCGGAGCGTCATCCGGAATCGTGACCCGGAAGTACGAAAAGTCTTCACTCAGGACGTTGGCGTTGGGCACCGCACCGCCGTCGAGGACCAGGTCCTGCACCGCCCCGGTGGAGACCTTGAGACGGTAGCGGGTGTTGGAGTCGTCGGCCTGGACGCCGAGCACCCAGCGCCCGGGGCGCAGCTCCGTCTCGTTTCTCCCGTCCAGCGGCACCCAGTTGGCGTACTCGGTGGTGCTTCCGTTGAGGGTGCGGTTCACGATCGATCCGTTCCCTCCCCCCGTAGAGTGAGATTGCGTCGGAATGCCGTCTTCGCGGATGTAGAGATTCGGATCGCCGTTGATGGCTACCAGTTCGGTGCGCAGGACGCCCCCGTTTCCTTTCGGCACGTCGATGCTGTAGAAATCCCAGTCCTCCTCCCCGAGATCGAGTTCCCCGGTATCGCCGAATTCCAGGTTGTAACTGAGGGGCATGGTCCACTGCTCGTCGAAGATGATGGCCTCGCTGACGATGGTGTAGTTGGTGAGGCCACTGCCCCTCACTTCGACGTGGAAGGTATCGCCCGGAACGAGGAAGGGGGGGACCACGATGGCCCGCGTCTCGGACTCGGTGAACCCACCCGTGCTGGAGAGAGCTTTCATGACGCGCATGGTGGCATTGCCGCTCGTCTCGGTAAGGGTGAGCTTCCACCCCAGGACGGGAACGATCTGTTCTCCTCCGCCCGGAACCACGCGGTTGATGTAGTCGGGAATGTCGACCTGGTAGTAGCGCTCCTGTCCGTCGATGAGGGTGTCGGTGTCGGTGTTCATGAGCATCGGAGTGGTGACCTCCGGACTGAAGGCGAGAGGCTCCAGGCCGACGTCCTCGATCACGAGGTCGGCGGAGGCGTTGAGGTGTTGACTGGCCGATTTGTTGGCGCGGATCGTAAGGGTGTAGGTGCCGGGAGCAGGATTCACAAAGGTGACGATCTGATCGTCCCCGGCCGTCTGGGACCAACCTTCATCGACCCCGTAACTGTCATTGCCGGACACGATACTGGGCCGGGGAACGTTCGAATCGACGCGCGCCGCGAAGCGCGGGTTCTCGGTGCGGTTGTCGAGCCGCACTTCGAGGACGTCAATGCCCGCCGCGACGTCGAACCGCTTGATCTGGACTTCTCCCGCCTCGAGCGCGATGGGCGTGCTGAGCATCCCACTGGGGCCGACCACCCCGAGATTCGGAATGGCGACCTCGCCCACCGAGGTGAGAGTGGCGTCGACCAGGCCGCTCCCGACCCGGCTTGTGGTTCCATCGAGGCCGAGGCCCACCACCGCCACGTAGTAGACGTCGTCCGCCACGGTGGTTTGGTTGCTAGTGTAGTCCGCCTTACAGATTGATCTTTAATCTGAAACTACTATACTTGTAGTATGAGAGTGGCCCAAGTGATCGAGTTGACCGCCAGTC
>CAUZKZ010000203.1:0-9287 GCA_963580345.1 Verrucomicrobiia bacterium | reverse complement strand
GGTTCCGGTGGTGTCGTCGCTGTGCTCCTCAACCACCGGCTACATGCTGCGACGCCTCCGGCGTCGGGCGATTGGCGTTCCGGTTCCGGTGGTGTCGTCGCGGTGCTCCTCAACCACCGGCTACATGCTTTGACGCCTCCGGCGTCGGGCGATTGGCGTTCCGGTTCCGGTGGTGTCGTCGCGGTGCTCCTCAACCACCGGAGAGCGATTGGAGATCAGAATCCCCACGCCGGAGGCGTGCCAGCGTGTAGCCGGTGGTCGAGCGAGGGACGAGCGATACCACCGGAGAGAGATTGGAGTTTTGGATCGCATCCCGGCGGGATGCCAGCAAGCGTTGTGTGAGCCTTCGACCTACCTCAGCCTCCGGCGTCGGTGCCAGGCGATCGCTACCCCAGTTTCCATCCCTTGCGGTATTCCCGCCCGAGAAAGCGCTCGGCGTCGGGCGCATTGGGGATCTTCATGTTCTTGGCATCCCACTGGAGCTTCTTCGCGGCGCGGTAGGCGACGTTGCCGAGGTGGCAGGCTTCGGTGAGCGGTCCGGAGTAGGAGAACGGACAAGTCGTGGGCGAGCCGTCCTTGCAGGCCTGGACCCACTCGGCGTGGTGGCCGATCGATTTCGGGATGCTTTGCGCCGGGCGTTTGTAATCTTTGAACTCCTTTTGCGGGAGCAGGACGTGCTTGGAGTAGTCGGCGAGGAGCATGCGGCCCTGCGTGCCGACGAAGAGGACGCCGAAACTCCAGTCCTTGGTAATCCCTCCCTCCGTCTCTGCAAGGCCACCCTCCTTCCAGATCTTCGGTTTGCGCGCACCTTGATACCAGGTGAGGGTGAGGGGCGGCCTCTTGCCGCGGGGGCCATAGGTGTAGGTGGCGCTCATGGAAGCCGGCGCGATCTCGGGATGCGGCGGCGGTCCGTCCGCCTCGATCGTGAGGGGCGCGTCGAGATTGAGAGCCCAGAAGGGGAGGTCGTTCCAGTGGCTGCCGAGATCCGACATGGTGCCGTTGCCGAAGTCCCACCAGCGGTACCATTTGGGTCCGGGGAAGTAGATCTCGTGGAAGGGGCGGGCCGGGGCGGGACCGAGCCAGAGGTCCCAGTCGAGATGCTTCGGAATGGGAGACGATCCCGCGGGCCGTTCCTGGGTCGAGACGAGGTCTTTGTACTTCTTGGCATCTTCCGGACTTTGCCATCCCCAGGCGCGATCGACCCACACGTGCACTTCGCGAATGGGACCCACTGCGTCGGCGCGCACCAGTTCCACCACGCGGCGGAAGTTGTCGCTGGCGTGAATGTTGGTCCCCATCTGGGTCGCGACGCCGGCCTTCTTGGCGGCCTCGGTGATAATTCGGGCCTCGTGCACGTCGCGCGTCAGCGGCTTTTCGCAGAAGACGGGTTTCTTTTCGAGGAGGGCGGGAAGGGTGGCGAAGGCGTGGGTGTGTTCCGGGATGGTCACCACCACCGCATCGATGTCGGCGATGCCGTCGTCGTAGATCTTGCGAAAGTCCTTGTAGGGACGGGCCTTCGGGTAGCGGCGCTGGGCGGCGGCGAGGCTCTTTGCGTTGACGTCGCAGATGATGGCGATGTTGTCCTTCATCGCCATCTGCGCCGTGTTGTCGATCCCGCGTCCCCCCACCCCGATGCAGGCGATGTTGAGCTTGGCGTTGGGCGAGCGCGCGCTCACGATGGCGGGGAAGCCGAGAGTGCCGGCGGCCCCGAGTTTGAGAAACGTGCGGCGGGAGCGGCTGGGTGGAATGATTGAATTGACCGGCATAGTGACTCGGCCCTTAATCGCACCACCCCTCGAAATGGAAAGAAAGAATGCCTTCAATTTTCTGCTCGTGGCGGGATGCGCCCTGATGCTGGCGGCGTGTTCGAAGACGAAGGAGCGCGACAAGGAGGAATCGTCCGGCAAGGAAGAGCCGGGCGGAGCACCAACCTTGCCGGTGGTGGAGGAGAGCGCAGAGGTCCCGATCGGGAAGGTGGTGGACTGGGAGAGGGAAGTGGACAACCCGCAAGCGGATGGGTGGGAGAGTGAAGTCCAGGCGGCGGCAGCCAAGAAGCAGCTGAACGAGCTCGGGAAGATTCTCGCTGCGGCAGGCCCGGCCGATCCCGCGGCGCTGGCGGAGTTGGTGACGGACTCTTTCACCGGTGACCCGCCGGTGCCGGAACTGGAGATCGTTTTCGAAGATGCGATCACCGCGGTGGGGCGCCGGAAGGGGGGCGAGGAAGGGAAACCGACGATTCAAGGTGTGGACGACTTCGCGGCAGCGATCAATGCCGCGGAGTACAAACGCGAGGGAACAAAGAATCACCGCAGCGAGTTCAAGGTGATCAAAGTTTCGCCCGGGGAGAGCGGTTTCCAATCCGACCAACTGGTGTCGCTATCATGGAATTCAGGCGAGGAGATCGTCGAGCAGCACGCCACCTGGATGACGGACTGGCAGGGCGGGAAAGGTGACGAAGCGCCGCCGAAGTTGCAAACCCTGCGGGTCACCCAGTTCGAGCAAACGCGCACCAAGCTCGCCGGCGGGGGGCCGATGTTCGCCGACTGCACGGAATCGGTGCTCGGCGCCAATGCGAGCTATCGCGAGCAGCTCCTCCACGGCCTGAACCACTGGCACGAGCGAATGCCCTACCTCAGCACCCTGAACGGCATGAGCACTCCCGGGCTGGCGCTCGGCGACGTCAATGGCGACGGCCTGGACGACCTCTACCTCTGCCAGGATCCGCGCCTGCCGAACCGGCTCTACCTGCAGAATCCCGACGGCACCTTGCGGGACGTTTCGAAAGCGTGGGGGGTCGACTGGCTGGAGGATTCCCGGTGCGCTTTGCTGGTCGATCTCGACAACGACGGCGATCGCGATCTCGCGGTCGCGATTCTGGGCCACGTCCTGGTGGCATCGAATCGAGACCGGCAGCGGTTCGAACTCGAGCTGGTGATTCCGGTCAGCGATTCGGCGACCTCGCTGACCGGGGCGGATTACGATCGCGACGGGCGGATCGACCTCTATGTCTGCGCCTATGCGCCGGAGACGGCCGGGGCGGTTGCCGTGCCTGGAGCCGGGGGGCTGGGTTCGGAACGCTTCAGCTTTCACGATGCCAACAACGCGGTTCCCAACACCCTGCTGCGGAACGAGGCCACCGCGCCGGGCGAATGGAAGTTCACGGACGTCACCAAGTCGGTTGGTCTGGACGTCAACAACCGCCGCTGGAGTTTCGCGGCGGGGTGGGAAGACTACGACAACGACGGCGACCCGGATCTCTACGTGGCCAACGATTACGGGCGCAACAATCTCTACCGGAACGACCGGGGAGAGGACGGCCGGGTGCGGTTCGTGGATGTGGCCGCCGAGCTGGGAGGGGAGGACAGCGCCTCGGGCATGTCAGTGAGCTGGGCCGACTACGACCGCGACGGACGGATGGATGTCTACGTTTCCAACATGTTTTCGGCGGCGGGAAGCCGGATCGTGGCGTTGCCGCAGTTCAAGCCCGAGATTCCGGGGGATTTGCGGCAGCGTTACCAGCGCTTCGCGCGGGGCAACACCCTCCTGCGCAATCTCGGCGAGGAAGGATTCACCGACGCCAGCATCGCGGCGGGCGTTACGCTGGGCCGCTGGGCCTGGAGTTCAAACTTTGTCGACCTCAACAACGACGGCTGGGAGGACCTGGTGGTGGCCAACGGCAACATCACGGCGGAAGACGATTCGGGCGACTTGTGAAGTTTCTTCTGGCGGCAGGTCGTGTCGCAAATCGGGAGTGCCGAACAGTCCAGCTCGCGGGGAACCGGTCAGCTGACGACGATGGTCAGCCGCGGACGCTCCTTCAGCGGCCGGGAGCGCAACTGCGCCTTTCTCAACCTGGGAGCGCGGACGCGGGACGGTGCCCCACCGCGCTTCGCGGACATCTCGGCCGGCAGCGGCCTGGACTTCGCCGACGACGGGCGGGCGATCGCGGTGGCCGACTGGGATCACGACGGCGATCTCGATCTGTGGGTGTCGAACCGCAACGGTCCGCGCCTGCGTTTGATGCGCAACGAGACGCCGCCCGGCCGCCACTTCCTCGCCCTGCGGTTGCGGGGCGATGGTGAGAGTACTAATCGTGATGCGATCGGGGCGCGGGTCGAGATCACCACCCCGGCCGGGAAGTCGATCCGCACCCTGCGGGCCGGGGAAGGATACCTCGCCCAGTCGAGCAAGTGGCTGCACGTCGGACTGGGCGATGCGGATCGGATCGAGAAGGTGGTGGTGCGCTGGCCGGATCGGGAGGCGACGGAGGAAGGATTCGAAGGAGTCGAGATCGATGGCCGCTATGTGCTGACGCAAGGGATGGGCCAAGCGGTGAAGGCGGAGACGAGGGCGGCGCCGGTGCTCAAAGCGTCCGAGCAGGAGGCCCATCCGGTCAGCCGCGCGGCACGCATCCCGGTGGTGCAATTGTTGAAAGCGCCGGCGCTGAGCATTTCCAACCAGTCGGGACAGACGATCCGGCTCGGCGCGGGCAAGCCGGTCTTGGTCAACCTGTGGGCGAGCTGGTGCGCCCCGTGCCTGGTCGAGCTCGCGGAGATCGGCAAGCGCGAGGCGGAGATTCGCGCGGCCGGAATCGAGGTGGCGGCTCTGTCGGTCGACGCACTGGATAGCGACGATCCCGCGGCGGCTGCGGCCGCGGCCGGAAGGGCGATCCGCAAGGTCGGGTTCCCGTTCGCGTCGGCGATCGCCAGCGAGCGGATGGTGGGACTGTTGCAGTGGTATCACGACAATGCGGTGGGCCGCAAACAGCGCCTGCCGTTGCCGTCGAGTTTTCTTATCGATGCGCAGGGCCGCGTCGCGGTGATCTACAAGGGGCCGCTCCCGATCGATGCGCTCCTGGCGGACGTGGCGCATTCGGAGGGGACGCGGCGGGAGAGATGGGTGCGGGCCGCGATGCTCCCGGGGCGGTTCATCGAACACGAATCGATCGCGCGCAGCGCGGCGAAGATCGATGCGAAGTTGTTCTTCAACTACGCCGAACACGACGAGAGCCGGGGGGAGCTGGACCTGGCGGTCCACTATTACCAGGAGGCGCTGCGCAATCGGCCGGACTATGCCCGGGCGCGCCGCGGACTCGGAAGTCTCCACGCAAAGCGGGCGCAATGGCAGGAGGCATTGGCGCAATTCACGCAACTCATCGTGCTCGAACCAACGGACGCGGCGGCTCACTATGCGGCCGGGGTCTGTCACCAGCAGCTCGGTCAGGGGCGGGCGGCGCGCTCGCAATTCGAGAAGGCGGTCGAGCTGCAACCGGACCATCTGCCCGCGCTGGATGCCCTGGCCAGGATTGCCCAGTCGGCGGGCGATGCGGCGGCCGCTAGCGGCTACTTCCGGGCCGTGGTGCGGGCGGCGCCGAGGTCCACCCAGGCGCGCAACAACCTGGCGTGGGTTCTGGCCACCAGTCGCGACGAGGCGGTGCGAAACGGCGTGGAGGCGCTGGAGTTGGCAACGCAGCTGGTGCGCGAGGAACTCAAGCCGAGGTTTCTCGACACCCTGGCGGCGGCGCAGGCCGAGATGGGACAGTTCCAGGAAGCAGTTGAGACGGCGCGGCAGGCGGTGGAGATGGCGCGCGATGCGCAGGACGAAGCGACCGCGGCGCAGATCGAGAAGCGGATTTCGTTGTATGAACGGGGAGAGCGGTATCGGGAATAGGAGGTTTACCGCCGGGGATCCCGAAGGGATCAAAGCGTGTAGCGCGGGGTCGATCGAAGGGAGACCCCGGGTTGGTCGAATTGACAATTCCCGATTCCGAAGGAATCACAGCGGCTACTGCGACCCCTCGCGGGGTCGTGGTTTTCAATCGCCTCGGAACCGGGGATGTCGTCACCCGCGTTGCGGGTTCCTCAATCCCCGGCTACCTGCTTCGATTCCTCCCGGGATCCGTTTCCGGATCGACGGCGACGGACGACAGACAAACGCGGCGCCGGAAACCGGTGCCGCGTTTGAAAAATGGGCTTGCTAAAGCTAAGGCGTACTAGCGCCGGCGCCGGAGGAGGAATCCGAAGGCGCCCAGGCCGAGCAGGGCGAGGCCGGACGGCTCAGGGACCGGAGATCCGTAGATCTCGATCTCGTCGATGGCGGTGCCGGTGCTGCCGAAACTGATACGCACCCCGTCGGCGGTGATCGGGCCCCCTCCGGGGGCGCCGACCTCATACTGGTGGCGGAGGTGGTCGTCAAAGGTACCGCCGGGAGCGTTATCTCCGGCCACTCCGTCGTAAACGAGGGCTCCGATGGAGGTCCAGGACCCCCCGCCGTCGGTGGTGTACTCCAGGGTGTAGGTGTCGTTGTCGCGACCTCTTAGCTGGCCGCCGCAGCAGTCGGCTGGGATTGCGCCACCGGGCGTCCCGTTGTCCCGTCCGAAGGCGATGCTGCTGATGAAGTAATGTTCCGGGAGAAGAATTCCCATATTGAGGCCTCCCTTCCCGTTGATGTGCGAGGAGGAGTTGCCATAGAAGCCGTCGTTCAGGTTGGATACCACGTGGGGAACGGGATGGTTGCCGGGGTCATCGGCGGCGAAGGGGGTGCCGGCCATGCCCGCGTGGGTCGGAGAGGGTGCCGGGACGCTGACATTATCGTAGAAGTCCCCGTCGTTGCCGTCGTGCGTGAAGGTGTGCCCGCCCGCCGGGGTGATGGAGGCGAGGGCAGCCTGACTCACCGGAACGGCCGCGACTGTGGCCAGCGAAGTGAGGAGAAGTAGCTTTTTCATGATGGTTGAATTGAGTTCAGTGGGTTGTTTCGAGAACGCATTTGATCAGGATATCTAAGTCGTTTTTAAATCGACATGAGCGCCGAATTGGGGAAATCATTAGGTAGCTGTCGGGCCGCGCGCAAGCAAATTTATGAAAATCTCAAACTAAAAATCCGAACTCGTCATGAACTCTCCCATCAAACCTTTTACAATTCTAAAGCTTACCCTTTTCACCGTGCTTTCTACGGCCCTTATCGAGACCGCTGGAGCGCAGGTCACGATTATCCCCGCGGGAGGATTCAACGTGACCTGGGACGGCAACGACGGCGATTTTTACGATAATGTGTCTGTCCCGGCCCCTTCCCCGGCCCACGCCGGAATGGCCGGCACCCCCTTCGCCGCCAATGACCCGGGCGGACACCCCGTGCCCCACCAGGTCGCGGACCTCAACGACGGGTTTTACGGAAACTCCTCGTCGCACATCAACGGGCAGGGAGGACTCTTCATGGGAATCGGCTTCACCGCCGAGGTGGAACTGGTGGCGGTGGCCTGGGGGCGGGACAACGGGACGCCCGGTGGTGCCCCAACTCCGCCATTCGACTGCTGCGGCGGCCAGCTCACCAAAAGAAGTATCGGGACCTATATTCTGCAGGTCACGACCGTGGCCGATCCGGATGCCTCCACGCCCGAAATCGACTGGACCACGATTGGCACCTTCGTCTACACCGGACCGGAGGATTCGGGGCCCGGTGGTGGGTTCACCCCCTGGCTGCGGCACCAGTACGCGGTGTCGACCGGCGCGGGCGATCCGATCCCGGCCACCGGGGTCCGCATCCAGACCTCCGACACCCATATCGCGATCGACGAGCTCGAATTGTATGCCGAAGGGGACGTGCCGGTGCCGAAGCTCAACCCGGTGCAGGAGGGCGGTGAGATCGACGCCGCGAACAACCTGGCGGCGGGCGGGACGGCCTTTGCGAAGGACGTTGTGGCGGGGCGTACGATCGGGAGTTTGAACGACCAGACCTTTGGCGATGCCAGCGCCTGGGTGGGCAACACGGCCGACAGCTTCGCGGGCGTGAGCCTCGGGGCGGCTCCGACCAACGTGAGCAGTTTCGCCTTCGGCCGCGACAATACCGGCGCGGAGACCGATCGCTCCCTCGGGACCTACCTGGTGCAAGTCACCGACGTGGCCAATCCGGACGAGAACACCCCGGATGAAGACTGGAACTCGATTGGTGAAATCGTCTACGAGGCGGGGTCCCCGACCAATCCGCACCTCCGCCACCGATTCAACTTCTCGAGCGTATCGGTCACGGGGCTCCGGGTTCTGACCCCCGACGGGGCCGCGATCGACGAATTGGAGATCTACGAGGATATCTACATTCCGCCTCCGCCGCCCGCCCTCTCCATCACGCCTGCGGGCGGGTTCACGGCGACCTGGGACGGCAACGACGGCGAGTTTTACGACAACGTCAGCGTGCCGGCGGTGGTGCCGGACAACCTGGCGCTGGCGAGCAACGGAGGGGTTCCCTTCGCGAGTAACGTCCCGTCTCTGCACGACCCCCCCCATGAGATGGTCAAGCTCAACGACGGGTTTTACGGCAACTCCTGGAGTCACATCAACGGCGGGGGCCCGAGCCCGGGATTCATGGGGGTCGCCCTGCCGGGACCGACCTCCATTTCGGCGATCGCGTGGGGACGCGACAACGGCACCCCGGGCGGAGCGGCGCCGCCCGGCGGAGAGGCCGATTGTTGCGGCGGCCAACTGCCCGACCGCAGTATTGGCACTTACACCTTGCAGGTCACCACGGTCGCCAACCCGGATGCCGATACCCCCGACAACGACTGGACCACGGTGGCGGAGTTCGGCTACCTGGGCGATGCGGACAAGACCGACGACGCCCCCGGCGGGCTCTTCACGGAGTACCTGCGCCACCAGTACGAGATCGGCACCTCCGGCGGCGGATCAATCCAGGCCACCGGGGTGCGCATCCTCCTTTCGAGCCACGGCCTCTGCATCGACGAGATCGAACTCTACGGTGCGGTGGCGCCGCCGGTCGCGCTGCAGCTCCGGGTCTCTCACGATCCGCCGAGCGACGAGGTGACGATCCGTTGGGACAGCCAGTCCGGGCGGCTCTACAATGTTCGCAGCGAGACCGATCCCTCCTCCGCCTTGCCGATCGACTGGCCGATCTTCGGCGGTTTCCAGGACCTCGAGGCCACTCCACCGGAGAACTCGGTGAGTTTCCCGCTCCCGGCGGATCCGTTGCGGCTCTTCGTGGTGGAGGATTTCGCGGCGCCGCCCGAATCGGTCTTCTCGGACGACTTCGAGTCCGGGCAGGGGCAGTGGACAACCGGAGAGGATGACCTGAACGGCAACACGGTTTGGGAACACGGAGCGCCCACCAACGTCGGGCCGGTGCCCCCCGGCATCCCGCTGCCGAGCGGAAGCAACTGCTTCGGGACCAATCTCGCGGACAATTATGCGTTTGACGCCAACGCCTGGGTGCGCTCCCCGGCGATCCCCCTCACCAATGCAGCCGGGGCGACCCTGTGCTACGAGCGGTTCACCGATATC
>CAUZKZ010000202.1:0-9332 GCA_963580345.1 Verrucomicrobiia bacterium | reverse complement strand
TTTGGCACGCTGACTGGCGGTCAACTCGATCACTTGGGCCACTCTCATACTACAAGTATAGTAGTTTCAGATTAAATGTCAATCTGTAAGGCGGACTACACTAGTGCAGCGTCGCAGAATTACCTGCACAGCTGTTTTTGTTAGAGTTCGGAAAAATGGCTGACGCGGGCGGGAGGATGTCGCGGTCTTTTTCCCCGATTTCTTCGTTGTTCTTCGGTCACGGAGTCCACTCCGCTCCTTCATCACGCCTTGAACTCGGGAGAAAAATCCTCGCGCAGCTGCGAAGTTATTTCCACGACGATGCACTAGTCTTCATCGGGGGAGAGATCATCGATGGACTCCAACTTCCCCACTTCCCCTCCGGCGATGCCGTGTATGTCGCCGGACATGCCGGTGAGATTGAGGACGACGGACTCGAGTTGTTTTTCGCGTTTGGCCCAGTGCTTGGTGAGGGCGCGTTTTTCGCGTTCGAGGTCATCCTGCATGGTGCGTAGCCCGGTGAGGACGGTTTCCATGCGGTGGCGGAACTCGTTGCCGGTGAAGTACCGGTAGAGGAGGGCCTGCTTGTCCTGGATTCCCTCCTGGGCGGAGGCGGCGCGGGCGATGCGGTGGAGGGACCAGCGGAGGGAATGCACGAGGGGGACGACGGCACTGAGGTGGACCACCCAGACGCCGTCTAACAGCTCGCAGCGGTCGAGCCCGTCGGGGAGGGATTCGGTGATGAGGACCGCCACGTCGGACTTGGCGGTGACGAGGTCCTTCTTGAGCTTGGGGATCCAGTCCTTGCTCCAGGCCTTGGTGCGCTTGGTTTCGTAGAGGATGGATCCGCAGGGCTGGCCGAGCTGGTTGGCGACGGTGTGGATGAGGTCGGCGCCGCGAATGCCCTTGGGGACTTCCGAGAACTGGTCGAGGGGGAAGAGGGACTTGAGGCGGTTCTCGATGTCGAGCTCGAGGACCTCACCCTGGGCCTGCTGCGATCCCTGCTGGAGTTTGCGGCGGAGGTCGTCGTTGGCCTTGAGGGCATCGGTGAGTTTTTTCTGCAGTTCGGCCTGGGCGAGGGCCTGGCGCTCGGATTCCTGTTTGCCGATTTCCTCCTTCAGCCGGTCGCGTTCGGCATTGAATTTCTTTTCGAGTTCGAGCTGTTGTTGTTCCTGGGCGTCCTTGAGCCGACGTTCGCGGCGGGTGAGTTCGAGTTCGTGCTCGCGGGCTTTCTTGAGGGCGGCGTCTTTTTCGGAGAGCTCCTCCTGCAGGGTGCGGAGGCGGGTTTCCTGGACTTCGGCGGCCTTTTTGGCGGCGCGGGCTTCAATTCCGGAGAGCTGTTGCTTGAGCCTGGTCTCGACTTCGTCATCGAGCCCGGCCTGGCGTTTGCGGAGAGCCTCCTCCTCGGCGCGGACCTTCTTTTCGCGCTCGCGGGCCTTGGCCCCGAGTTCGCGGGCGAGATCTTCGCGGACACTGCCCATGACGGCTTCTCCGAGGGGGAATTCCTGGCCGCATTCGGGACATTTGACGGTGATGGCTTGATCGGGCATCTGGGCGGTGGGCGATGTTCGATATTCGAGGGGCGAGGTTCGGTCGGCGGGAAGCGGGTGCGAAACGGGTATCACCAATGGGGCGAACATCGAAGATCGAATATGGGGGAATGATTCGGGTGCAATTTGATTGCACAAGGGAGGGCTGCGGGCAGGCTGGAAGGGTGATGAAGATCTGGATCGCGTTGATGGCTTTGGTTTGGGGGGTGCCGGGGGCGTGGGCGGAGATGCGGGAGTGGAAGACAGCGGACGGATCGAAGACGCTGGTGGCGGAGTATGTTCGATCGGAAGAGGGGAAGGTGACGATCCTGCGCAAGAGGGACCGGCGGATCTTCACGCTGGCGCTCGACACGTTATCGGAGGCGGACCGGGAGTGGGTGAAGCAGAAGGAGGAGGAAGGGACGGCGGGAGAGGACAGCAGGGAGGTGGATGAAGAGTTCGTGAAATTGCTGACCGGCGAGTGGGAGCGGACCGAGGGACACGAATTGAAGTATCGGCTCTATGGTGAGCGCAAGTTGCGGCGGGCCAAGGGGGAAGGGTATCCGCTCGTGGTGTACCTGCACGGGAAGGGCCAGGACGTCATGTCGCCGGGGGAACCGTGGATGGCGAACAGTTTCACGAAGGAGGACAATTACCGGAGGCGGCCCTGTTTCGTCATCGCCCCGCAGAATCCCGACCAGAATGGCTGGAACGGGAAGAAGGCCGAGAACGTGGTGAAGATTGTGGAGGAGTTGAAGAAGAAGCTGCCGGTGGACGAGAACCGGATCTACCTGACGGGCTACTCGATGGGGGGCTTCGGGACTTTTCACCTGCTGGGGTTGGAGCCGAAGCTGTTTGCGGCGGGCGTCCCGGTGGCGGGTGGGGGAAATCCGGGCTCGGCTGCGAAATTCAAGAAGGTGCCATTGTGGGTCTTTCACGGCGCGAAGGATCCGGTGGTGCCGGTGAGCGCCAGCAAGATGATGGTGGAGGCCCTGAAGGGGGTGAATTCGGATGTGAAGTACAAGGAGATCCCGGATGGGAATCACGGGATTGCGGGGCAGGTTTATGGGGATGAGGAGGTGCACAAGTGGCTGTTCGAGCAGGGGCGTTAGATCCCGGGGGACCCGTGGATTCGCGGGCGAAGATGGTGGCCACCGAAAAATTGGGCGGTTTGAAGCGGGAGGAGGCGCCCGAATCCCGATTCCGGAATAATCCGGATTCCCCATGAATTTTTCCGGCGGGGGCGTAGTCTTATGGGTAGTATGAAGACACTATTCCCCCTTGCGGCGGCCCTTGCGCTGGGCCTCGGGACGAGCTGCACCACCATGTACGATTCCTACGGATGCCCGGTCGATGTGATCACCCCGGAAGGCGCGGCGCTGGCTGCAGTGGCAGCCGGAGTGGTGGGATACGCGATTGCCGACAGCAACCGTGGTCATCACCGCGGTCATGGCGGTTTTCGTGGCGGCGGCCGCGGCGGCCGTGGCGGCGGCTATTGCAGGTAGCACGTTGCGAGTCTGATGATCCGACGACTGCCGCCGGCGGCGGCAGCCACGGGGGACGCTGGAATTTCTGGATTCCCGCTGGTGGGAAGGCGTATAGGATTCGCTTGTGCGAAGGATCCTGGCGAGAGCACTTTGGCTGGCGGGTTGCGTGGCAGCGTGTTGCGGGCAGCCTCCGCGGGCGCGGGTCAATGCCGAGACGGGGCTGCAGTCATTTCCCGGGTGCGAATTGATACCGACGCCGTGGGGTGATGGTGACAGCTTCTCGGTGAAGTTTCCGGACGGGAAGAACTACACGATCCGGCTCTACGGGGTGGACTGCTTCGAGACCTCGGACCGCGAAGAGACCGATAAGCGCCGCCTGCGGGCCCAGCGGCGCTACTTTGGAATCGCCAAGGCGGGGGGCAGTGAACCGGCCTCGATCGTGGAAGCCAAGAAGCTTGGGAAGCGGGCCACGGAACGGGTGAGGGAACTGCTTCGAAAGCCCTTTAAGGTCCACACCGCATGGGCGGATGGCCGGGGGGATCCGGCCTTCAAGCGCTACTACGGCTTCATCACGGAAGCGGAGGGACGGGACCTGGGAGAGCTCCTGGTGAAGGAGGGACTGGCGCGGGCGTTCGGGGTGACGCGGGCGAGGGAGGTGGGCGTTTCCCAGGAGGAGTACAAGCAGCGGTTGCAGGACGACGAATTGGCGGCGGCGTCGAAGCGGGTCGGCGCGTGGAACTTGACGAACTGGAAATCGTTACCCGGGGAGCGGCGGGTGGAGCGGGCGCAGGAGGAAGAGGAGAAGGCCAAGGAGGCGCCGCTGGCGAAGAATTCGGTCGATCCGAACAAGGCGGCGCGCGATGAATTGATGCGCCTGCCGGGGATCGGCGAAAAGCGGGCCATTGACATCATGGAGGCTCGGGAGGCGGAGCGCTTTCGGCGGGCGGAGGATCTGAGGCGCGTGCCCGGGATCGGACCAAAGACCCTCAAGAAGATGAGGCCGTTCCTGAAATTTCCACCGTCGAAGGAGGAGGGATGAGCGGGAGGACTCGACCACCCGGTCACCCAGGAACCAGAGAACGCGAGCCCCGAGGGGACGGGAGGGGATGAGTGAATTGGAGCTGACGCGGGACCTTCTGATGGACGCGGGGGGATGGAAGGAGATGAAGGCGGCGCGCGAGATGCACCGCAGCGGACTGGTGCGGGCGGCGACCTACGAACATGGCGTGCTGGCAGGCGTGGTGTCGATCGGGGGGAAGCCGCAGAAGGTGCGCATGGAGATCGTTTCCCGCACGCACATGGAGAACAAGTGCACCTGCTTCATGGCGCGGCGGGACGGGCGGGTGTGTGCGCATGCCATTGCGGTGGGGTTGGAGGTGATCGATCCGGCGGCGAATCCGGAGGGGCAGAGGGATCCGTCTTCGTTGCACTCCACGGCGGGAGGGGAAGCGGAGGGGGTGGAGGATCTTTGGCCGGGGGTGACGGAGGAATTCAGTGAGGATGCGAACGTGGCGCAGTGCCGGGTGATGTTGCCCCTGAAGGTGGGGCCGTCGTGGGAGCGGGGGCAGATGATGGTGGGAATTGGAGTGGAGTGGGAGGGGGACGAGCAGTTGCTGTCGGAGTGGGGGAAGGAGTGGACGCTCTGTGTGGAGGAACGGGATGCGGTGTTGTTGGCGGCACTGAAGCGGATGTTCCCCGGGAAGCCGCCGGGGGTGATGACGCTGGGGCGGGCGGAATTTCTGTCCCTGCTGGAGGCGCTGGCAGGGCATCCGCGAGTGGCATTTGGCAAGAAGGAGGCGGCCGCGGTTTCGCTCTCACCGCTTCGGCCGCGGCTCGTCGCGAAAAAGGAGCGCCTGGGGGTGGATTGGCCGGGGGAGGTGGCGCCGCTGGTGGAGGGTGGCGAGGCCTGGGCGCTGGCAGGGACCACTTTTCGCCCGGTGGCGTCGGGGGTGCCGGACCGGTGGCAGGGAATCTTCGGCCCGGGGGCCGCCGTGAACCCGGTGGAGGCGCCGGCCGCCCTGGCGCGGCTGGATCAGTGGTTCGAACTCGACGAGGAGGTGATGGCGGGGCTGCCGCAGCCGGCCCGACCGGAGGTGGAGGTGGTCCTGGAGGGATCGCTCCGTCACGTCGAGGCGCGGATGGTCTTTCGCTATGGGACGCATCGCCGGAAGGCGGGGGAGAAGGAGGCGGAAGTGATGCCGGGCGAGGACGGAAGGAAGGTCCTGGCCAGTCCGGACCTGGAACGTGCCGCGGAAGATGCCCTGCGCCAGTGGGGATTCGAGGGACCCGGACGACGCGGGGAGTTCACGCTGAGGGGCGAGCAGTCCATCCTCCAATTTTACGCGCACGGGCTGGCGCGGCTCGATCCGGAATGGACGATCGTGAAGGGGGACCGCTTTTCGGAATTTGCGAAGGACGTGGTGCCCATCGCACCGGTCTTCGACTTTCAGGGAAGCGGAGAAGATTGGCTTGCGGTGGAGGTGGAGTATCGGACCGGCGACGGGGTGGAGGTGAGGCGGGAGGAGATCCAGCGCATGCTCCAGATGGGCCGCAACGACCGGGCCCTCGGTGGCGGGAGAGTGGCGGTGCTCGATCCAGGACTGCACGGGAACGTGAGCGAGACGATCGCGGACTGCGATCCGAGGCAGGCCGAGCCGGGCGTGTTCCGAATCGATCACCGGCAGGGGGCGTATCTGCGGCAGGCGGCGAGGGAGCTGGGAGTGGAGACGACCAATGAGAGCAGGGCGAAGCAACGCAAGGGAGAAGGACCTGATCTTGGAAGCTTGGCGGAGGTCCTGAGGCCTTACCAGCGGGAAGGGGTGGAGTGGTTGTGGAATCTCGCGGAGTTGGAAATGGGGGGCATCCTGGCGGACGACATGGGGTTGGGGAAGACGCTGCAGACGCTGGCATTCCTGAAAGCGCGCGGGGGACCTTCCCTGGTGGTGTGTCCCTCCTCGTTGATTTACAACTGGATGGCGGAAGCGGAAAGGTTCGTGCCGGAACTGGAAGCGATTGCGATCGAAGGTCCGAAGCGGAAAGAGGTGCTCGCCGCGCACGGGGACGCCGATCTGCTCGTGACCAGCTACGCGCTCCTGCGTCTCGATCTCGATCTCTACCGGGAACGCGAATTCGAGGTGGTGGTGCTGGACGAGGCGCAGCAGATCAAGAACCCGGCGGCGCAGGTTTCCAAGGCGGCCTACCGACTGCCGGGGCGGCATCGCTTTGCCTTGACGGGCACGCCGATCGAGAACTCGGTGAAGGATTTGTGGTCGATCATGAACTTCGTGATGCCCGGCTACCTCGGGGAGCGGGCGCGGTTTACGGAGCGCTTCGAGAAGCCGCTCGCCGGGGGTGGTGTCCCGGAGGTGCAGCGCCGGTTGGCGCGACGGTTGAAGCCGGTGGTGAAACGGCGGCTCAAACGGGACGTCGCGGCGGATTTGCCGGACCGGATCGAACAGGTGCGCTACTGCGAGCTTACCCCCCGGCAGCGGAAGGTCTACGAGACGATCTTGTCCGAAAGCCGCCGCATGGTTTTCGATGCGGAAGGAGGACGGAAGAGAATGCTGGCGCTGACCGCGTTGCTGCGCCTGCGGCAAGCGTGCTGCGACCTGCGGCTGCTCGATCTGCGGGACGAATCCGGGGAGGATGGCTCGGTCAAGCTGAGGGAGTTGGAGAGTCTCCTGCTGGAGGCGGCGGAGGGCGGGCACCGGGTGCTGGTCTTCAGCCAGTTCGTGCAGATGCTGCAAGGCACGGTCCCGATGCTGGCGGAGAACGGGCTCGAGTTCTGCTACCTCGACGGGCAGACGAAGAATCGCGGGCAGGTTGTGGAGCGTTTTCAGAGTTCCCCGGACATCCCGGTCTTTCTCATCAGCCTGAAGGCCGGGGGGGTGGGACTCAACCTGACCGGGGCGGACACCGTGATTCACATCGACCCGTGGTGGAACCCGGCGGTGGAGGCCCAGGCCACCGACCGCGCCCACCGCATCGGCCAGGAGCGGGTCGTGACCTCCTACAAGTTGATCACACGCCACACGGTGGAAGAGAAGATCCTAGCGCTCCAGGAACGGAAGAAGAAACTGATTGCGGCGACCCTGGACGCGGAGCTGCCCACCGGGGCGTCGAGCTTGAGCGAAGAGGAGATCTTTGGGTTGTTCGGGTGATCGTCTTCACCGTGGAGAACCCCGGGGCAAACTCCAAAGAACCTCAGGGTTCGACTTCGCGGACCTGGTAGAGCTCGGTGCGGGCGCCGGGGGTGGGGCGGATGGTGGCTTCCCTTTCGGAGCCCTCGCCGGTAGCGCGCTGGAGAAAGCGCCAGGTGATCTGTTCCGGGTCGGAGCTGTGGTAGATCTCGTAAAGAAATCCCTCCTGGCCGGAGAAGCACAGGTTGTAGAGACCGGCGTTGCCCGGGGTGAAGGAGAGAATCTGCGGAGCCCGGAAGTATTCGCCGAGAGTACGATCGTATTCGTCATTTTGCCGAAGCGGCGCGAGCAGGAAGTCGCCGCCGAAGGTGAAGAAGGGATCGGGATCCGGATCGGGATTGGGCGCGAGATGATCAAGGAGGCGGTCCTGGCTGTCTCCCGGAGACCGCACGATCCCGGTGCTGCCGAAGCTGCCGGCGAGGAGGAGACCAGCCGTGGCTTCAGCGCCTTCGATCTTGGCCTTGGTCTTTTCGATGAGGTGATTGTGGAGGAAATTGATGGCGCGGTCGCCGTAGCCATATCCCCGGTCGATGTTGGTAGCGGAGACAACGGCGAATCCCTGGTCGAGGTGGACGGAGTGGCGGGCGTAGAAGCGAAAGTAGGTTCCATCGTGAGTGAGGACCCGGTTGGCGGAGCCCTTGGGATCGTCGTAGTGGATCCAGCCGAATCCATAGAGCATGTCAGCGCCACTGGGGTCCTGGGCCGGAAACTGCCGGGGATGCGGGGTGTGCAGGTCATTGAGGGTTCCAAAGAAAAGCGTGACTCCGCCCTCGCTGCCGTCGAGATGGAGGCGGCAGAACCTGAGCCAATCGGCCTGGCTGAGGTAGAGCCCTCCGGCAGCATTCCAGATCGGCTGGAGGGGGCGATTGTTGCGCTTCATGGCGTGTCCGAACAGCACCTCTCGATAGTGACCGTGGGGCTGGAAGGCACTGACGTCGGTGGGCATTCCAAAACCCGCGGTGGTGATCCCAAGGGGGCCGAGGAGCAGGGTCTGCATGGCGTTTTCGTAGGTCAACCCGGTAAACTGCTCGATGACCGCTCCGAGAATCAGGTAGTTGCCGCTGCCGTAGAGCCACTTTGTGCCGGGAGTGGTGCTGACCTGGTTCCCATTGCCGTCATCTTCGGTGTGGTCGCGATCGAGGAGACGCTTTGCCATGGAACGGCGGCCGGCGCGGGGGTCTGCGTTGAGAGTTCCGGCACCGGTTTGGCGCGTCTCGGCATCCTCGGAGCCGGTCATGCGCAGCCCGGAGCGATGGCAGGCGAGGTGACGCAGGGTGGTGTTGATGAATCGCGGATGCATGGTGGCGCCCCACTCCGGGAAGACGGCGGAGAGGCGGGTATCCCAGACGAGAACACCGCCGCCGCCGGGGAGGGGGGTGCCGTTCTGAATGAGGAGGGCGAGGAGGGTGCAGGTGAAGGCCTTGGTGTTGGAACCGATATGCCAACGGTCGCTCGAGGCGATCGGCCCGGCTCCTCCGTCGAAGCGCCGCACGCCGGCGGTCCAGGTTTGTTCGCGGCGCGTCTCGGCGCACCAGATCGATCCCGCGATTCCCGGAACGCCCGTGTCCTGGACCACGCCGTTGATGTAGAGGGGCGTGTAGAGGAAGGGATCGGGCGGCGACTCAGCGGAGATCTGGACGCTGTTGGAGGGTGAACCGATGCTCGCGCCGGCGGTGTCCTTCACCACGACCCGAAGTTGGATTGTGGGCAGGGCAGGGAGATCACCGATTCTGATGTCATTGTAGCGGAAGCCATCCCCAAAGACGGGGCCGAGCGGCAAGTCCACATCGCCGAGCGGAGTGCCGAGAGTATTGCTAATAGTGAGGCAAGCCGCGTCGATGGGCGGGCCGGAGTAACGCCAGCGCAGTTTGAAGGTGGCGGTGGGATCGGAGGAGGTGAGTTCCTTGCGCCAGTCGAAGGGTGCGACGTCCCCGAAGTCCCAGGAGATCTCCGCAAGGGTCAGCGCGACCTGGGCGAGATTGCTCGGGAGACCAGGGGGTGGTTTTGGGAGCGGACCGCTGGGAGCCGCAGAGAGGAGGGCCGGTGCGAGGAAAAGCAGGAGGGCGGTGCGAGGGGGTAAGCACCCGACCAATCCCCATCGATAGGATCTCGGCGCGACCTGGTCGGCGGGCTATCGT
>CAUZKZ010000201.1:0-9342 GCA_963580345.1 Verrucomicrobiia bacterium | reverse complement strand
GAGGTCCTGCTCGCCACGCTCCTCAACGTGATCAACCAGCCCGGGACGAGGATCGCCCGGGTCCTCAACGAGCCGGGGACCTCCCTGGCGCGCGTCCTCAAGGCCAAGTACGAAGGCGAAGGAGAAGGAGAATGAGAATGATACTTTAATTGGATGGCGGCATCCGCCCCGGCGGTCGCGGCCTGCAAACACAGATGGTTCCTCGTCGGGTGGCCGGCTGGCTGCCTTAAACGACACGGAGCTCCGTACACGACGACACCGAAAAACAAATACCATGGCTGATATCGAAAAAATCGCAGATGAACTCGGCAAGCTTACCGTCCTGGAAGCTTCCGAACTCGTAAAGAAACTTGAAGACGAGTGGGGCGTGAGTGCCGCCGCTCCCGCTGCCGCCGTCATGGCCGCTGCTCCCGCAGAGTCCGAGGCTGCCGTAGAGAAAACCAACTTCGACGTCTCTCTCGAGAGTATCGGGCCCAACAAGATCGCCGTCATCAAGGTGGTGCGCGAAGTTGCCAGCGGACTCGGCCTCGCGGATGCCAAGAAGCTCGTCGAGAGCGCCCCGGTCAACGTGTTGGAGGGTGCCCCCAAGGACGACGCCGAGGTGGCCAAGGCCAAGCTGACGGAGGCCGGCGCGACGGTCGAACTCAAGTAATCCGGCTTTTCTCCGGCCGGTCCTTCCGCCCCCGCGGGAGGCCGGCTGGGAGAGCCTGGTTCGACTTCAGGTTTTGCATCCAGAGAAAACGAGGCCTGAAGTCGGAGCAGCTGTTCCGAGCCAATCGACATAGGGGACCCGTCCCCGCCCTGAGACCCCACAATTCCGCCTGCCGAAAGGTCAGGCGTCAATCCAACTAACCGATAGAGACACCATGGCTGATCGCCGGTACTTCGGAAACATCGAAGAAGTTATTGAGCCGCCCAACCTCATCGAGGTTCAGAGCAAATCCTACGAAGACTTTCTGCAGAAAAACATCGCACCATCCCAGCGGACCGAAACCGGTCTGCAAGCCGTCTTCAAGGAAGTATTCCCCATCACCAGCTACGACGAAACCATCGAGCTGGATTTCATCTCCTACGACATCGAGGACCCGAAAATGACGGCCCTCGACGCCTTGCGTTCGGGTGAGACCTTCAGCGCCGCGCTCTACGTCACCTTCAAATTGAAGGACGAGACCGGCACCAAGAAAGAACGCGTCTACATGGGCGAGCTTCCCATGATGACCCGACGCGGCACTTTCGTCATCAACGGGGCCGAGCGCGTGATCGTCTCGCAGCTCCACCGCTCGCCGGGAATCTGTTTCGAGAAGTCGATCCACCTGAACGGCAAGATCCTGCACTCCTTCCGGATCATCCCGGACCGCGGGTCATGGCTGGAAGTGCAGTTCGACACCAACGACCTGCTCTACGTTTACCTCGACCGGCGCCGGCGCCGGCGCAAGTTCCTCGCCACCACCTTCCTGCGCGCCCTGGGCTACCCGAGCGAGCGCAAACTGATCGAGCAGTTTTACAATGTCAAGAAGCTCAAGCTCAGCGAGTCGATGGACGAGGAACAGCTGAGCCCCATGGTCCTCTTTGAAGACATCAAGGACGGCGAACTGGTGGTGGCACGCGCCTACGATCCGCTCACGATCGGGGTGGTCCGCCAGCTCCTGGCGCTCAAGATCAAGACCATCGAGGTGATCGACTCCCGCGACGACGAGATTCTCCTCAAGTCGCTCCGCAAGGACCCAGCCGACGACGAGGAGAGCGCCCTGAAGGACATCTACAAGAAGCTGCGTCCCGGCGATCCGCCCACAGCTTCCAATGCCCGTGCCCTCCTCAAGCGCCTCTTCTTCGATCCGAAGAAGTACGACCTCACCCGTGTGGGTCGTTACAAGATCAACCAGAAGCTCCAGATCAAAGTCGATCCCGGGGAGCGCATCATGGTGGCGGAGGATTTCCTCGCCGCCGTGAAGTACCTTCTCCGCCTCAAGAAGGGCGAAGGCATGATCGACGACATCGACCACCTCGGCAGCCGCCGGGTGCGCGCGGTGGGCGAGCTGCTCGCCAACCAGTGCCGCGTCGGTCTGGCGCGCACCGAACGTCTCGTGAAGGAGCGCATGACTCTCTTCGACGTGAACATCGAGGGCATGACGCCGCAGAAGCTCATCAACCCGAAGGCACTCAGCGCCGTGGTGCGTGACTTCTTCGGCCGCAGCCAGCTCAGCCAGTTCATGGATCAGACCAACCCACTGGCGGAGTTGACGCACAAGCGCCGGCTCTCCGCGCTGGGACCGGGAGGCCTGAACCGCGACCGGGCCGGCTTCGAGGTGCGGGACGTGCACCCCTCGCACTACGGCCGGATCTGCCCGATCGAAACGCCGGAAGGTCCCAACATCGGTCTCATCAACTCGATGTGCACCTACGCCCGGATCAACGAGTTCGGGTTCATCGAGACGCCCTATCGCAAGGTCAAGAACGGGAAGGTCACCAACCAGATCGAGTACGTCACCGCCGACCAGGAGGAAACCTTCATCATCGCACAGGCCAACAACCCGATCGACAAGACCGGAAAGTTTCTGAGCAAGCGGGTCACGGCCCGTGAGCGCGGGGAGTTCCTCGAGATGGAACCCGAGAAGGTGGAGTATATGGACGTTTCGCCGAAGCAGCTCGTTTCGGTGGCGGCGGGCCTGATTCCGTTCCTGGAGCACGATGACGCCAACCGGGCTCTGATGGGCTCGAACATGCAGCGCCAGGGCGTGCCCCTCTTGGTATCGGAGGCTCCCTTCGTGGGAACCGGCCTGGAAGAAAAGGCGGCCCGTGACTCCCGTGCGGTGGTGGTCGCGGAAGCCGATGGCGTGGTGGCAGCTTCCACCGCGGAGTTTATCGTGACCACCAAGGACGGCGCCTTGCCGGTCTCCGACGAGCGCTTCCTGAGCGACCCGGAGTCCGTCAAGACGAAGCCCGAGAAGGGGATCTTCGTGTATCCCCTGCGGAAGTTCATGCGATCGAACGCAGGAACCTGTATCAACCAGAAGCCGCTGGTAAACTCCGGCGACCGGGTCAAGAACGGGCAGATCATCGCGGACGGTCCGAATACCGAGAATGGCGAGCTCGCCCTGGGCCGGAACGTGCTGGTGGCCTTCATGCCCTGGAACGGATACAATTTCGAGGACGCCATCGTCATCTCGGAGCGCCTCGTCAAGCAGGACACCTACACCTCGATCCACATCAGCGAGTTCGAAGTGGCGGCCCGGGACACCAAGCTCGGACCGGAGGAAATTACGCGGGACATCCCGAACGTCGGGGAAGAGGCCCTCAAGAACCTCGACCACGACGGAATCGTCCGAATCGGAGCGGAAGTAAGGCCCGGCGACATCCTGGTCGGCAAGATCACGCCGAAAAGCGAAACGGAGCTAGCTCCCGAAGAACGGTTGCTGCGCGCCATTTTCGGCGAGAAAGCCGCGGACGTGAAGGATACTTCGCTGCGGGTTCCCTCCGGGTGCACCGGAATCGTGCAGGACATCCGGATCTCGACCCACGGCCTCGCCAGGCGGAAGGCGGATGACGTCAATCCCGCCGAGACGAAGAAGCAACTCAAGAAGATCAACGACGACTACAAGAAGAAGAAGGATCAGCTCACGGATCAGCTCACCGAAAAGCTTTCCGACATTCTTCTCGGGGAGAAAATCCCCCTCGACGTGATGAATGCGCAAAGCGGTGAGATCATCATTCCCGCCAACCGCAAGATCACCAAGACGCTGCTCCGCAAGCTTGCGGCGGTCCACGATCACATCGAAATCGATCCCAGCCCGATCCGGAACAAGATCCTCGAAATCATCTCGGCCTTTGAAGGGCGCTTCGGCGAACTCGATACCGACCGGGAGCGCCGGCTCGACCAGATCGAGAGCGGCGACGAGATCGATCCGGGGGTGATCAAGGAGGTGAAGGTCTTCGTGAGCGCCAAGCGGAAGCTTTCGGTCGGTGACAAGATGGCCGGACGCCACGGGAACAAGGGGGTGGTGGCCGTGATTGTCCCGGAGGAGGACATGCCGTTCCTGGATGATGGAACGCCGGTCGATATCTGCCTCAACCCGCTCGGGGTTCCCTCCCGCATGAACGTGGGGCAGGTTCTCGAGACCCACCTCGGCGTGGCGGCCAAGGCCCTCGGCTTCACCGTGGCCACGCCGATTTTCGACGGTATTCCGGAGAAGATCATTTGGGAGTACATGACGGAGGCCAAGAAGGTCGAGGGATTTACCTGGATCGGCGACGGCAAGGACGGATCGGTCGGCGGCAAGAGCACGCTCTACGACGGGCGCAGCGGAGAAGCCTTCCACCAGCCCGTGGTGGTGGGGCAGATCTACATGCTGAAGCTCGGCCACCTTGTGGCGGACAAGATTCACGCCCGGGCGGTGGGCCCTTACAGCCTCGTCACCCAGCAGCCGCTGGGCGGCAAGGCCCAGTACGGCGGTCAGCGCTTCGGGGAGATGGAGGTGTGGGCCCTGGAAGCCTACGGCGCAGCCTACACGCTGCAGGAACTCCTCACTGTGAAGTCCGACGACGTGCAGGGCCGCACGCGAATCTACGAAGCGATCGTCAAGGGCGACAACTCCCTGGAGGCCGGCACGCCGGAGTCCTTCAATGTGTTGATCAAGGAAATGCAGTCCCTGGGCCTGGACGTCAAGCCCGGCCGCCGCGGTGCCGTGGCGGGCGAGGGGGGCGATTTCAACCTCGATGATCTCACCATCTAATCCGCACCCCCGAACCGAATCCTGACTACTTTACGAAATCATGAGTGTTGAAACAAATTTGCGCGAACTTTACGGGGTGGACGAAAAGCCGGAAGCCTTTGACCAGGTGTCCATCGCGGTCGCCTCGCCGGAGGTCATCCGATCCTGGAGCCGCGGCGAAGTGAAAAATCCGGAAACCATCAATTACCGGACCTTCAAACCGGAGAAGGGCGGCCTATTCTGCGAGCGGATCTTCGGACCGACCCGCGATTGGGAATGCGCCTGCGGAAAGTACAAGCGCATCAAGCACAAGGGCGTTATCTGCGACCGTTGCGGCGTGGAAGTGACCCTCTCACGCGTGCGCCGGGAAAGGATGGGACACATCGAGCTGGCCGTGCCGGTCAGCCACATCTGGTTCTACAAGTGCATGCCGAGCCGCATCGGTCTCATGCTCGACATGAGCGCCCGCCAGCTCGAACGCGTCATCTACTATGAGGACTACATGGTGACCGACACCGGAAAGACGCCGCTCGAAAAAGGGCAGCTTCTGACCGAGTCGGAACTCCGCGACGCGGAAGAGGACTACGGCGAGGACAGCTTCCGGGCCGGCATGGGCGCGGAGGCCATTCGCGATCTGCTCAGCCAATGCAGCCTCGACGACATCATCGTGGAGCTCGAGGAGGCGATGGAAAACACCCGTTCGAAACAGACCCGCAAGAAGCTCGCCAAGCGTCTCAAGCTGGCACAGGGCTTCAGGGGGTCGACCACCCGTCCGGAGTGGATGATCATGACGGTTCTGCCGGTCATCCCCCCCGACCTGCGCCCCCTCGTTCCCTTGGAAGGCGGTCGCTTTGCGACTTCCGACCTGAACGATCTCTACCGCCGGGTCATCAATCGGAACAATCGCCTCAAGAACCTCCTGCAGCTCAAGACCCCGGAGGTCATCATCCGGAACGAGAAACGCATGTTGCAGGAGGCGGTGGACGCCCTCTACGACAATGGCCGTCACGGCCGCGCCGTTACCGGTGCAGGTAACCGCCCGCTCAAGTCCCTCTCCGACATGCTGAAAGGGAAGGGCGGGCGATTCCGCCAGAACCTCCTCGGCAAGCGGGTCGATTACTCGGGCCGTTCCGTGATTGTGATCGGTCCGGAGCTGAAGCTCCACCAGTGCGGACTTCCCAAGAAGATGGCGCTGGCGCTCTTCGAGCCCTTCATCATCCGCCGGCTCAAGGAATTGGGCTACTGCCACACGGTGCGCTCGGCGAAAAAGATGATCGATCGCAAGACCACGGAGGTGTGGGACATCCTGGAGGAGGTGACGCGCGGGCACCCGGTCATGCTGAACCGGGCACCGACCCTGCACCGCCTTTCCATTCAGGCATTCGAGCCGGTCCTCATCGAGGGTTCCGCCATTCGCCTCCACCCCCTGACCTGTACCGCCTACAACGCGGATTTCGACGGAGACCAGATGGCGGTGCACGTTCCGCTCTCGGTGGAAGCGCAGATGGAAACGCGGCAGCTGATGCTGGCGCCCAACAACATCTTCTCCCCCGCGAGTGGACGTCCGATCACGACGCCTTCGCAGGACATCATTCTCGGGACCTATTACCTCACCTACACCCGTGCGGGGTCCCGTCCGGGAGAAAAAGCATCCATCCCGACCTTTGAAAATCCGACCGAGGTCGAGTTCGCGCTGGCATCCCGCAAGGTGAACTACCACGGCTGGATCCGGCTTCGCAATCCCGATCACGGGAAGGACACGATCTTCGGTGAAAAGGAGCAGAAGATGCTCATCACATCGCCCGGCCGGGTCCGTTTCAACGAGATCTGGCCCGAGGGGCTCGGATTCATCAACGAGACGGTCAGCAAGAAAGAGATCGGTAACATTATCTGGCGTTGCTACCAGGTCGCCGGACAGTCCGATACGGTCAAGACGCTCGACGCCCTGAAAGACCTCGGCTTTCGCGAGGCAACCCGCTCCGGATGTTCGATCGGAATCGTCGACATGGTGATTCCGGAGGAAAAGGAGTCCGAGATCAGGAAGGCCTACGACGAGATCGAGAAGGTGTCGAAGCACTACCGCAACGGCGTCATCACCAACGGCGAACGCTACCAGAAGGTCGTCGATATCTGGACCCGCGCCACGGACAACATTGCCAATGTCCTCTTCCGCAAGTTGGAATACAACGAGGGCCAGGAGATGGCCAACCCGCTCTTCATGATGGTTGAATCCGGTGCGCGAGGCAATAAGAACCAGATCAAGCAGCTCTCCGGGATGCGTGGCCTGATGGCCAAGCCTTCGGGGGAGATTATCGAGCGCCCCATTACTTCGAACTTCCGCGAAGGTCTCTCGGTGCTTGAGTACTTCATCTCCACCCACGGGGCCCGGAAGGGACTCGCCGATACCGCCCTGAAGACCGCCGACTCGGGCTACATGACCCGCAAGCTGGTGGATGTCTCCCAGGACGTGATCGTGACGCAGGAAGATTGCGGCACGGTGCAGGGCCTCACGGTGCACGCCATTTACTCCGGCGACGAGGAGTCCGCTTCGCTCGCGACGCGCATCTTCGGACGGGTCTCCTGCGAAAAGATCACCGATCCCGTCTCGGGAGAGCTGATCGTGAGCGTCAACGAACTCATCAACGAGGAGAAGTCGAATCGTATCGAGGACATCGGGCACGAGCGGCTCAAGATCCGCTCTGCGCTGACATGCGAGTCGGAGCGTGGTTGCTGCCGGAAGTGTTACGGCCTGAACCTCGCGACGGGAGTGGTGACCAAGATCGGCGAGGCGGTCGGGATCATCGCGGCGCAGTCGATCGGGGAACCCGGGACCCAGCTCACGATGCGGACCTTCCACTCCGGCGGAGTGGCGATCGGCGCCAACAAGCAACCGTTCATTGAGGCGCTGTCGCAGAACAAATCGCCGAAAGGTCCCAAGTCAGGCATCGTCGTCTACCAGGAACTCCGGGTCGTGAAAGACGTCGATGGCAACCACGTCGTCCTCAATAAGAACGGTTCCATCTCGATCCGGAGCGACAAAGGCCTCGAGCTGGAGTCCCACAAGATCGTCATCGGATCGATCCTCTACGTGGAGGACGGGGGTGAGGCCCAAAAGGGCGACCAGGTTGCAACCTGGGACCCGCACAGTGTGCCGATCATTACCGAGAAGCCGGGGGCGGTGGAATTCCGCGACATGATCCCCGGGATCACGGTGCAGACCGAGAAGGACAAGGAGACCGGCAAGAAAGGAATGACTGTGACCGAGCACAAGGAGGACCTTCACCCGCAGGTGGTGATCGTGGATGCCGGTTCGGGCGAAGTGCTGGCGAGCTACTCGATTCCGGTCGGTGCGCACCTCTCGGTGAAGGAGAAGCAGAAGGTTACCGGCGGGGCCCTCCTCGCCCGGACCCCGCGGAAGGTCGCAAAGACCAAGGATATCACCGGTGGTCTGCCGCGGGTGGCGGAGCTCTTCGAGGCCCGCCGTCCCAAGGACGCCTGCGTGATCGCCAAGATCGACGGAGTGATCTCCTTCGGCGCCAACGTCCGCGGGAAGAAAAAAGTGATCGTGACCGAGGAGGAATCCGGGGAGTCCGTGGACCACCTCGTCCCGATGGGCCGCCACATGATCATCGCGGAAGGTGACACCGTGGCCCGGGGCGACCAGATCACGGAAGGACCGGTAGCGCCGGAAGACCTCCTGGAGGCCTGCGGTGTGCAGGAACTTCAGGAGCACCTCGTGAACGAAGTGCAGTCGGTCTACCGCGCCCAGGGCGTGGAGATCAACGACAAGCACATCGAAATCATCATCCGGCAGATGCTGCGGAAGGTGAAGATCAGCGACCCCGGAGATACGGATTTCCTGTGGGGTGACCAGGTCGAGCGCCAGACCTTCAAGAAGGCCAACGAGACGATGATCGAGCAGGGGGGCAAGCCGGCCGAAGCCGAGCCGGTCCTTCTCGGAATCACGAAGGCATCGCTGGAAACGGAGTCCTTCATTTCGGCCGCATCCTTCCAGGACACCACGCGGGTGCTCACCGACGCAGCTACCCTCGGCAAGGTCGACTACCTGAAAGGGTTCAAGGAAAACGTCATTATGGGTCATCTCATCCCGGCCGGAACCGGATTTGATACCCACCGCGATGTCGAGATCGAGTTCACGGTGGAGGAACCCGAACCGCAGGTCGAGGAGGCGCCCCCGGAGGCCGAGACGGCCTAGGCGCCATTTGCTGGTCTTGATTCTCGGACCAGTCGGACTTGTCTGACTGGTCCGATCTTTGTACTCACCGCAGAGATGGCGCGCGAGAAGCCCAGACCCGGAGGCCGGCCGAACCGGCACAGTGCGGAGCGGGGAGGACCCCGGGTCACGCGCGAGGGCGACCTGCGCGATCTCCTGGCGGGAACCGATTGCCCCTTCGTGCTGGTCCTCGACGGGGTCCAGGATCCGCACAACCTGGGCGCCATATTGCGCAGCGCGGATGGGGCCGGGGTGGACCTCGTGATCGCGCCGAAGGACCGCGCCGTGGGCATCACGGAAGCGGTGCGTCGCATCTCGGTGGGAGCGGCCGATCACGTGCGTTTCATGCGGGTCACGAACCTGGCCCGCACCTTGGAAGAACTGAAGGAGGCGGGGCTG
>CAUZKZ010000200.1:0-9345 GCA_963580345.1 Verrucomicrobiia bacterium | reverse complement strand
AGGGAGCCGCCGCTACATGCCCTGGTGGCCCTGGGGCCGGGGCGAGATCCTCCCCGCCCCAAGAGTCGTCCCGCACCTTCTTAGAATCCCTCCGCCTGGCACAGCGCGGCTTCCAGGTAGTCGCGCGTCTCGGCCTGGGTGAATCCCATGCGGCGATTCTTCACGGCCTGGCGGAACACGGCGGTGTGATTGGCCCGCGCGTAATTGAAGAGGTCCCGCAGGCTGCCCCCGATAAGCGGACAGAACCTCGCAACGTCGCTCGGCGCATGCCGCCCTGATCCAGCACATGACAAAGTGATCGCTCAATGAACTCGCCGCGTTTTCGAAGTAGGGCCTTGACTCACTCCTTGTTGCTGGTCTTGCGTCCGGGACGCTTCTTGTCGAAGCGCCGTACCGCTTTCGGATCATCGGGATCGATGCCGGCCTCCGCCGCCAGGCGCTTCACATACTCCCAATAGGCCTCCTCGGTGTTGCTATGCTGCAACTCGCGAAGAGAGGCGTTGGCTTCAATGATCGAAGAGTCGATCCCGAGGTGACCTCCCTTCGCACTATCCGCGTAAAGCGGCCGACAAATCTCGCGCACTCCCGGCGCGAATCCAATGTCCTCAAGGGTCTCCTCCCGCTTCACATAGAAAGTCGAGGCACTGAGCTTCGGCAACTTGCGTCGCTCCACCCAAAACTCCTGCTGATCTTCGCCGTGTTCGTCACGAGCGCGGAACATTTTTTAGCTACGCACCGAGAAGGTCGGCCATTGCGAGTATTCCAACTGGCTCCTACAGGGATTGGGGCTGGTCCGGACCGAGCGCCACCACCTGCGCCAGCCCCGGGAGTTGGTTCCCGTGTTCGTCACGCAGGCCGAATTGCGCGATCTCCGTGAACTTCCGGCGGCGGAACCCAAGGGCCACCCCGTCGTGCCCCCCGGTCTCCGGAGGCACGCCCGCCGGCGAAGCGACGCTCGTGATGCGGCCGGCCTCGGCGTCCTGGTGGACGAGGGTGCAGGGGGACGTGGTGCCGGGAGGGACCATCAGGCGCACGAGGTGCTGGTTCACCTTTCCCGCGTTCTTGATTCGCGAGATCACCTCCTGGCCGATGTAGCAGCCTTTGTCGTAGGAAATGGCGGTGCGATCGAGTCCGGCCTCGGGAGGAAGCAATCCCGGGGTGAGTTCCGTGCCCCAGGCCGGGATGGCGTCCCGCACCAAGGCATCCCGCAGGGCCTCCGGGGTGAACGGCTCCAGGCCGGTGAGGTCGATCGATTCCCTCGAGAGCCAGTCGTGGCCGGGGACGCGAAGCCGCGTCGCCTCGTGCACGATCACGCCGTGCGGGGCATCGCAGGCCACGGCGTGAGCCAGGTGCCAGTCTTCCGACTCGTCGCGGAGTTCGACATCGTCCGCAATGATGTAGCGCTCGAGCCTCGTCAGCAGGGATTCCCGCAGTTCGAGTGGAGCGTCGATGAGGTAGCTGTCCTCGTGTTCACGGATGTGGCACACGGCCTCGAGTTGCCCCTTGGCATTGACCACTGCACTGAAAACGGCCCTCGATCCAGAGGCCAGACGGACGTCCTGCGTGACCTGGCCGTTCAGATAGCGCTCGCGGTCCGGACCGCTCAGCCGCAGAATCGTGCAGGGCGAGACGTGAAACGCCGCGGTCATTTCCGGATGGTCGGGGTGGTCCGAGCGCATCGGTTCATCTAGCTAAACTGCCGAAAGAGCACTGAAAAGTCGGAGTCTCCTTTCCCCTCGTCGTTCAGTTTCTGCATTTGTTCGGTGGTGGCGGCGATGCCCGGTGTCTCGACGCCGGCCCGCTCCGCGAGGTCGAGCATGTAGCGGGCGTCCTTCAGCATGTTGGAAAGGGAGAAGTGGGCATCGAAATCACCCGCTGCCATGCTCGGCACCTTCATGCTGGCAAGCACAGAGGCGCAGGCGTTGGGTACGATGGATTCCAGGTAGGTCTCCGCGGAGATGCCGTGGGCGAGATTCAGCTTCAACCCCTCCGCCAGCGCCTGCACCGTCGAGACAGAAATCAGGTTGGTAGTCAGCTTTAAGACGGTCGCATCGACGGGTGAGTCGACTTCCATGATGCGGGTGGAAGTCGCCTCCAGGAACGGACGCAGATTTTCCAGGACCGCCGAGCACCCGCCGGCGTAGTAGACGAGGGCTCCCTTCGCGGCTGCAACCTTGCTGCCGGTGAAGGGCGCGTTCAGGAAAGCGCATCCCAGCGCCGCACATTCTTTCACGAGGTGCTCGGTGGTGGCGAGGTCGATTGTGGCGTGGTTGACCAGCGTCTTGCCGGGTCCAAGGCGATCCCGGATGCCGGCGAATACGGTCCGCACCGCCGGGGCGTCCTTCAGGTAGAAGGCCACGATCTCCGCCGAGTCTGCGGCCGCCGCCGGATCGGCTTCGAAGTCGGCACGTGGGCGAGGGGAGCGGCTCCAGGTGCGGAGGGGGTAACCGGCGCCCGCGATGTGATCCGCAGCCCGGCTTCCGATGATCCCGAGACCGAAGACCGCCACGGGGGGTAGGGGAGATTGCGCACTCATGCCGCAGACTCCTAAGGCCCGCGCCGCGAGTTCGCAAGGCGCCGGTGAGAGGAGATCCGGAAGCGAGGTCCGCCCCGCCGGTTGCCCCGGGATAATTTCAACTCCCTGATTACCAACTTCTTTGCAGTGTGAATAAATCAGAAAAACTTGACTTTGGAGCCTCCATGGGCCAGTTTCTGCGCCCCAACTTGAGGGTTATTGACTATCCTCCCGGGAACAGCCTCTCCGCGCACAGCGCCTCAGCACGATGGAGTCCCTCAAATGGATTTGGTACGCATCTTATGTCCTCGTTCTGCTGGGACTCTCGGGATACGGGTGCCATCGCCTCTGCATCATCTACCTCTACCTGAAACACTCCTGGCGCCGGCCACGGGTCAAGAAGCGCTTCGAGGAATTGCCGCTGGTGACCATCCAGCTTCCGGTTTTCAACGAGATGCACGTGGTGGAGCGCCTTCTCGGCGCGGTGTCGAGGCTGGACTACCCGCAGGACAAGATGCAGATCCAGCTCCTCGACGATTCCACCGACGAGACCACCGAGATCTCCCGCGTTGAGATCGAGAACCTGCAGGCCAGGGGATTCGATGCCGTTCTCATTCACCGCACGGACCGCACCGGTTTCAAGGCGGGCGCTCTCGAAAACGGCCTCAAGACCGCCAAGGGGAACTACGTCTTCATTCTCGACGCGGATTTCGTTCCCAATCCCGATGTCCTGAAGGAGACCATCCACTACTTTTCCGACGACAATATCGGCCTGATCCAGACGCGGTGGGGTCACCTCAACCGCGAGTACAACCTCCTTACCCGCGTGCAGGCCATGTTCCTGGACGGGCACCTCGAACTGGAGCAGACCGCCCGCAATCGTAGCGGCCGTTTCTTCACCTTCAATGGAACCGGCGGGATCTGGCGCAAGCAGTGCATCGTCGATGCCGGGGGATGGGAGCACGACACCCTCACCGAGGACATGGATCTGAGCTATCGCGCCCAGCTGCGGAACTGGCGCTTCATCTTCCTCAATGAAGTGGAGACCCCCGCCGAACTGCCGGTCGACATGGACGGTTTCAAGAGCCAGCAGCATCGCTGGACAAAAGGCTCGATCCAGTGCTGCAAGAAGGTCCTCCCCGCCATCTGGCGCAGCAAGTTCCCGCTCTACGTGAAGCTGGAGGCCACGGCCCACCTCACCGCCAATTTCGCATGGCTGCTCCTGATGCTGCTCTGCTTCCTGATCTTCCCCAACACGAAGTACCAGCCGGAATTCAGCGGTTGGTTGAAGCTCCTCATCCACCTGCCGATCTTTCTCTTCGCCTCCGGCTCGGTGGTGCTCTTCTATCTCATGTCCCAGAAGGCGCTGCGGCCCGACACGTGGTGGAGGGAAGTGATCTACCTGCCCTGTCTCCTGGCCCTCGGGATCGGCATGTCGATCAACAATGCGCGGGCCGTCCTCGAAGCCATTTTCAACCAGGAATCGGGGTTCGTCCGAACACCTAAATACGGAATTAGTAGAAAAAGGACCGTGGAGAGCGGATCTTGGCGCAAAAGTCGCTACAAGGCCATCAAGTCGGTCACCCCTGCGGTGGAATTCCTCTTTGGGTGCTTCTTCCTCTTCGTGATCCTCGATGCCCTCCTGGGCGGTAATTGGTTATCCTTTATTTTCCTACTTCCCTTTCCTATTGGATTCTTTTATACTTCAGTATCATCCTTTGCAAATTCTTGGTCTGCTGCTGCTGGGGACCGGCAGATTGAGTGATTCGCGAAGCTCAAATACCCCCTGTCTTGCCCTATGATCCCTGTAAAACTGCTGAACCATCGTATCCTCACCCTGCTGATCGGTCCCGCAGCGCTCATTTTGAGCAGCTGCAGTTCCAAGTTTGATGCGCGCAACAAAGTGCTTGTTAGCGTGCGCGACCAGAAAATGCTGCTGGTGAAGGATGGCCGCCCCGTCAAGAGCTACCCCGTCTCGACCTCCAAGTATGGTCTCGGAGACCGGCCGGGAAGCAAACGAACCCCGCTCGGCACCATGGAGGTGGCCCGCAAGATCGGATCCGGAGCCCCGCCCGGAGCGGTCTTCAAGAGCCGCCGCCGCACTGGTGAAGTCCTGAGGCCCAACGCCCCGGGCCGCGATCCGATCGTTTCCCGCATCCTGTGGCTGCGTGGGACCGAGTATACGAATCGCAACGCCTACCGCCGATTTATCTACATCCACGGCACCCCCGAGGAATGGCGCGTGGGCAGCCCCGCCAGCTACGGCTGTATTCGGATGAAATCCCGGGACGTGATCGACCTCTACAAGCGCCTCGGCATCGGGGCGGAGGTGAAAATCATCCGTGGTTCCCTATTCTCCACCCGCGAGATCGAAAGAGGGTCCTACGCTCACCGCAACCAGCGCGTTACGAGCCCGGCCCGGCCGGCCGCTGGCAGCTAGCGAAATTCGGCGTGATTGCTTGACACGGAGGTGGCGATGCCTAGGTTCGTCGCCCCTCCGCGGAGGGTTTTCCCATGGCTAATTCAAAGTCTGCGCTGAAGCGAGACCGGCAGAACAAGCGCCGGACCGAACGGAACAAGACGCTTCGGACCAAGGTGAAGTCACTGCGGAAGAAGGCGGTGGAATCTGCCCAGGCCGGCAAGACGGACGATGCACAGGCCGGCCTGAAGGAACTCAGCTCCGCCGTGGACCGGGCCACGAAGAAGGGGATTTTTCACAAGAACAAGGCGGCCAACCTCAAGAGCAAGGCCACCAAGGCCGTGAATACGGCCAAGTCCTGAGGACTGAGGATCTGGTTGCGCGCCCGCCTTCGCGGCCTAGAATGATTTGGAATTCGTGAAAGACTTTTGCAGAGAACGATTGGCGAAGGCGCAGGAGATCGCCTCGAATCCCTGCGAGTATCAAGTCTGTGAAGGGTGCGAATCGATCGTGTGTCTCAGGACCATCGTGTGCCCGAACTGTCACGGCTACCGCTTCGACGGCGATCCCCTCCGGGTCGTGGACCAGGCCTTGCTCCTCGGTTCCCGCGAGAAGCGTTCGGTGACGGTGGACGACCTGGCCTGAGCCGTGCCGGCGCTTTTCAAGCGCCATGCCCGATCATGCCCGTGGGAGCCGAACGACCAGCTTCACAACCAAAGCCCCTTCCGCCGATCTACGCGTGGAGACAGTTTCCTCGATCGCGAGTGAGGCTTGGCGCTTGGAAAGCGCCGCCACGGTCTACCGGAAGCCAATCGGCAGGATCTTCTGCAGGTGCTGCAGGAGCTTCTGGTGCGCGGCGTCGACTTCGTCGCTCTTGAGGGTGCGGTCGGGGGCGCGATAGTGGAAGGAGTAGGCGAGCGATTTTCGGTCCGCAGAGAGCTTTTCGCCACTGGGATCCCGGAAGAGGTCGAAGCAGGAGAATGAGACCAGGAGCGGATCGCGGAATTTGTGGATCGCTTTCTCGATTTCCGAGTTGGCGAGGTCGGCCGGGGCCTCCATGGCCGCATCGCGGGACGATCCCGGGAACTGCGGCAACTCTTCGACGAGCGATTCCGAGCCGCGGATGTCGTTGACCCTGGCGAGATCGAGTTCGGCGAGGTAGACGGGAAAATCGAGCTCGAGTTCCCGACCGCGGGAAGGCGCCAGCTGCGCGAAAGAGCCGATGGTCTTACCATTTGCGATGACCTGGGCGGCCAGCAGGAAGTTGCCGGGAGCGGCGGAGCCGAGTTGGACGGTCGCAGCGGGGAGGAGGGCCTCGAGGACTCCCTTCAATTCGAAGGCGTCGGCGAGGCGGCTGGATTCCGCGTTCCAGGAGTTGGGTTGGGCGGAGCCGCCCAGCAGGATTCCGAGGGAATCGACCTCGAGGTCGGAGGCTTTGCCGCCGCCGGCGTTGCGGAAGCAGCGCCCGGTTTCGAAGTAGCGCACCGCTTTTGCCCCCTGGCGCGCGTTGCGGGAGGCGGTGGCCACCAGGCCGGGAGCGAGGCTGGGCCGCATGACGCTGTGATCCTCGCTGAGCGGCAGGTTGACGCGTATGACGTCGCCTTCCTGCATGGGCCGCAGGGGGAGAACGTCGCGGAGCTGGTTTTCCGCGAGGAGCTTGATGGTTTGCGCCTCGTGGAAGCCGAGGGCCGCGAGTTGCTTCTTGAGATCGAGTTCGAGGTCGTAACTCCGATCCACGGCATTTGGTGCTGCGGCGCTGCAGCGGTTGCGGGAGGGAATGGCAGCGAGGCCCGCCACGCGGACGATTTCTTCCACGAGGTCGATGTGGCGATGCAGGTCGAGGCGGTAGCTCGGCACCCGCCAGGTCCCCTTACCTTCGGAGCTGAGACCAAGTCGCTCCAGGGCACGCTCGGCCTCCTCCCTCGTGATTGAACCGCCCACCAGTTGCTGCAGCTTCGCCTCGTCGAGGGTCACCACACCGGTCAGGGTGGGGGCCACGCCGGCCGCCAGGGTGGGACCTTCGATCGTGCCGTCGGCCAGCTCGACGATGAGCTTCGCGGCAAGGGCGGAGGCATTCACCACGCCGCCCGGATCGACGCCGCGCTCGAAGCGGTAGGAAGAATCGGAGTGCAGGGCGAGGCGTCGGGCGGTGCGGCGAATGCGGGGCGGGTCAAACCAGGCTGATTCGAGAATCACGTCGGTGGTGGATTCCGTGACGCCGGAATCCAGACCCCCCATCACGCCCCCGAGGGCAAGGGCCGCTCCGGACTCGTCGGAGATGACGCAATCGGTGGCGAGCAAGCCGTAGGTCTCCTCGTCGAGGGCGGCGAACTTCTCGCCCTCCTTGGCATCGCGGACCCGAATCCCGCCGGTGACCTTGGCGGCGTCGAAGGCGTGCAACGGTTGTCCCAGCTCGTGCAGGACGTAATTGGTGATATCGACCAAATTGTTGATGGGGCGCAGACCGATGGCTTCGAGCTTGCTCCTGAGCCAGGCGGGACTCTCCCTGACGGATACTCCGGCGATTTTGACGGCGGTGTAGAAGGGACAGGTTTTCTGGCCCTCCACGCAGACGGCGTCCCCGGACGGCGCGGTCTCCACCGCGGGAATCGCAGGGGCATTCAGGGTACGACCGGTGAGAGCCGCCACTTCACGCGCCATTCCGAAGTGACTGAGCAGATCGGGCCGGTTGGGAGTGATCTCGATCTCGAAGAGGGTGTCATTCGCGACGAACGCATGGAGCGGTTTCCCGCTTTCCCACTCGCCGGGCAGGATCATGAGCCCGCTGGCATCCGCACCGAGGCCGAGCTCGACCGTCGAACAGAGCATTCCGCGCGACTCCACGCCCCGCATCGTGGTCTCGCCGATTTGGAATCCACCCGGGAGCGTCGCGCCGGGCAGGGCGCATGGCACCTTGTCGCCCACCTTGTAGTTTTTGGCGCCGCACACGATCTGCCGGAGTTCACCTTCGCCCGCGTCGACCAGACAGACGCTGAGACGATCGGCATTGGGGTGGGGATCGGATTGTTTGACCTCGGCGACCACGACGGAATCGGACGAGACCCCCATCTCTTCCATCCCCTCGACCTCAACCCCCGCGAAGGTCAGGATGTGATCGAACTCCTCATTGCTGAGGCCGGAGAGATCGACGTGGTCTTGAAGCCAGTTTTTGGAAACTAACATGAATCTCGATGCTGCTTTGTATGATTGTAGGGCAACCGCTCCGGTTGCCGGAATTCGGGGGTGCAGGTGGCAGGCGGAGCGCCTGCCCTACAACTCTGATGGAACGCACTACTCTTCACGCGAATTGCTTCAAGAACCTCGCATCGTTCTCGATCAGGAGCCGGATATCCTTGATGCCCCACTTGATCATGGCGAGGCGGTCGAGGCCCATGCCGAAGGCGAAGCCGGTGACCTTGTCCGGGTTGTAGAGGTCGTCGCCACGGGATTCGCAGAGCGACTCGAAGACGGCGGGATCGACCATGCCGCAGCCCGCCACTTCAATCCATCTGGGGGCCTGGCCCTTGACGTGGAGCTTGATGTCGATCTCGAAGCTGGGCTCCGTGAAGGGGAAGAAGTGGGGGCGGAAGCGGACTTCAGTGTCCTTCCCGAAGAGGGCCTGGTAAAAGAACTCGAGGGTACCCTTGAGATCGCCGACCTGCACGTCGGTATCGACGTAGAGTCCCTCCAGCTGGTTGAAGACGGAGAGGTGGGTGGCATCGATTTCGTCTCGCCGATAGGCCGAGCCGGGCGCAATGATGCGGACCGGCGGGGCCTGCGATTCCATGGTGCGGATCTGCACGGTGGAGGTGTGGGTGCGCAGGAGCTTGCCGTTCTCGAAGTAGAAGGTGTCCTTCTCGTTGCGGGCAGGGTGCTCGGGCGGGGTGTTGAGGGCGTCGAAGCAGTGGAATTCGGTTTCGATTTCAGGACCATCCGCGAGGGCGAAGCCGAGACGCCGGCAGATCTGGATGGCGCGATCCCTGATCCGGGTGAGGGGATGCAGGGTGCCGGGGTGGTGGGGGCGGCCGGGCAGGGTGAGGTCGAGGGCCTCCAGGGCGGCGCGGTCGGCTCCGACCTGCAACCCGGAGCGCTTGGCTTCGAGAGCGTCCGTGATGGCACCGCGGGCGGTGTTGAGCAGCTGGCCGACCACCGGCTTCTCCTCCTTGGAGAGGTCCTTCATCCCGGCCGAGGCGGCCGTGAGGCGACCCTTTTTCCCGAGAAAGGCGATGCGGGCTTCGTCGAGTTCCTGTTCACCGGAGGCGGCTGCAATGGCAGCCAGGGCGTCGGTTTGAATCTGTGCGATGGCTTCCTTCATTTTGGGAGGAGCGGGAATATGTGCGGTATCGAGTTGTGAGCCTGATCACCGAGCATCTTCGGCGAAAACTTCACTGACCAATTTCCAAATAAATCT
>CAUZKZ010000199.1:0-9396 GCA_963580345.1 Verrucomicrobiia bacterium | reverse complement strand
GTCTGCGCCGAGAAACTACGCCTCCCCCTCCGCTCCCGCGTCTGGAAGGGCCAGGCCGGGGAGTTTCTCGGGGCCGGCGTGGGCTCCTCCCTCGATTTCCAGGACCACCGCGCCTACGTCCCCGGAGACGACCCGCGCCACATCAATTGGCAGGCCTACGCCCGCACCGGCCACTACTCCATGAAACTCTACCGCGAGGAAGTGCGCCCCGTGGTGGATCTCGTCTTCGACGTTTCGGAGTCCATGTTCTTTGAACCCCTCAAGGCCCGACGGACTTGCGAACTCTTCTACTTCTTGGTCGAAAGCGCTTCCCGCACCAGCGCCTCCTTGCACATGCACCTCGTGGTCGGCGCAAATATCCGGCCCATTCCCTTCGAGGCCGCCGCCACCCACCGCTGGTATGACGACGCCCGGGTCCTCCAGCAGGACGAACCCAACGCTCCGCCTACCCTGGCCAGCATCCCCTTTCGCACCAACGCCTTCCGCGTCTTTCTCTCCGACCTCCTCTTCGCGGGCGATCCCGCCGACACAATCCGTCTCCTCGGCCAGCGCCAAGGCTGCCCCGTCATCTTGGCCCCCTTCACCATGGCGGAAGCCAATCCCGACTGGCACGGAAACTACGAATTCATCGAATCCGAACTCCACACCCGCCACCCGCACCGCATCGAGCCGTCCGTCCTCAACCGCTACAAGAAGGCCTATGCCAATCACTTCGACATCTGGAAGACCGCTTCCCGCCGCTACAACGCCACTCTCGCCCGCGTCGGCGCCAACGCCGACCTCGAATCCGCTCTCCACGACGAAGCCGTCCCGGCCGGTGCGCTCGAGTTTACAAATTAGGGGTTCTCCGCCGTCTGGGCCCGGTTTTCAGCGCGCCGGACACTTGAACGTTGAATGTTGGGCGTCGAACGTGGAACGTTGTTCCTCATGAAGACCGCCCTCGCCACCCTCGTGCTCTCCCTCTCGCTTCCCTCCCTCGCCTTCCCTCAGGACGCCGCCGGGGACGAGAAGGACCCCGCCTTCCTCAATCGGCGCGGCACCGAACATTTCTTCGCCGGCCGCATTGTGGAGTCTCTCGCCGACTGGGACCTCGTCGTCAAATTGGTCCCTCAACGCGCACCCCACCACTGGCAGCGCGGTATCTCCCTCTACTACGCCGGACGCTACGAAGACGGCGTCGCGCAGTTCGAGACCCACCAGACCGTCAATCCCCAGGACGTCGAGAACGCCGTCTGGCACTTCCTTTGCGCCGTCCGCGCCAAGGGCGGCTCGGTGAAGCTCGCCCGCGAAAAATACATTCCCATCACCCGCGACACCCGCGTTCCCATGAAGGAGATCCACGCCCTTTTCGCCGGAACCGGATCGCCCGAGGCCGTCCTCGCTGCCGCCAATGCCGACCAGACCGATCCGGCTCGCCTCCGCAACCACCTCTGCTACGCCCACCTCTACCTCGGCCTCTACTACGAAGCACTCGGCAAGACAAAGGAGTCCGCCGAGCACATGGAGAAAGCCGCCGTCGACTTCAAGATGGATCACTACATGGGAAAGGTCGCGCAGGTGCATCACAAGGTGCGGCGGAAGGGGAAGGCTGAAGATTCAGAATGACGTTCGGGAAAAGTGTTCAGTGTTAAGTGCACAGACTAGCCCCGGCCCTACTGAACGCTGAATACTGAACTCCGAACGCCGGGCACTGTATACCATCCACCCCAAGTCCCGGCCCTCCCCGCCTCGTGAACACAGATCCGAATCCAGAATCCAGCGAACCGCAGCCGCCTCCTGAGCACCCAGCGGAGTCCGCCGGGTTTTACGATCGGTTCCGCCACCACATCACCGCGAGGGCAAGGCGGAAAAGCGCTACGGCTTCCGCCGCGGCCGAAGCCCTCCTGGTCCTCCCTGACTTCGTGCGCCTCCTCTCCGGTCTCGCCCTCGATCCCGATGTCCCCGCCAGGCAGAAAGCGAAGGTCGCCATCGCGATCCTCTACATCGTCAGTCCTCTCGACTTCCTGCCGGAAGCCATCTTCGGCCCCTTTGCCTGCCTCGACGACCTGATGGTTGCCGTCATCGTGCTCAACAACCTGCTCAATCATGTCGAGCCACACGTGGTGCTTCGGCACTGGAACGGAGATGGCGACGCCATCAAATTGATTCAACACTTTGTGGCGGTCGCCGACGAACTGGTGGGAAGCGGCCTGCTGCGCCGGATCAGGCGCTTCCTCGAATCCTGAGCCAGCCACCCGGTCGCCGTGGCGCTCCCCCTTTCGTCCGCATCGTGGTTCACGCCAACGGCATTACCTTTGACGCCACCCACACCACCACGAAGCCCGCGCACCCCATCAAGGTCAGCATTACCGAGAAGGTTTTCAGTGTCTCGCCTTCGGTCATCCCCGACATTTTTGAGATCACCCAGAAGCCGCTGTCGTTCATCCAGGGGCCGGGCTTGGAACCGCACCCGATCGCGAGAGCCAGGTAGACCGGGTGAAAACCGAGTTCGATCTCATTCAGGAGCGGCGCGATAATGGCGATACTGGTGAGCATCGAGACCGTGGCCGATCCCTGCGCCATGCGGACCAGGGCAGTCAGGAAGAAGGCCACGATCAGCAAGGCACTTCCCGTCTGGGGAAAGAGCCCCGCCAGTTCGCCGGCGATCCCGGTCCCTTTCATCATCCCGCCGAAGGCCGCGCCGGCCGCCGTGATGAGGATGATGATGCCACCGCCCGCCAGCGCGGTCTGAATCGTTTTTGCCAGGGTCAGATGCAGCGGCCGAAAGGCCAGCGCCAACAACATCGCGGTCATGGCTCCCACCGCCAGCGCGATGTTCTTGTCCCCAAACAGGAGCACCACCGTCGCCCAGAGCGGGTGCGTGAATTCCGGCGCCCGCGCCGCTTCGTAGAATACCGACTTCACGATCGTGCCCGCCGTGATGAGAAGAAACGGGATCACGATAGGCAGGAGCGCAATGAGCAGCGGTGGAAGAACGCGATTCGGATCCGGCTCGAAATCGTCCGGAGAGGCCAGGGCCGATTCCCGCATCGGGATCTTGAAGGCCCGATTCGCCCAGCGCGCGTAAAGGTACCCCACCGTCATCGTGATCACCCCTAGAACCAGGCCCGCGAAGATCATCACTCCCAGATCCAACCCCATCTCGGTCGCCACCAGCAGCGGCCCCGGGGTCGGCGGCACCAGGGAGTGCGCCATGCTCCCGCCCGCCACCACTGCCAGCAGCGCCAGGATGAACTTCTCGGGATTCGCCTTCGCGAAGGTCCGCACCAGCGGAATCATCAGGTAAAAGACCGTGTCGAAAAATACCGGGATCCCCAGCAGGAATCCGCTGCTCAGAAACCCCAGCGGAGCCCGCTTCACGCCGAACAGGCCGAGAAAGGCTTTCACGATCCGCTCCGCCGCGCCGCTCACCAGCAGGCACTGCCCGATGATCGCCGCCATTGCGATCACCACCCCGACCTTGCCGCAGCCACCTCCAAAGCCGGTCGCCACCCGCTGGCCGGCCTCCAGGACCGGTTCACCCGGGGTCAGCACCGCCACCGCCAGCGCCCCCGCCATCAGCGCCAAAAAGGCGTGCAGGCGGAGCCACAGAATCCCCACCACCACGATCGCCATCCCGATCAGGCAAATCAAAATCGGATTCATATCGGCGCACTTCCCTCCACGGATGAAAAGCCTTCAAAACAATCGGCCCCGATGTAAAGAGAGTTCGTCCCACCACAAAAAAAAATGCCTGCTCCTCGCCCGCGCAAGAAACCGGAAGATCTCCGCAGCCACCGCTTTTTCGGTCCTGATACCCTGCGCGGCTTCGGACATCGTTCGCGGCACAAGCAACTCGGATTGAGCACGGACGAGTTCGTGGGAAAGCCCATCATCGGCGTCCTCAACACCTGGAACGAATTCACCTCCTGCCACGCCCACTTCCGGCAACGCGCCGAGGAGATCAAGCGCGGCGTCTGGCAGGCCGGCGGCTCCCCGGTGGAGGTCCCCGTCATGGGCCTCAGTGAGACCTTCATGAAGCCCACTTCCATGAGCTACCGCAACCTGCTCGCCATGGAGACCGAGGAGGTCCTGCGCGCTCATCCCATCGACGCCGCCGTCCTCATGGGCGGCTGCGATAAGACCGTCCCGGGACTCCTCATGGGCGCCCTCATGGTCGACATTCCCGTCATCTTCATGACGGGCGGTCCCATGATGCGCGGCTCGTGGCGCGGCGAGCCGGTCGCGTCGGGAACTGACGTCTGGAAGTACTGGGCCGAGCGCGGCGCGGGCTGCCTCACCTGCGACGCCTGGAACGACCTCGAAGATCACATCGCGCCCAGCCCCGGTCACTGCATGACGATGGGCACGGCCTCCACCATGACCTCCCTGGTCGAAACGCTCGGGCTCGCCCTCCCGGGTGCGGCTTCCATCCCCGCTGTGCACTCCGCCCACTCGCGCATGGCCGCCCGTTGCGGACAACGCATCGTCGAGATGGCCTGGGAAGATCTCAAACCGAGTGACATCCTGTGCGCCGAGGCCTTCGACAACGCCATCACGGCCGACATGGCGATCGGCGGCAGCACCAATGCCATCGTCCATCTCACCGCCCTCGCCGGGCGCGCCGGGATCGACCTGCCTCTCGATCGCTTCGACGAGATCGCATCGCGCACCCCCGTCCTCGCCAACATCAAGCCCGCCGGGCAGTACGTCATGGGCGACTTCTTCGACGCCGGCGGCCTCCCTGCCCTTCTCAACCGCATCCGTGACCTCCTCCAACTCGACTGTTTCACCGTCGCCGGCATCACCCTCGGCGAATCCCTCGAGGGCGCCGAGGTCTTCAACGACGACGTCATCCGTCCCCGCGACCAACCCCTCACCAAAATGGGCGGCACCGCCATCCTTCGCGGCAACCTGGCCCCCGACGGAGCCGTCATCAAGCCCGCCGCCGCGGATCCGGGCCTCCTCACCCACAGCGGCCCCGCGGTCGTTTTCACGGATCTTGCGGACCTGCAGGAACGTATTCACGACCCGGCTCTGGGCATCACCAGGGACCACGTCATCGTCATGCAGAGCGGCGGTCCCATCGGTGCTCCCGGCATGCCCGAGTCCGGGATGCTCCCGATTCCCAACTACCTCCTCGAGCAAGGGGTACGCGACATGGTCCGCCTCTCGGACGCCCGCATGAGCGGCACCAGCTACGGCACCTGCGTCCTCCACATCGCCCCCGAATCCCACCTCGGCGGCCCCCTCGCCTTCGTGAGGGACGGCGACCTGATCGAACTCGATGTCCCCAACCGCCGCCTCCACCTCGAGGTCACCGACGAGGAACTGGCCCGCCGCAAGGCCGCCTGGACTCCCCCCCCTCCCCGCTTCTCCCGCGGCTACGGAAAGCTCTTCCAGGAGGAAGTCACCCAGGCCGACCAGGGCTGCGATTTCCGTTTCCTTGAAAACGACGGATCCACCACCCCCGATCCCGAAATGCACTGACAATCTTTCTTAACACCTATCACTTTCCTCTTAACACTTCCCTCTTAACACTTCCCTCTTAACGCTCAACACTCCTCCCCGTGCACACCGACCCCGTCACGCCCGACCTCCTCCGCTTCTCCGTCATCGCGGTCCCTCCCCTCGCCCGCGACGACAACCTGGTCATCGTCGACGAGCCCAACCGAGCCATCATCTCTCACATCGAGTCGGGCGGGATCTCGACCCTCCTCTACGGCGGCAATGCCAACCTCTACCACCTTCGCCCCAGCGAGTACCCCCGCCTCTTGCAGGTCATCTCCGAAGCAGCAGCAGAAAACACCCTCGTCATCCCCTCTGTCGGTCCCGCTTACGGCACCATGATGGATCAGGTCGCAGCCCTCCGCGCCACCCAGTTTCCCACCGCCATGGTCCTCCCCATGCAGGGCCTCACCACCAGCGCGGGTGTGGTGGAGGGCCTCACCCATTTCGCCAAGGCCTTCGGACGGCCCATCGTTCTTTACATCAAGAACCTCGGCTACATCGAACCGGAAGACGCCGCGCGCCTCGTCGAGGCCGGCCTCGTCAGCTTTGTCAAATACGCCGTCGTCCACGAGGACCCGGGTCGCGACCCCTACCTCCAGCGGCTCGTGGAGGTCGTCGATCCCACCCTCATCGTGAGCGGAATCGGAGAGCAGCCTGCCATCGTGCACCTCGACCAGTTCCAGCTCACCGCTTTCACCTCCGGCTGCGTCTGCGTGAACCCGGCCCTCTCGCAGGCCATGCTCGACGCCCTCCATGCCGGCGATCTCGCCCGCGCCGCGTCCATCCGCGCCCTCTTCCGTCCCCTCGAGGACCTCCGCAACGCCATCAATCCCGTCCGCGTCCTCCACGAGGCGGTGGCCCTGGCCGGAATCGCCGAAACCGGACCGCATCTTCCGCTGCTGAGCGGACTCACCGAATCCCAAAGGGCCAAGGTCAGGGAGGCGGCGCTGCATCTTCGCGAATTGACCCCGTCGGCGAGCGTGTAATACTGGCTGTATTACACGAAGCAATGAGCACTCGGACGTCAGACTTGATGACGAAGCGGAGGCCACTCTCGCCAAGCTGCAGGAGATGACGGGGCACACGATCTCCGAACTCCTCAAGCAGGGATTGACTGCGCTTGACGATGTCGTTCCGTGAGCCCCCATGGTTGATCTGCCCCGATTCCTGCCCTATCTGTTCCTGCGAGCGCCCGAAAGCCAAGGTCCCGCATGAATCTCGTCCTCACCAATCCCCTCGGCTTCTGGGCGCTCCTGGGAATCCCTGCCGTCATCCTCATCCATTTCCTGCAGCGGCAGGCCATGGTCATCCCGATCAGCACCCTCTTTTTGCTCGTCCAGACCCAGCGCGAGTCCGTGAGCGGCCGCCGCTTTGACCGGCTTACCAATTCCATCCCGCTCTGGCTGCAACTCCTGATGGTCCTGCTCCTGACCTGGCTCCTGGTGGAGCCGCGCTACATCAAGCCAGCCTCCACCCAGCAGGTTGCGGTGGTCCTCGACAGCTCGGCCTCGATGGGAGTCTTCAAGGAAAAGCTGGTCAACTCCCTGCGCGAGAAACTTCCCGGGCTCAAGGGATCCGCAGCCCGCCTCCAACTCTACCTCTTTGAAAGCGAAGCCGATAAACCCATCGTCTACGCCGGTGACGACGTCGAGAAAGCGGTCGAAGCCGTCGAGAAGTGGACCCCCGCCGCCGGCGCCATCGATCCCAACAACGCCCTCCGCCTCGCCCGCAGCCGGGTCAATCGCGAGGGCATCGTGATCTACGTCAGCGACACGCCCGTCGCCGACCTCCCCTTCAATGCCCAGAGCCTCGCGGCCGGCGAGCCCAAGTCCAATGTCGGTTTCACCGGAATCGCCTTCGAACGCGACGGAGAGCGCTTCCTCTGGAAAGCCCTCGTGCGAAACTACTCCGACACCTCCCAGACACGCACCTGGCAGGTCGTCTTCGAGGACGGCAGCCGGAGTGCGCCGGGTTCCATCACCCTCGCGAAGAATGGGATGACCACCGTGACCTCCGCCTTCCCGCCCGGCAGCAAGAGCCTCCGCGTCGTTCTGACCCCAGACGATTTTACCCTCGACGACGAACTGCCCCTCGTGGTTCCCGCCCCGAAAGCACTGAAGTTTTTTGCGCAGACGTCTCCGAAGTTCGCCGACTTCGCGAGTCGCTTCGCGGAATCATTTCCGAACATCGAGGAAATCATCGATGCCGCCGAGGCCGACCTCGCATTCGCTTCCTACGACCCTCTCCTCCCGGTTCTCCCGCCCGGTGACAGCATCGTGGTGGTCGATGAAACCACCCAGAGCCGCAAATACCTGCGCGGGGGGATCGTGGCCGAGAAACATCTCCTCATGGACGGCCTGAACTGGCAGTCGCTCCTCGTGCGAGAGTCGATTCAGATTCAGCTCAGCAAGTCCGATACCGTCCTCCTCTGGCAAGGAGACCGCCCGCTCATCGCCTTGCGCACCTCCACCATCCTCGATACCCCGGACGGCACTCCCCCGCCCGAAGATGCACCGCCCTCGGCCCCCCGCCGGGTTCGTCAACTCATCTTCAACTTCGATCCCACCCTCTCCAATGCCCTCAAGCTCCCCGCCACGGTGGTGCTCCTCCATCGCTTCAGCGAAGATCTGCGTAAGCGCAAGGTCGCCCCGGAGGCCCGCAATTTCGAAACCGGACAGCGCCTGGCGGTCGCGACCCGAACCGGTCCGGGAGCCGAACCGCTCCAGGTCAGCCGCTTCGGACCCGACGGAGAGGTCACCGCCACCGAAACGATTCCGCTCGCGCAGGCAGGCTACTTGCGAGCACCTTCCCGGCCCGGCTTCTTCCGCATCCGCCAGGGAGAGGATCTCCTTCTCGATTCGGGATGCCATTTCGCCGACACGCGTGAGGCCGACCTCCGGACCTGCAAGACAGAAGATCACATCGCACCGCTCCGCGGCCAGGCCGTGGACCGCAATACCCGCGAGGACCACCTCTGGCGTCTCTGGGTCCTCCTCGTCGCGGCCGCCCTCCTCCTCGCCTGGTATTTCACCAAGGACCGTCCCAGAGATGAAGAAAAACCATCGGCCGAACCAATCCTCGGCCAGACCCCCTCTCCAATTTCCAAATGATCTCGTTCCACCAGTCTCCAGTTTCCAAATACGCGGACGTTTGAACTCTCAGACCTGACAACTGATGGTTAATTGGAAATTGGAGGGTCGGATTTTCATCAGCTTCGCCATTCCCCAGATAACCGGTAACCAAACACCCAATTGACTTTCAACTCTCCAGAGTGGTTCTTCCTCCTCGCCGTTTTCCTCTTCGCCGGTTGGTTCTGGCCGCGTCTGCAATTGTGGCGGCCTCTCCGTGCCATGGCCCTCCTCGTCCTGGTGTTCCTCCTCGCCGACCCGCAGATGCAGCGCAACCAGAACCGACTCGATCTCTGGGTCCTCCTGGATCGCTCCGAATCCACCGAAGAACTCGTCGACAAGGGCCTTCCGGAGTGGCGGGAACTCCTCCGCCGCTCCAAGCCGACCCGCAAGGATCAACTGAAGTTCGTCGACTACGCCGCCGAAGTGCTCGAGCAGGGCACCGGCGACGCTGCCGTGTTCACCGGTAACCGCAAGCTCACCCGCACCAATCTCGCCGTCCAGAACGCCCTCGCCCTCTCCGACGCCGAACGGCCTACCCGCCTCCTGGTCTTCACCGACGGTTACTCCACCGAGCCGCTGGTCGAGGCCGCCGCCAAGTTGAAAGCCCGCGGTATTCCTCTCGATTTCCGCCTCGTGCGCGAGGAGACCACCGATGACTTCAGCATCGCCCGCCTCCACACCCCCGTGCGGGCCCAGGTGGGCGAACCGTTCGTCCTCGGCATCACGGTGCGCGGGTTCGAGGACATCAACCTGCCCCTCCGAATCTTCCGGGACG
>CAUZKZ010000198.1:0-9405 GCA_963580345.1 Verrucomicrobiia bacterium | reverse complement strand
GGGGGGGGGAGTGGAACCGAGACCTCAAAGATGACTTTTTGTCTCGAAAAAACTCGCTCATCCCCGGCCGAAATGGTAGCCATGAGTTACCGAGAGCAACTCGGCTGGGTTCAGCTCAGCTCATAACGCATAGAGGAGAGCATCCGAAATGAATAAAGGAATGATAATGATACGGAAACAGTCCCGACTCGGCGCACCCACCGACATGGCATCGACGATGAGGAAACAGTTCTCAGTGGGGATCGCTTTGGCTACTTTGCTGGTCATCACGGCCGCACCCTGTGCGTGGGCAACCACGGTCGCCCAATGGATGTTTGATGAGTCAAGCGGCGACGTGTTTCTTGATTCGTCGGGAAGCGGTTTTGACCTGACCGCGACCAATCCGCAGCCGCCGGGATCTTCCTGGTCTCGCAGATCGGATGTTCCGTTGACCACCTCCCCTCCGGGCGTGACCTCCCTTAAAGGGCTCGATCCGCGAGTCATTGATACGGCGTCGTCCGACCGTTTTTCACTTGGCAAGACCGGCGCCATGACCATGGAGTTCTGGTACAAGGACACGCCGGATGCCAGCGGGGTCGTTGATTACGTTCTCTCGACCGTCGCTGCTGTTTCCGACAACAACAGAATCTCCGTATTTTTGGATGGAGGAGACAAGATCAACTTCTTCTTCTTCGATAATGCGGGGGGTACGCATTCCATCACGACGGGGGCGGGATCGATTACCGAGGGCGCCGGTTGGCAGCATATCGCGGCCACGTTTGACACGAACGTCGGCAGTGGTGAGGCCTTTGTCTATATCGATGGAAGCCCGGTCGCATCCACAACCACCTTCGGCACCAATTTTGCAGCGTTCGATGCTCCGTTTCGCGTCTTCGGCAACGGCTCGGCCGAGAACTTCAACGGGAAGAATCTGATCGATGAACTTCGGATGTCGGATGTGGCGTTACTGCCCGGCAGCGGAACCGGGGTTGGTGAGTTGGCGTGGAACACTTCTCTGGTTCCCGAGCCGGGGACTGCGATACTGCTTGGGCTTGGACTGGTGTGCTTGTTCCGCCGGCGGCGATAATTTTCCCGGTGTGACGACGCATGAGCGCCTCATTGGTGTGGAGGATTACGAAGTAGTAAGCGAAACGCCCGCAGGCAGAGGAAACGTGCACCCATGATGACTAGAACAATCATCCCCTTGCTCGGAGGGGTGGCGCTTACCGCCGCCCTGCCCGCAACGGCCGAGGTGCTCACGACCAACGAACATACCGAGATCCTGTATCACTTCGACGAAGGGTCGGGCACTGACGTGGGAGATTCCTCCAGCCACGGCCGGGACGCTACACTCAGCGTCACCCTGGTGGCGGATCCCATGCCCTGGATCGCGGGGGACACCGGACACGGCAACGCCATTCACCAGGATGGGCCGGCCGACCCCACCGACTACCGGGCCGTAAACTGGAGCAACTTCGGCGATTTTCTCGACCTGTCCGGCATGGATGCCTTCACCGTGCAAATGCGGTTCCGGGCGACCCAGTGGACCGACCAGGACTCCTTCTGGATGTTGGGGAACGGCTTTGGTCGCATCGGCCTCACCGCCCCCATCACGATCCCGGCTCTCACCACGATCGACAAATTACTCGTGGTCTATGCCACGCCGTCGCCGAACACCGCCACCATTGCCCTCAGCACGTCGCTCGTGGCCGGAATGTGGTACGACCTGGCGGTCGTCTACCGGGACAAATCCGTCTCCAGTCCGCAGAATGACAACCTGCAGATCTGGTTGGACGGGGAACTCATCGGCAGCGCCACCACCACCGGCGATATCGTTGACTCGATCCCCACCACCTGCATCGCGATTGGACATCAGGCGGAGGATCCGCCGGCGACCTGGTTCCGCAGTTTCGAGGGCGACTACGACGAGTTCCGTTTCCAGTCCGAGGCTGTATTCGGCATTGAGGAGCCGCCGCCCATACCAGCCACGCCCCTCACCGCGGACGCCGACACCCGGGTGCTCTACCATTTCGACGAAGGCGCCGGCACCAATGTGCTGGATGCGTCCTCGAACAATCGCACCGGCACCTTCAGCACCACGCTCGCCGCGGACGGCCCTTTGGCCTGGATGGAAGGGCAGGCGGGCCTGAGCAACTCGGTGTTCTTCGCCGAACCCCAACCCTCGGAAAAGCGATGGGTCAGCCACACAGGAACGGATATGGGCCTGTTGGCCGCGGAAGCCTTCACCGTCCAGATGCGAGTCAATCCGGCCCTGTTTACCGATACCGATATACTCTTCAGCTTCGGTGACGGCGCGGGGGACTTCAACATCCTGGCCTGGACGAACGTCGCACCGGTCTTTTCCATACCCGCGTTGAACATCGACTTGCGCAACGGCGCGCTCAACCGGATCGAAGTGCCGTTGGATCCGCCCCTGGTCGCGTTACAGTGGCAGGAACTGGCGGTGGTGGTGCGCGACGATTCCGCGACCAATGCCTTGAACGACAATATACAGGTCTGGATCGACGGGGCACTGGCGGGCAGCATGAGCACCACCAGCGACGTCGACACCTTGAACAGTTCAATCTTTACGATCGGACACGGTCCCTCAGATCCCTTCTGGCCCAAGCAATACCAGGGGGGCATCGACGAGTTCCGGGTGCAGGCCGACGCCGTCTATGCCGTCGTCCCCGAGATACCGGGAGTAAATATCGTGGGGCTCGACGTCATGCCCCCGGACGCCGTCATTAGCTGGGATAGCGCGTCCAACGCCACCTACCAGGTGGACCGCTCCACGGATTTGATCCAGGGGTTCACGGAAGTGCTCGCCACGAATGTTCCCGCCACCCCGCCGCTCAATTCCTATACCGATACGGTCAGCGGCGTGGACGACGCGGCCTACCGCATTCAGGAGGAGTGATCGCCAGACCGGCCAGACCTGAACGAGATGCGTTCACTCCCATCGAACTGCTGGCCGCGCCAGGCGTAGCCACGAGCAACGCGAGGGCGAAGCGCTCAATGAGTGGGTTTACACTCATTGAGCTTCTGGTGGTCATCGCGATCATCGCAATACTGGCCGCGTTACTTGTGCCGGCAGTGAAGCGCGCCCGGGAGACCGCGGTGCGCGTTATCTGCGGAACCAACCAGCGCCAGATCGGGCTCCATATGGCGGTGTACGCGAAGGATCATGATGGCCGCCACCTCCCGGGTGCCCAGATCTTGACGGCTTCCTGGCCGGGCCTCCTAGCCTGGTACTATGACGATAGCCCTCCCTACGAACAAATCTTCCCACCGCTAAAAATGTTTCAACTGTACTACTGCCCGACCGTATCGAGACTGGGCTACAAGGGAAATTCGAAGCCGGTCAGCGGCTACCCCACCAACTACGCCGTCAATTTCGACCTGTTCTGGTTCCTGCATCCAGGCAATCCCGATTTGGACACGCCCTTCTATCTGGACAGCATGAGCCGGCCGGAAAAAACCGCGTCGCTCTGGGACACCGTCGGCTACCGGTTCGGCCCTCCCTTCCGCAGCGTGGGCGGCGAGACGGCGCGGGAGTTGCAGGCCGGCTACTCGGGAACCGCGGTGGGGTATCCTCATCTGGCGGATGACGACACCGGCTTTCGCGGCGGGACGTGCAATGTTCTCTTTGAGGACGGGCATGTCCTGGCCATTGAGGACCCCGGAGACGGGAATTACCTGTCCGTGGCGAGGAATGGAGACGATCTATGGGAGTAATGCAACGGTTTTGCAAAGACTTTTCAGTGTTTGGGTCAAATAGTAGCTTGGGCTTCCAGCCCGAGCTGGCGCAAGAAAGGGTTCATGAATGGGTGAATGATCTGAGATTCCTCTTCCGATTCGCTTTTGCAAGACCTCTTCTTGCTCCGGGTCGGCCTGGAAGGCAAACCTACAAACAGAGGGTGCGGGCCTGCCTGTGGGCAACCCTTGTATTCGCGGCAGGGCTCATGAACGGAAATGCATACGCAGCCGAGGCGGTCGAGGCCTGGCACGACACCTTTTTTCAATACCGCATCCCGCTTACCGTCGAGATCGACGAGCCCGGATGGCAGGTCGTCCCGGTGACCGCGACGGACATAATGGCGGCCGTCAATCGACTCGAGGAATTCACTTTCGATCCCCTGTGGTTTGCCGCGGACTACCTTAAGGTCGTGGAAATAGGCCGCGATGGCACCGTGGCCGACACCGATCCCGCGGCCGGCTTTTACCTGGTGCCCGATCCCCGTGACCTCGCACGGGCCGGGATGGAGGAAGGAAATGACACTTTCGAGATCCCGACCGAAACCAATGCCTATTACCTGGCACGGTACGCGGCAACGGGCGGCAAGTCTCCCGTCTTTCGCTACGAACAAATCTTCGATCTGGGCTCGACGATGCGGAAAAATGCCTACATGAGCTCCTATGAGCCGCCGTTGCTGCCGCTGCAACGAACCGGGCACGAATGCCTCCTCCGTTCGGACGGCACTCCCTTGCAAGTGGAGCGAAAAAGCCGGTGGGTCACCGGAGTGGATTCCGTTTCCGTCCACCGCGTGCGAATGGCGTTTCTCGCACATTGCACGTCTCCGGGACAGAAAGAGTACAGGCTCTATTATCAGCCGCTCAACGATCACCACATCACCATCCCCTCGAAACGACGCGCGGATGTGCCCTCCCGCCGGGCACGGGTGAAGCGCCTGGGTGAGGCGGAGAAATACCTCGGCGACACCCGGTACCCCGTGGCGTCGAACGATCGCGTTACCGCATGGTTTGCCGAGTCGACGGTGAAGCTCACCCCGGCGACGCCCGCCCCAGGCGACGCCGCCCGGCCGATTCGCATCGCCGCCGCCGCCAACGAAGGCCAATCGTTCCAGGTGGTGTTGGCGCCGGTGAAGGAGTTCGCGTTTCGAGGGGCAACCGCTACCGCACTGCGAAGCGCGGACCACCGGATTCCCGCGGATCGAATCGCCATCCGCGCCGTAGCGTACGTGCCCATCGTGGAGGCTTCCTATACCACCCCTGCCGACTACACCGGACCCATGGGCGATCCCTTGGTCCCCGTCGCCGCCAAGGCGTTGACTCCTGCAAGTGGGAATCATATTCTGTGGGTAACAGTGCGGGTTCCCCCGAGGACACCACCCGGCGTATACGAAGGCAGCATCGCCATCAAAGCGGGGAGGAACGCCTCTCTGAAGCTGCCCCTCGCCCTGGAGGTGTACGATTTTGAGCTGCCCGAGTTCTCCACATTCCACTCCGGACTTGGTGGACAATATATGGGGCGAAGCGCCGACGGGGAAAAATCCATCCTCGATTACCATGGCCTATCCACCCGGACGGACGTGAAGAAATTGGCCCGCCTCTACTACGACGAGATGGCGGTGAACAAGTTCTATCCCAAGAGCGTGGCCAGCTACGAGGAGATCGGGATGGACTGGGCGGCCCCGCCGGAAGGGATGAACGTCGACAAGCCGAACAATTTTTTCCAATTGAAGAATTGGGACTTTACCACGTTCAACCGGGCCATGGCGCACTACATCGACGATCTGAAGGTCAACAGCCTGTGCATCACTCATACCAATCCGAAATGCGCCAACATTTTCATGCATCTGCCCGGGAAAGGCCTAGACGCCATTCCCGATTCCATTCCTTTTTCCACCCTGGGATGGCAGCGGTTCCGGGAGATGACATTCGTTGCCTGGGGAATGCGCAAGGATGACGGGCATGCCGTCCGCACGCAGGAAGTGACGGTCGAGCAGTGGGACCGCCTGGTGCTTGATTACTACCGAGCGATGGCAAAGAATTTCGATGATCACGGCTGGCTGGACAAGGTCTATATCTGCATCGACGAGACCGAGGATCCCGGCCGGCTTCTCCATTTATTGCGACTGCTCGAATCGGATCCCCTCACGGCTCAAATCCGGGTGGCGGCCTGTATCCAGGGGCTGGGGTACTTCATAGAGAAGGTAAACCCCTCGGACGAACGAGGGACGTTCGACGGATTGATGACCTACATGCCGCAATTGGACGAAACCTACAATCGCTGGGAGCCCTACTTCTTCACCGATTACGGAATCACTCCCGACCGGGATAAGCTGTGGCAGTACGCCGTGGAAGGAAGCCGTTTGTCCATCGACGTGCCCGGCGTCAACAACCGGATCCTGGGGCTCGAGATGTTCAACCGCGGGGGCAGCGGGCTTTTCGTATGGGAGACGATCATGCCCGATGCGGGTCAGTACTCGAGTGCCGACAACCCCTGGGTCAATCCCGCCACCGTCTGGGGCAACGGGGCGCTTTCCTACTTCTACCCGCCCCGCCGGGACGGCCCCTCCACGGAGCCGGATTTCACCATCATCCCCTCCCTTCGGATTGAGACATATCGCGAGAGCGTGGATGACTACGAATACGCCCGGATCCTGGAAGACCTCGTCGCTGCGGCCGACGCGAAAGGCGTGGATACGGCGGATGCCAAATCCGCGCTACGCGAAATTCCCCGCTTTTTCCCCAGCATGGTTCACTGGTCGCAAAACGACGCCTGGTTTCTTGAGTTGCGTGAACGGATTGCGCGGGCCATTGAGCGGCTTCGGCGAGAGGTCGGCGAGAATGACACGGAGCAGTCCGGAGTCTGAGGCCGGCCGGGGTGTTCGGGGTTCGGGGTTCGGTTCTCTTTTCATGGTTGATTGAGTCGTACTCAGAAACAAGTGCGGCCCTGGCTGGGCCGGAATTTTCTGAATTCAAACGTCCAACATCGAACATCTGAAGGAAAAAGAAGGTGACCCGGGCACTTCGATGTTGAATGTTCAATGAAATGGAAAGGACTCGGTCACCTCTGAAAACTCCGGCCCCGACAACCGACAACCGAACACCGAGCACCGCGGCCGGAGGCCGCACTTGTTTGAGAGTACCCAGCAAAAAACCTTCGTCGCGAGCTTTGTCGCGACGAAGGGGGGACTCTCATACCTGATAAATCAGATGGCCCGACGCCATTTGAGGCCGCACTAAAACCTGGATCCACGAACAAAACAGATATGAACACGGAAGCAAACAAGGCCAAGGCCGGCGCACTGGACGCGCTCTTCACGTTGGATCCGCGAGCTCAACCGGCCTTCGCCCCGGATGCCACGCGCCCCGAGGCCGCCGCTCTGCTGGAACTCGCGGGCGAGCTCCTCGCCGCCTACGAAACACCGGAGGGCGACATCGCTGTCGCGCGTCACGGCCCATCGGGCTGGGCGCCGCCTGTCGAGGTTACCGCGGGCTATCCCCGGCGAAACAGTGAACGGTGGGAACGGCCCCGTTTGATCGTGGGGCCCGATGACGTGGAGTGGCTTTTCTATCTCGGTCGCGAGCGGCGCATGGTGTTCGCCCACCGGGACCTGGGCTCGACCTGGGGACCCAGGCTCGACGTGCCGGGCATCCACTACGCGGAACCGTTCAACGACGGTTCCGTCTACGAAGAACGGGCTCCCCTGGACTCCTATGACGTCGCGGTCGATCCAAACCGGGGCGCGCTACGCGTCGACCTGGTGAGTCTCGACGCCTTCTGGACTTTTCCGCCCCCCCAGACCTGGCCTCCGGATACCTTCGCCTCCCCGGGAAACGATCCGGATCTCGCGCCGGGCAACAACGAGAACTTTCCGCTACACGCTTCTCGCGAACTTCCGCTTGGCGCCCCCTCGGCCCGCCCGGTTGCGTCGGTACTCTTTGTGGACGACCTGGAAGTGGCTGGGGTCGAGGGCCTTCACTGGTCCGCGGAGGCCGCGGAAAAACATGAAGCCAATCCCGTCCTTCATGCCGGCGAAAACACGTGGGACAGCATGTCCATCAACTGCTGTGGGGCCACCGTGCTTCGATTCGACGGCGCGTTCCACTGGTGGTACACCGCCTTCGAGTACCCGGGAACCGGCGCCGTGCCCAAACCGGAGAAGCTGGCCGAGAACTGGCAGAAATTCGGCAAAGCCTGCTACGCGCGCAGCGAAGACGGACTACACTGGGTCAAGCCCCACCTGGGACTGGTGGACTACATGGGCAGCCGCCGGAACAACATTGTCCCCAACCTGTCTCGGAGCCCCCTCATCCTCAATGACGATTCGGAGAAAGACCCCCACCGGCAATTCAAAAGCGTTCAGCAATTCGAGCTCGATTCCTGGACGCCCCGGCGAATGCGTTTCCATACATCTCCCGACGGTTTCCGATGGACAACCCGTCCGGCGGAACGGCGTTTCCCGGACCTGGTTCCCTGGTATTTTGGTTGGAACTCGTTCTTCCGGGATGACGTGGAAAGAGATCCAGACCGGCGCTACAAGGCGTATGGATACATGGGCCTGGGACCCGGCCGCCGGGCCAGCGGCATGGCGTGGAGCCGGGACTGCGTGGTCTGGAACGGTTACGGGGAGAATCCCGTCGTGCATCCCAGGCAGGTGAGCGGCGACTACATCCATGACCTGGTCGTCTGGCAGGAGAGCGGCCTCTACCTGGGGCTCCTGCAGATCAGCGATGCCTGGCACAACGAGGAGTTCGAGCTGGTCGTCAGCCGGGACGGATACCGGTTCAGCCTGGTGCAGGACGGACACAAGTTCATTGCCCGCGGCGAGGAAGGGGCCTGGGACAACGGCAGCATCGCGGGGTGCTCCATGCCGATCCGCCATGGCGACGAAATGCGGTTCTACTACGCAGGGAACAACTGCCCCGGGGATGACGAGACGCCGGAGATGACAAAGTGGGACGAACCGGGCAAGCAGATCATCCACGGCGGCCTGGCCCGGATCGGGCTCGGTCGCTACGCGGGGTTCCAACCGGATTCAAACACGGAAGCCGCGACGCTCACCACCGTCCCCATCGCGCCCACGGATAGGCCCTCGCTCCCGCCCCTGGCCGTGAACGCTCGGGTCCACGCCGGCGGTAACGTAACCGCAGCCTTGCTGGATGCGGAAACCCTGGCTCCCTTGCCCGGACGCGCCGCCGGAGACTGCCTGCCGATGGACACCAACGCCGTCGCCGGCCCAATCCGATGGAAAAACCGTCCCGACGCTCCCATGCCCGACCGACCTTTTCGCATCCGGTTCTACGTGACCGGGGCCCACTCCAAACTGTTCGGCTTCTCCTGGGAGAGTAGCGGGTGAGGTGAACAAAGGATCTTCTTCACTCGATCATCTCCCGAATTACGGACAACGCGATCTCCACACTGCGCAATCCATCGAAGGCCGTGCAAGTCGAGTCACGCTTGCCATCGATCATCTCAAAAAATACCCCGATTTCCTCGGCAAACCCGTTGCTCGAAATTGTTTCCAGGCATTGCCACTCCCCGTCGGCCGGTTGGAACTTCAGTTCCTCGGGTTTTTCGTAATCGTACAACAGCCGCCCCTTCGTCCCCATCACTTCAATGGTGCATTTAGCGACCCCTGCATGCCAGGACGCCAGGGCGGTACCCAGGACGCC
>CAUZKZ010000197.1:0-9435 GCA_963580345.1 Verrucomicrobiia bacterium | reverse complement strand
CAAGATGAAGAAGCAACTCCCTTCCGGCGCCCTCGATCCAAAGCGGATCAAGCATATGGAAGCCATCGTCCTCTCCATGACGCCGCGGGAACGCACCAGGCCCGAAATCATCAAGGGCACCCGCCGTAAACGCATCGCCGGTGGCTCCGGCCGCGGCCTCATGGAAGTCAACCAACTCCTCAAGCAGTTCGGCATGATGCGCAAGATGATGAAGTCCAAGGGCAAGATGAAAAACATGATGAAGCAGCTCGGAGGCCTCGGCGGCGGGATGGGAGACATCGGTGGCATGGAAGACCTCATGGGCGGCAAGGACGGCCCCCGGCTGCCATTCTGAGGCTGGCGGCGGGCACCCGAAGAGGCACCCTCCCCTCCCTGCGCGACGACTCGCATGGTCGCGCCCCCTTTACTCGGGATGTGGCTCCACTCCTCCGACACTTGCTTCCCGATCAGCTCCTCCCGGGGGCTCCCGCCTCTTCCTGATGAAGTCTTCCACGGGTCAGCTCCACGCTCCTTCGCCGTGCTTCTCCCTGCCCATCGTCCCGCTCGCGACGTAAGCGGCCAGGAACAGCACCAGGAAGCCCAGGTCGATGTAGGCGAAGGGAATCCACAGGCCCGGCACCCCGTCGGTGACGTGGTGATAGAGAATGACACCGCAATAGGAGGCCTTCAGCGCCACTCCATACAGCATCAGGGACCGGTTGCCGAGCGGATCCATCGCAATGCGCGCAAAGAGGACCCCAAATATGAGCAGCAGGAGGGCCGGGAACTCGTAGTAGCCCGGGTGGTTGGGCGGCGTGACCTCGAACCGCTCAAAGAGCGAATCTCCAAGGACGATGAAGGCCAAGCCAATCAACACATCGTACAACGCGCTCAGCCAAAACGTCCCCCGAATCCAGATCATGTTCCTGGTAATTTAGCACGGTGGCGCCTCTCCAGCCAGATCTTATCGGACCGTGACGCTCTCCCCCAAAGCCAAAGTTAATCGGAGTCGAGTCTCTCGGCCGCCTTTGAGGCCGCCGTTCTTCCCTTGGCCTTCTTGGTGTCGGATGCCGTGAGACGCATCCCGACCGGCTTCGATACCCCGAACTCCTCCATCGTCACCCCGTACATCACGTCCGCCCGCGACATGGTGCGCTTGTTGTGCGTCACGATGATGAACTGGCTCTGGTCGATGAAGCGGTCCAGGACCTTCAGGAATCGCCCGATGTTCGCCTCGTCAAGCGGTGCATCGAGCTCGTCCAGGACACAGAACGGACTGGGCTTCACCATGTAGATCGAGAAAAGCAGCGCCACTGCCGTCATGGAACGTTCACCCCCGGATAGCAGCGAGATTGATTGCAGTTTCTTCCCGGGCGGCTTGGCAATGACCTCGATCCCGCAGTCCAGGGGATCCTCCTCGTCGAGTAGGATCAGGTCCGCCTTGCCGGTGGATCCGAAGAGTTCCTTGAACATTTCGCGGAAATTGGTCTGCACCTGCCGGAAGGTCTCCGCAAAAAGAACGGTGGTCTCATCGTTGATGCGCTCGATCACATCGAGCAACTCCTCCTTGGCGCCCACGAGGTCGTCGTGCTGCCCCTTCACGAAGTTGTGCCGTTCCTCGAGTTCGTCGTACTCATCGATCGAGTCGATATTGACCGGGCCCATCGCGTCGAGCTTGTGGCGCAGTTCCACCACCGCGCTCTCGATGAATTTCCAGTCCGGACCGTCCTCGATCTCAATGTTCTCGAGTTCCTCTTCCACCTTCTCGGCGATGGTCCGCTCATCGGCTCCGAACTCCTCCTCGTCGTGCAGACCCGCTTCGTCGCGGTTGGGGGTGGAAGGCTCTTCGTCTTCGCCCTCCCCGCCGCCCTCCTCGTCGCCGGCGCCCTCGTTCCCGGTCCCGGCAGCCAGGGTGGCACGCCGTTTTTCGAGGGCCCGCATCGCCTTGCGCTGCTCACTCATGCAGCTCAGCAATTCGTGGGAGTCGGGCTCGAAGGCCTGCAGATCGACCTGGTAGCGCTCCATTACGCTCTCGAGCAGCTTCTCCATCCGCATCTCGATCTTGGCCAGCGCCACCTCTTCTTTTCCGCGCTGCGCACCGAGCGCGTCGATCTTGTGCCGCAGGTCGGAGAGGGATGCCTCCGCGCCGTTGATGGCCTGCTGCAGCGCACTGCGCCGTCCGCCGGCCTCTTCCAGTTCGGCTTGCACTTCCGCCGCCCTGCGCCGGCAGTCCCGGATCTCCTCCCTCATGCTTTCATCCTCCTGGTTCGCAGCCTCGATGCGCCGCTCGAACTCCTCGATCTCCGCGCAGCGCCGCTGGTTGAGCTCCCGCAATTCGCCAATCCGCGTCTGGATCGGCAACTGCTGCTGCTCCGCCGCCTCCCGGGCCCGCCGCTCCACCGCCAGGGCGGTCTGCACCGCCGCCTGCTGCTGACGCTCGCCGCTCTCCCGCCGGCTCAATTCTTCCAACAGGATCCCGAGCCGGTTGATTTCCGCCTCAAGTGTTTCGGAGCGCTGCTGGGCATCCTGGAGGTCCGACTCCAGCGCCACGCGGGCTTCGTTGGCACTCGTTTCGCGGGACTGAATTTCCTGCTGCTCGCGGGTCACGTTGGCGAGCTTGCTTTCAAAGGACTTTACCTCTTGCTCCGCCAGCGACATGCGCCCGCGCAGGGTGGAAAGCTCCACCTCTTGCCGCTGCAGACGATCCTTGCCCAACTCCGCCAACCCCTGCAATTCGTTGGCCTGGTGCTCCTGGCCCAGCACCTTGCCGGTCTCCTCCCGAAGCAGTGCCCCGAGGTGCTGCACCTCTTCCTGCAGTTCCGCGACTTCCTTGCGGCGTTCCAGCAACGAGGTGCCCGCCTCGCCTCCGGCCCGGCCACCCCGAAACACTCCTTCCGGGCGCAGGACCTCCCCGCCGATCGTGACAAGAGCCATGGCCGGGGTCTCGGCCCGCAGACGCAGCGCGGTGGCCCTGTCGCGCACCACCAGGACGTCCTCCAACAGGCGCTCCACAACTGGTCTCACTTCCTCTTCGGCCGACACGCAATCCGCGGCCCAGCATTCCGCGCCTTCCGGAACCGTCATGAGCTGACGTTCGCCGCCGGGCGTCACCCACTCCGGGGCGATGAGGGAAACCTCCCCGTTTTCAGTGTGCGACAGCCGCTCCAGAATGGCGTCCGCCAGTTCCGCGTCGCGAACCAGGATCGCCTCCAGGTTGGAGCCCAGCGCTCCCTCCACGGCCCGCTCGAACCCTTCCCGCACCTGCAGCTTGCCGCCCAGCACCCCGCCAAGCCCGGGCTGGATGAGTTGGGGATCGTCCAACCCCGCCAGGACGCTCTGCGTGCCTTCCCGCAATCCTTCGCCCCGCGCCAGAAATTGTTTCAGCAACTCCAGGCGGGAGCGCCGGCCGTTGAGATTGCGATCCAGTTCGAAGCGCCGGTCCCGGACCGCTTCCAGGTCGCCGCGGGCGTGCTGGTAATTCCTCTCCGCGGCGAGTTGCTGCTCTTCGATTTGCCGCGCACGCTCCTCCTCTTCCTGGATCTTGCGCCGCAGGTCGGCCTCGGTGGCCTGCAGTTCGGCGAGTTCCACCCTCAGGACTTCCTCCTCCTCCCCGAGATGCCGAAGCCGGTCGCGACCGGCGGAAGAGGCTGCGTCGGCGCTTTCGATCCGCGCCTCGCAGAACGCCAGGGCCGCCTCCAGGCGCTTGGCTTCCTCTCGCACTTCGTGCAGGCGATCCGCCGTCGATTCGCGCTGCCGTGCGAGTTCCTCCACCAGCGCGGTCTTCTGCTCAAGGGCCCGTTCCTGCTCGGCAATTCGCTTCAGCACAACATCGAGTTCCTCCTTGGAGACGCTGAAGTTGAGCTCCTGCTGCGCCAGTTTCTGTTCCGCAATCTGCAGGTCGTCGCGATTGGTGGAAATCCGTTCCCGCAACTCCTCGCAGCGCTCTTCGTTGAAGCGAATCCTGCTCTCTGCACCGTGGGTCGCATTCTGGTGACCGGAGAGGCGCTGGCGCATCTCGGAGAGTTCCGTCTCCAGGTGGGTGGCCTTGTCCCGGGCCCTCACGACCTCCATCTCGCACTCCGGCAACCTCTCCTCGAACGCGGAACGCAGGACCTCGATCGACCTCAGCGAATTGACGAGTTCCGCGCGCTCCGCAGACTGTTCCGTGAATCGCCTGTGGCTGAAGTGGGTGTCGAGGATCTTGACATCGTTGGCGAGTGCCTGGTAGCGCCGCGCTTTGGAGACCTGCCGCTTCAGGGAGTTGATGCGCCGCTCCTGCTCTTCCAGCACGTCGTTGACCCGCAGGAGGTTGGCTTCCGTGTACTCCAGCTTGCGCAGCGCTTCCTTCTTTTCCTTCTTGAATTTCGTGATTCCGGCTGCTTCTTCGAAGACTTGGCGGCGGTCTTCCGGCCTCGCGCTCAGCAGGAGGTCGATCTTGCCTTGCTCCATGATGGAGTACGCCGAGCGGCCAATCCCGGTGTCCATGAAGAGCTCGAGAATGTCCCGCAGGCGGCAAAGCGTGTCGTTGATGCGGTACTCAGATTTCCCGTCCCGAAACACCCGCCGCGTGACGGCCACCTCCGCAAAATCCAGCTTCAGGCAATCTTCGCACTCGGTGAGATTCAGTGTCACCTCCGCCATCGGGAGCTGCCGGCGCTGGTCGGTCCCGTTGAAAATGACGTCCGCCATCTCCCCCCCGCGCAGGGCCTTTGCGGAGGTTTCGCCCAATACCCAGCGAATCGCATCGACCACGTTGGATTTTCCGCAACCGTTGGGTCCCACAATCCCCGTGATCCCCTCGTGGAATTCAAATGTGGTGCGATCAGCAAAGGATTTGAATCCTTGAAGAACCAGGGACTTCAGATGCATGTAAGTAAGAGAAAACTCGCGGAGTTGAGGGACGTTACGGAGCCGCCTTGCCCGGAGCAAGCACAGAAGGACAGCCTCTCAATATGTAGCGGCCTAATTGAAATATACCCCCAATATCCTGTGATTGCGATTGTGAATTTCTAGAAATACGAATTGTTCCGGACACCTCCTCACGACTTGTCAGACAAATCTTGACCCTGGCAGAAGCGGTTACTAGAACCGGCGCCGGACCAAACCCACCCCGGCCGGGTGGCCGGCCTCCACCCGCCCGCCGCCTCCGGCAATCACCGCCGCCATGCCAGATTTCCTGCATGATCTCTTCTCCCTCGAAGGCAAAGTCGCCGTCGTGATCGGCGGCACGGGCGAGCTATGTGGAGCCATGGCGGAAGGCATGGCGAAGGCCGGCGCGGAAGTGGTGCTGGTGGGCCGCAGCCGGGAAAAAGCGGAGGCCCGCATGGGTTCCATCGCCAAGAGTGGCGGCAAATCCCGCTTTGTCCCCGCCGAGGTGAAAAGCCGCGCCGCCCTCGACACCCTCCGCGACGAAGTCCTGGCCCAGTGCGGGCGCGCCGACATCCTCGTCAATGGCGCGGGGGTCAACTCACCCACCCCCGTCCTCGACATCACGGAAGAGGAATTCGCACACATCATCGACGTCAACCTGGCCGGGGTCCTGCGCGGTTGCCAGAGCTTCGGGGCCTACTTCCTCGAGAACGGCATCGCGGGGTCCATCATCAACCTCGGCTCCATCTCCGGCCTCAATCCCCTCTCCCGGGTTTTCACCTATTCCGCCTCGAAGGGCGCGGTCCATAATCTGAGCCGCAACCTGGCCCGCGAATGGGCGCCACACCGCATCCGCGTCAACACCCTCGTCCCCGGTTTCTTCCCCGCGGAACAGAACCGCAAGGTCCTGACCCCCGACCGCGTGGCCCGGATCATGGGCAACACCCCCATGGGCCGCTTCGGGGATCCCCACGAGCTCATCGGCGCCACCCTCCTCCTGGCCTCCAACCACGCCGGGGGCTTCATCACGGGCATCGAGATGATCGTCGATGGTGGTTTCAATGCCATGAGTATTTGAAAGGGGGTCTGCGATCGGGTTCGAAAGCCCCCGAAATTTGAACCAGCCCAGGGCCACCCGCCCCTCCAATCCTCCCTCCCTCCCTTGCAAATACCCATTCTGGCCGCACAGTGCCTTGCCCTTGGGGGGACCTCCGTGTATGGAACGCGCCGCCACATTCAGCGGCTCCAACGCTTTCTCAAGCTCTCATGATCAAGTGGATACTCCAGAAGATCGTCGGCTCCAAACACCAGCGCGAGGTGAAGCGGATGTGGCCGGTGGTGGCGACAATCAACGAGATCGAGGAGGCCCTCCAGCGTGAGTCCCGCGAGGTCGTCCTCGAAAAAACCGCTGCCTGGCAAAAACATCTCTACCGCTACCTCCCCCTCGAGACCGCCACCAAGCGCGAAATCGAGCGCATGGCGCCGGACCAGCTCGCCGAACTGGCGGGCAGGATCAATGAACGCTTCGCGGCGCTCCAGGAGGAATTCCCGTCCCTCCCCGCGCAGGTCGAGGCCACCCCCCACGCCATCGAGGAAGCCAAGGACGCCTTTCTCGGCCTCGAGGAACGCTTCCCCGCCGCCCGCGTCAAGTACCTCGACCAGATTCTCCCGGAGGCCTTCGCGGTGGTGAAGAACGCCGCGCGCCGGCTCCTGGGCGAAACCATCAGCGTCTGCGACCAGCCGGTGGAGTGGGACATGGTGCATTTCGACGTGCAGCTCATCGGCGGGATCGCCCTCCATCGCAAGATGATCGCCGAGATGCAGACCGGGGAAGGGAAGACCCTCGTCGCCACCCTCGCGGTCTACCTGAACGCCCTGACCGGGCTCGGAGTCCACGTCGTCACCGTCAACGATTACCTCGCCCGACGCGACTCGGAGTGGATGGGCGCCGTCTTTAACTCCCTGGGCCTCACGGTGGGCGTCATCCAGAACCAGCAACCGCCCCAGGTGCGCCGCGAACAATACGCCTGCGAAATCACCTACGGAACAAACTCCGAGTTCGGATTCGATTACCTGCGCGACAACGGCATGGCCTCCTCTCGCGAGGAGCAGGTCCAGCGCACCCATTACTTCGCTGTCATCGACGAGGTCGACTCCATTCTCATCGACGAAGCGCGAACCCCGCTCATCATTTCGGGCCCCTCCGTGATGTCGACCTCCACCGAGCAGTACGATCGGCACAAGCCCCTGGTCGAACAGCTCGTCAAGCGCCAGAATCTCCTTTGCAACGAGCTCGCTTCGAAGGCCAAGCAGGCCCTCGAAGAGGGCGACGAGGAAGAGGCCGGCCGCAACCTGTTCAAAATCAGGCTCGGCCAGCCGCGCAACCGCCAGCTCATGCGCATGATGGAGGATCCCGACCTGCGCCGCCTCCTCCAGAAGAGCGAGCTCTCGATGTACCAGGACGCGCAGAAGAGGGATCTCTTCGCCATCAAGGAAGAACTCTACTTCACGATCGACGAAAAGGGCCACGACGCCGACCTGATGGAGATGGGCCGCGAGTTCCTCTCCCCCGACGACCCGGACTCCTTCGTCCTGCCCGACCTTGCGGAGGCCTTCGCCGATATCGATGCCGATCCCGCATTCGACGAGGAGGCGCGCTCCAAAATGAAGGACGAGCTGCAGACCCGCCTCGACTCCCAGGGAGAAAAGATGCACTCCATCTCCCAGCTCCTGAAGGCCTACTGCCTGTTCGAAAAGGACGTCGAGTACGTCGTGCAGGAGGACAAGGTCGTCATCGTAGACGAGAACACCGGCCGCGAAATGCCGGGCCGCCGGTGGTCGGATGGCCTGCACCAGGCGGTGGAAGCGAAGGAAGGGGTGGTGGTCGAGCGCGAGACGCAGACCTACGCCACCATCACGATCCAGAACTACTTCCGCCTCTACGAGAAGCTGGCCGGCATGACGGGAACGGCCGAGACGGAGGCCGCCGAGTTCTCGGACATCTATCGCCTTGATGTGCTCCCGATCCCCAGCAACGAGCCCAATTGCCGCGAAGACCTCAACGACCAGGTCTTCAAGACCCGCCGCGAAAAGTACAACGCGGTGGTGAGCGCCATCCAGGAGAGCCACGCCAAGGGCCAGCCGATCCTGGTCGGAACCGCCTCGGTGGAGTCCTCCGAAACCCTGGCGCGCATGCTCAAGCGCGCCAAGATTCCGCACGCCGTCCTCAACGCCAAATTCCACCGCCAGGAAGCCGAAATCGTCTCGCGCGCCGGCCACCAGGGGGCCGTGACGGTCTCCACCAACATGGCGGGCCGCGGAACCGACATCAAGCTCGGCTCCGGAATTCCCGAGGTGGGCGGCCTCATGGTGATCGGCACCGAGCGCCACGAATCGCGCCGCATCGACCGCCAGTTGCGCGGCCGTTGCGCCCGCCAGGGAGACCCCGGCAACTCGCAATTCTTCATCTCCTTCGAGGATGACCTCATGCGCAACTTCGCGGCTGCGGAGCGCATGACCTCCATGATGGAGCGCTTCGGAATGGAGGACGGAGAAGCCCTCGAGCATCGCTGGCTGAACCGCTCGGTGGAAACCGCCCAAAAACGCGTCGAGCAACTCCACTACCGCCGGCGGAAGTATGTCCTCGATTTCGACGATGTCATGAACAACCAGCGGGAAGTCGTCTACGGCTACCGCAACGAGGTCCTCACCTCGGAAGACCCCCGCGAGCTCATCTACGAGATCATCGACAAGGTCATCCCGCTGCGGGTGGAAGGGTACCTTCTCGAGCGCGACGAGGGGGTCCCGGACTACAACGAGCTCATCGGGTGGGCCAACACCACCTTCCCGCTCCGCCTCGACCGCGAAGCCGAGACGCTCGATGGGAAGTCACCCGAGGAAATTTCGGATTTTCTCATCGAGCGGGTCAAGACGGCCTACGAACTGAAGATCAAGCACGAGGACCCCGCCCTGCTCGACCAACTCGAACGCCACATCATCCTCGTCGCGATCGACCGGCTCTGGCAGGAGCACCTCTACAATATGGATGCCCTGCGCGATGGCGTGCATCTCCGCGCCCAGGGCCAGAAAGATCCCCTCATTGAGTACAAGAATGAGGCCTACAACCTCTTCGTGACCTTGATGGACAACATCGAGGGGGAGGTGCTCGGCAACCTCTTCCGCTCCACCACGAACCTCGAGAAGTTCGAGCAGTTCCTCCACGACCTGCCCTTCGAACTGAGCGGTCAGGATGCCCCGGTCGGGATGGGGGCCGACAACATTGCGACATCCGGCAGCAGCGCGGCCCTGGCCGGCGTGCGGGCCGGGCCGGGCGGGACGCAACTCAAGCTCAACATCCCGAAACGCCGCCCCACCATCAAGGTCGGCCGCAACGAACCCTGCCCCTGCGGTTCCGGCAGAAAGTTCAAGCAATGCTGCGGCCGCCAGGGGTAGCGGCGAGCGCCAACCCCGGCGGAGGCAGGGCGATTGGCTGGTTAGGTCGTGAATGGGCATGCCGTGCGGAGTAGGGCGAGGGCTTTGCCGGGATAGCTGGCGTAGTGGTCCAGCGCAGCATTGAGCGACTCAAAC
>CAUZKZ010000196.1:0-9484 GCA_963580345.1 Verrucomicrobiia bacterium | reverse complement strand
GGCCGCCCCCCCCGCGGGGCGTGGGTCAGCTGTCGCATCGCTTTCCCGCTTCGGAAAGATTCGCTGACCAGGCGGCGTTACCAACACAGAAGGGACTCCCGCGCGGAGACCGGCCGGGACGCAACGGGTTTTGACTGGCCAGTCCGCCAAATCGCAGCACCTTGTTTGCCATGATCAAGTCCCCGCTCGTTTTCCTCACAACTGCCATCGTCCTGGCATGTTCGGCCCCGCTCCTGCCCGCGCGGGACGACGAAGACGAGGAGAAGGACAAGGACAAGGACAAGGATAAGGAAGAGAAGAAGGAGGAAAAGCCCAAGCTCAAGAACTTCCGCACCTTCACCTCCAGGAACGGAAAGTCCCTCGAAGCGCGGGTCGTGGCCCGCATCGATGACGAGCGTTACACGGTCGAGACGCCGGAAGGAAAAAAGTTCACCTTCAACATCAAGACCCTCAGCAAGTCCGATCAGACCTATCTTGATTTCTGGGTGCCGGACGCCATCCTCGATCTCTCCACGGCCGATCTCAAGGACGTGATGGAAAAAATGAACTACCGCGGGGTGGAGCTCATCTCGACCGGGAACCGGCTCTTCGCCACCGCCAGTGCCGATGGCAAGGAACTGAAGTTCGTCCTCGATCCCGGCCGGAGCTTTTCCACCCTCGATCCCGCCGTCGCCAAGGACCTCGGACTCAAGCTGAGCCCGGGCGCCATCAACTTCTCGGACGGTGCAGGCAAGATCGTGCGCTCCGAGCAGGGCTCCGCCAAGGGCATCAAGATCGGCGACCTCGAGGTGAAGTCCCATCTCTTCCAGGTCCTCGATATGGCGATGATGGGCGGGGGCGCCCTGCCCGGTAACACCTCCGGCGCGATCGGAGCCGACCTCCTCAGCAAGCTCAACGCCGTGGTCGACCACGGGGGGAAGTACCTCTTCATGCGCGAACAGGATTGAGCCCGCCCCGGCGGCGAGCGGTTCCACCGGGCGGACGACAGCCAGTCCCCGTTTCCGCATCCGGCGCCGCCCGCAAGCCCGGCCCGCTCCTCCGCCCTATTTCTGCCCGTAGCCGATCGTGACCGCGATTTTGCCCTTCTGCCTGAGGATCGTGATGTGGAGCGACCTCTTCTTCTCCCGGGCGTCGTAGAACAGCACGACGCGATCCGAAATCTCGCTCTTCGACTGCCGCTGGAACCCCGCCGCGGCGAGGCTCTCTTCAAAGGCGGTCACCAGCTCGTTCATGGGCCTTGCGGATTGACCGATGATGAAGCCGGAGACCTGGCCATTCGCCTTCTCGGTGTGGGTGGACGACTTCCAGTTCGAGAGGCCCTCCGGCATCTCGAACCATTTCGGCAGCTTCTCCAGCCCCCCCAGCCCGACGGTGGAAGTCCCATCGGGACCCTTGGTGATGGCCGTTCCACCCTGCCCGTCGACCGTGGTGGTCTGGCCATCAGTCTCCACCGTGATCTTGCCTTCCATCACCTTGTCCCAGCTGATGGTGGACTCCTTCCCGCTCCGCTTGTCGCGAAAAGTGATCGTTTTCTTTGCATCGTCACTGCTCAGGAACTCGAGGTTCGGATCGCCCTTCACCGCGAATTCCGCGAGCTTGGCCGGATTTTCAGCGACGTCTTTCACGTAGTCCACGCCTCTTTTGAGGAGGACGGTGAACGCGATGGCCGCCACGATGACAAGCACCAGGCAACCCACTCCCACGATCGCCAACGGCGGAATTCCCTTCTTCTTCGTCATGGTTTCAGTTGGATCTTCACCGCACCTTTAACAGGTCGGTTCCTTGCTGGCCAGCAAAGTGGGATTCCTGTTCGCGGCGCTGCGGCGTCCCGGTCCTGCCACGTTCCCGCACCGTCCCTGCCCGTTTTCGTTTCTCAACGAGCATCCCGGGCGCCCCTCTCCGAAAATCTGTTTCTCCTGCTGGTCCTTGACTACCAACCCCCGATTGCCGGACGCCCACCCCGCAAAACTCCCGGTTTCCAATGTAACCCGCACACACTGAGAAACGTCGAACCTGGCGAGTCCCTTCATTATCTTGAGAATTTCACGAACGACAGTATAGGTGACCGAAGAGATGCGCACCGCCCTCCGCCCCCTTGCAATCGCCGCCGGCACACTCGTCTGGACCTTCCCGTCAACGGCCGTGGCCGAGGCCAATCCGCATCATGACCGCAAACCCCATCACGGGGCGGAGCGGCTCCGGGGCACCTGGGAGTGGATCCTGGCCTCACCCGCCCTGGGCAAAGAGGATCGCGACACGCTCAAATTGCTCGCGCCTTACCTGGACCCCGCCACCTACCGCGCCCTCGCCCCCCGCCAACGCCATCTCCTCCTGCGCTACGCCCGCCGCCAAATCACGGGGCTCTCTCCCCTCGCTCGTTGCTGGGCCCCGGGCACCCCCATCGAGGTCCTCAGGGCCTATCACGCCGCGGAGGAGGCGGCCCGCGCGAAAGCACCCCAGGCGCCCCGCAAGGCCAACCAGTTCTTTCGCCGCTGGGGACGCACCGCCACCAACGGCGGAGGCGAATCCGTGCAGGGCCGGCCCATCACCCTGACCTGGGGCATCGTGCCCGACGGAACCCCGATCCCCGGCGATCCCGACATCGGAGACAGCTCCGGTCCCAGCGACTTGCGCGCCCGCCTGTCCCAGATCTACGGCGGCACCACCGGCGATCCCATGAACCAGCCCTGGATCGGGATTTTCCAGCGCCTTTTCGACAACATCTCCGCCAACACGGGAATCAAGTATGTCTACGAGGCGGCCGATGACGGATCGCAAATCAGCCGAATCAACCTCGGTGCGCTCGGAGTCCGCGGTGATATCCGCCTCGGTGGCCACGACATCGACGGCAACGCCGCCACCCTCGCATACAACTATTTCCCCGACAGCGGCGACATGATCATCGACACCAACGACGACTGGTTCAACAACACCAGCAACAACTCCATCCGGCTCCGCAATACTCTCGAACACGAGCACGGACACGGAATCGGAATGGAGCACGTCTGCCCCGTCGACCACACAAAATTGATGGAACCCTTCATCAATTCCAACTTCCGCGGTATTCAGTTCGATGAAATCTACACCCTGCAGCGGTGGTACGGCGACTTCTACGAACAGCACGGGACCGTGCGCGACAACGACACCTTCGACCACGCCGCCCCCCTCGCCGTGCCTCCCGGCGCGCCCCTCGATGTCGCGTGGATGAGCATCGATGACGATTCGGATCTCGACTACTATTCCCTCGCGATCCCGCCGTCCTCCGAAGTCACGGTTCGGATCACCCCCAGCAGCCTGTCCTACCTGGAGGGCGCGCAGAACGCGAACGGGACCTGCACAAGCGGAACCGCTTTCAACCCCGGCGCCTACCATGATCTGACCCTGGAACTGATCGGTCCCGACCGCTCCACCATCCTGGCCACCGCCGCCGCCAACCCGGCCGGCCAACTTGAGGAGATCGTGGGTTTCCCCACGCCCGAGGACGGGCTTCACTACGTGCGGGTCACCGGGGACACCGCCAACCTCGCGCAACTCTACCGCCTCGAAATCGAGGTCAGCCCGCCCGCCGTGGTGATCGCCCTGCAGGCCGATTCGATCGTCTCCGAGTCATTCGCAGCCCCCAACGGGCTGATCGAGCCGGGAGAAACGATTGAACTCGAAGTGGCTCTCACCAACTCCGGGACCCTCGCGGCGGCGAACGTGGAAGGCACCCTCTCGGGACCGGCGGCCTTCACCGGTTTCGACACCGTGCAGGGCTTCGGCTCCATCGCTCCGGCCGGGTCCGCCACGGCCAATTTCGTCTTCGCCCTCGACGGCACCTGCGGCCAGGCCATCCCGCTCGAACTCACCGTCACCGCCGACAATGGATTCCAGGACGTGATCCCGCTCGTCTTCAATCTCGGATCGATCGTGCCCGTCCTCGGCGAATCGTTCGACACCGGCGGAAACAACCTCCCGGCGGGATGGACCTCCAGCGACACGGGCAACGGAGGCGGATGGGCGCTCTCCGGGGCCCGGACCAATTCTCCCTCCTTCTCGGCCTTCGCCGCCGCCCTTCCCAGCTCCGGCACCTCCAGCCTCACTTCCCCGGCGGTCACCCTCGGCCCCAGCGGCGGAAGCCTTTCCTTCAGGCACTTCTTCAATACGGAAGCCGATGTGAACCTTGGCTTCGATGGCGGGGTGCTGGAGGTCTCTGCCGGGGGAGGACCGTGGGAGGACATCGTCGAGGCGGGCGCCGCCTTCACCGCGGGCGGCTACAACCGCACCCTCAGGACCGGATTCCAGAATCCGCTCCCCGGATGCCGCGCCTGGTCAGGCGATTCGGGAGGCTGGATCGCTACCAGCGTCAACTTGCCTCCCTCCCTCGGGTTCGGGCCCTTCCGCTTCCGCTGGCGCCTCGGCCACGATAGTTCCCGGGGCGACGAAGGATGGTACCTCGATGACATCGCGCTCGTTACCAACGATTGTGCGAGCACCGCTCCGCTCGTTACCCTCGCGATCGACGACGACACCGCTTCCGAGTTCGCTCCTCTCGACCGAGGACGGCTGACCTTCAGCGTTCCGCTTCCCCCGGCCACCGGCCTGGCGATCCCCCTCCTCATTACCGGCAGCGCCCTGGCGGGGGTCGATGCCACCGGCTTCGACGGCATCATCCTCCCGGCCGGGCAGACCTCGGTGGAGGTCGAGATCATCGCGGTGCATGATACCGAAGTGGAGGGCGAGGAGTCCCTGGTGCTTTCCGTCGATCCCGCCGCCCCCCTGGTCGCGAACGGTCTCCCCGCCGCCACCATCCTGATTTCCGACACGCCCTACGGCCAGTGGGCGGCCGGCACCCTCGGGCTCGGGACTCCCAACGGCCCCCTCGAGGACCGCGATGGAGACCGATCCTCCAACCTCGAAGAATACGCCTGGCAGACCGACGGGGCGTCCCCTGCCTCCCGGCCCCGCCTCGCACCCCGGCTGGACGGAGACTATTTCCGCCTCGACGCCCCATTCGCGACCCTCCCACCCGACGTCTTCCTCCGAGCGGAGACCTCCTCCGACCTCCAAATCTGGTCTCCGCCCGAAATCCAGGGCCTGGCCGACGGATTCCAGGTGCTGGCGGGGGATCCCGAGCGCTATTTGCGCCTCCTTTACCACCTCCTTCCCGCCGCTCCCTGAGCGTCCCGAACTCCCGGGAGCATGTTCCGCTGGCCATCTGGCATGGGAATTGCTAGCAGAGGGGTCCAAATACTCGCGTCCATGAAGAAAGTCGAAGCAATCATTAAGCCATTCAAACTAGAGGAGGTCAAAGAGGCCTTGGCCGAAGTCGGTGTGCAGGGCATGACCGTTACGGAAGTCAAGGGTTTCGGACGCCAAAAAGGCCACACCGAGATCTACCGCGGCAGTGAATACACCGTCGATTTTCTCCCCAAGGTGAAGATCGAAGTCATCTTGGACGATTCCGAGTCCGCCACCGTCGCTGAAGCGATCGTGAAGAGCGCCAATACCGGCAAGATCGGGGACGGCAAGGTCTTCATCTCGAACGTCGAGGAAGCGATCCGGATCCGCACCGGCGAAACCGGTGCCGAAGCCGTGTCGGTCAATTAGCTCTTCCTCCCGACAGTTTCCCAAAGCCGGACTTGCCCCGCAGGTCCGGCTTTTTTTTTGTGGAGCGGCAGTCCTCGTTGACGATTATGGTTCCCCCGTGCTCAGCATCGATCCGGTCAGCATCCAGTTCCACGTCCCGGCCCAGGATCCCCTCGGCCGCGAAGAGATCCTGGGCAAGGTTCGCTTCCTGCCCGAGCAAGTCGAAATCAATTGGCGCCTCAAGGGCAACGTCTTCATCGGGGGAAAAGGCGAGATGCACACCATCCGGGTGCCCTACCCCGAAATCGAACATGTCGAGTTGCAGCGCAAGTGGTGGCGCATCCGCCGCATCGTCCTGCGCATCTCGGACCCCAGCCTCGTGAAGGAGATTCCCGGAATCGAAATGGGCAAGATGACCCTCGAGATCGACCAGCGTTCCCGCCGGGAGGCGAAAAAGCTCGAAAGCCTCATCGACTTCCAACGCTCCGTCTTCGTCCTCGACGAACACGAAAAACGGTTGTCCGCCATGCGGGAGGACTGAAGCCCGCCAAGCTCCTGAGGCAACCCGAACCGGGGCGCTCGAGGCGGAGTACGGGCAATACCGACAGATCCTTGCGGTGGCGAAGGTCACTGCGCCCGACGCGGTCATTCTGCAGGATCGTTCCCCCGAGGAGATCCTGCGGGGAATCGCGGCCGACCGGGCCCGCCACCCCGAACGCTACGAGGAGCTGCGGAAAGTTTACGGAACATGGCAGGGTGATCCGAAGCGCCAGCCGCAGGTCCTCCGCCCACCGCGCCGCCGTCCCGCGCACGCCACCGAAGAGTATCAGCTCGCCTGGGAGAGCTTCCTGCTGGCCCCGCCCGGGACCGAGGTCGAATTCATGCAGAAGCGCTTTCTTATCACCCGGGTCGCTGGCCAGGATTGGCAACGAAGCCTCGATTGCGGCCCTGGCCCGCTACCTGGGAGGCAACCTCTGGAATGTTCGGAGCTCCTCCAATTCGATGCGAGCTTCCCCCAGCCCCGCCACCTCCAGCACCAGCCTTCCGCTCACCAGGCTGGCCTTCTGTGCCAGGAGAACCGAGCCCAGCCGGGTCTCGACCCGGTAGGCAGCGGGAACCGGCGTCACCCTGCGAAGGACGAGGGCATCCACCTCGTCGAGCACGGAGTGCTCCTTCGACCCGAAGAGAACCGACCCGATTGTCAGCTTGGCACCCTCAATCGCCTGGAGGGTCCCTTCCGCAAAGTCTCCCGAGCGCAGGAGCACACCGGCCCGCTCCCCCTGCACAGATTTGCGATGATCCTCCGGCAAGGGATGGAAAAACTCCACGCGTGCCACCTGGGCCGCCGTAACGGCCAGGTCCTTCCACCAGCCCTTGAGATGAAAGGCGGTTCCATCCGCCTTCACGATGTCGGCTGCCAGCCGCGAACCCGAGTTCAACACGACATGCGGGAGCATCGCCTCCCCGGGCTGGCGGCCCACCCCGTTCACGCTGACGTGATCGATCACGACTTCGCTGAGCCGCCGGAACTTGTGAACCCGCACCGCCAGCCCGACATAGATCTGCTCGTCCCGCATCCTGCCCGACGACTCCTTGAGAAACCGCCAGCGCCGCCCGTCCGGCGAGTAGTAGGCCTTCACATCGAACTGTTCGCGCACCAGTTTCACCCAGTAGGGGAGCTGGAGAGACGGGATCTCCTGCGCAGTCGAATTCCCTGCCTGGTAACCCCAGCGGCGGAAGCTGACTCCCCGTTCCCCGAAGGGGTGGACCCCCAGGACCGCCTTGCGGTTTTCGGGAGTGAGCCCGTCGCACATGATGACGCCGGCATAGGAATTCTCATCGGGATTATTGAGCTTCACCACCCGCGCCACGATCTCGCCGTCCCCCTTCATCGGCATGTAGACCAGGTGAAAGGCGTCGAAACGCTCTCCCGCCGCCTGCGGTGAAGAAAAAACCATGAACTGCCCGGCCTTCCAGCGCGCCCTCCCCGGCAGGACCGTCCGCCCGATGTCCTTGCTCTGCCAAGGAGAAGGAAGCGCTCCGCTCAAGAGCGTATCCCCGGCCGGGTCCCGGCTCCCCGGCTCATGGTCGGTGGTCTCCAGGCGCGCAATCTCGTCGAGGCGAGCCGCGGCGGGTGCTCTCCCCTCCGTCCTGACGACGATCGACTCTCCCTCCATTGCCACCACGCCCTCCCGCTTTTCACCCCCGGCCAGTTCCAGCACTCCCGTGAAAACCGGTGCGTCGAGCTCATTCGATCCGCCGGGCCTGCCCTCTTCGTCCCCAAGAACGAGCAGGGCGCATCCTCCCAGCAGCCACATCACCGCCATCCTCATGGTTCGTGGGCACCTCCCCATCGTTAGCGCTGGTAGAGCGGAATGTATTGATACGGCATGGCGAGGATCATGACGTTGACGGAGGTCTCATAGGTCGGGCCCACGGTGTTGCCGAACCAGAGGGACACCTCGCCGTCGTTGTGGACCCGCTCGAGAAGCAGCGCCCTGACCTTTTCGTACCACTTCTTCCAGGTCTCTCCTCCGATCATGTACTGGGCGGGAGCCGCGTAGAAATTTCCGTAGGTGAACCACCGCTGGGCGTCGCCGAAATTCTCGAAGAGGTACTTCGATCCCCTCAGGACGAGCGGATCGTCGTAACGACCGCAAACCTGCAGAGAGTAAATGGCGGCCGCGGTGCGCGCAAAGCCCGGTTTGCCCCGCGGCTGGTAGGAAAATCCGCCGCTCCCTTCGCTAAAACAGCTCCGCACATAGCGCACCGCATCATCGATCGTGCCCTGGGGGACATTCAGTCCGCTGTTCTTGGCCGCACGCAGGGCCACGACCTGGAGCACCGTCACCGAGATGTCGGAATCGCTCGAAACCGGGCGGTACCGCCAGCCCCCGTCCTTGTTCTGGCTGGAGACGATGATCTTGATGAGCCGCGCCAGCTTGGGCCGGATCGCCCGGGAGCTGGTCTGCCCGTAGAGCTCAGCCAGCGCGATGGTGGCGATGCCATGAAAATACATGTACTGCCCGCTGTCCTTGTCCCCGATGAGGCCCTCCGGTGAAACGGAGTTCAGGAGATACTGCACGCCCAACGAGACCTGGCGGCCATATTCGCCTTCACCCGGCAGGTGGCCGGCAGACTGAAACGCCATCAGGGCGTAGGCCGTGATTGCGATCGGATAATGCCGCTCCTTTTCGTTGCGGCCCAGCCACGATCCGTTCGGCGATTGATGGGTGGCGAGATACTTCAGCGCCCGCTCGATCACCCGCTCCGTTCCGGCGTCGACCTTCACGGAGGCCTCCCCCTGGGCGTGCACCGACGGCACAACAAGGAGCCACCCGACCAGGAGGGCCGCCGAAAGGAGGCGAGAACCATGCGTGGCATGACCGTCCCGGTCATGACTTTGAAATTGCACCCTGCCGGCGCCCAGCAAGCCCCACGACCGGGACGGTCGGGCCACAGTTCCCTTTGCAACCTCCTCGCTCATCAGCCGTCGCATCACTTTTCGCTGGCGGCGTCGGAGAGGTTCCGGAGGTACTGCTCGATCATGCGGCCGTATTCCGGTGAGTAGGTTTCGCCCTGCGACTGGCGCAGCGTCCCGCGCTCGCGCTTCGGCAAGCCGATGTACTCGCTGACGCCCGCCCGCCGGCGTCGTGGTCCTTCCGCGCCCCCCGGGCCCGTCCAATTGCCCTCGTTGCCATTCCCCCGACCCCGACCTCGACCTTGTCCTTGTCCTTGGCCCTGTCCTTGCCCTTGTCCTTGTCCTTGTCCTTGTCCCTGACCCTGACCCTGACCCTGACCCTGACCTTGACCTTGACCTTGACCTTGACCTTGACCCTGACCCTGACCTTGGCCCTGCCCCTGTCCTTCACCCGGCTGGGCACTGAGTCCGGCCTGCGCCAGCGAGAGGGCCGCG
>CAUZKZ010000195.1:0-9502 GCA_963580345.1 Verrucomicrobiia bacterium | reverse complement strand
AGAAGCGGGGACGGAAGAAATTGAATAAAACCCAGTCTGCTTGACGGACTACACTAGATCATGGGTTCCAGCCTGACAAAGCGAAGAATTTAGCCAATTTCGAGCGCGAATAGCGAAAGTCGGGCTAGGCAGGCGTCCTCAGAGTGGCAGAGAATGAGGAGTAACCACATATTTACGTCATGTTTTCCATCCCTATTCGAACCTTCCTTGTTTCCGCATTCATTGCGGCCGGCATGTCGTCGGCCTCCGCTGCGCTCTACAACCTCTCCGGAGTCATTGATGGCGCCCAGTCCGGAACCGGCTCGCCTGGCACCGGCAACATCCTCGGTAGCTATGACGACGTCACGAATCTCCTCAGTTGGAACGTCACCTGGGCGGGTCTCATCGGCTCGGCAACCGTCTCGCACTTCCACGGTCCTGCCGCCCCGGGCTCCAACGCCGGCGTCCAGCAGCCGTTCAACGCGACCAGCCCCTCCATCGGCAGCGCCACCATTACCGGCCTCCAGGGCTCCGACCTGATCGACGGGCTCTGGTACGCGAACATTCACTCCGACGTGGACCCGGGCGGAGAGATCCGCGGGCAGGTGAACGCCACCCTCGTCCCGGAGCCATCGGGAAGCCTCCTGGCCGCGCTGGCAGGTTTTCTCGTTTTATGCCGTCGCCGGCGTTGAGAACGGCAATTAATTGGAAGCACTTTTTGCACCAGGCCCTCCGATCAAACCGGAGGGCCTTTCTATTGCGGACCTCCCTCACGGCGCGTCCGGATCCGGCGGGATCGTCTCGAACAAATTGAGGGCCGGTGGCGGCTGGAGGGAGTTGAGGGCGGCGCGGAGTCGAGCGGCCTGCTTCGCGGCCTCTTCGAAACCGGGCCGGATTTGCACCGCGGTCTCGAGATGGTGCAGGGCGGAGGCGTGTTGACCGGTGGCGGCAAGGGCCAGACCCAGGCCGAAGTGGACCCGGGCGTCGTGCGGATCCTGGAGCAGGAGGGCATTGTAATGCCGGATCGCTTCGCCCGGTTCCCCGCGCCGATGCAGGAGGAAGGCAAGGCCCCGATGTAACGGCCCATCCACGGGGTCGATCTCGAGCGCCTTCCGGAAGTGATCTTCCGCGGCTTCGGGCCGGCCCAGCATCATGAACGAATCGGCGAGGAGCTGGAGCGCCAGCCGATTCTCCGGATTTTCCTTCACGCCTTCGGCCAGCAGCTCCGCCATGCGCTGGAAGTTACCGGTATCCATCAGCCGCTTCACCTCGCGCAGGCGGGCCGCCGTGATGATGTCGCCCAGGTTGAGGAGGCGTTGCCGCCGGATCAGGGCGAGTTCTTCCGGCCCGAAATCCGACCCGAGGATCTCGGTCACGGGAGCGAGGGACTCGCGCAACTGCGTCACGACCGCCACTGCATCGGCACGCTCGGCGCTCGGCCGACTGGTGGTGTATTCGAGGTCCGTCCGGTCGTCCGAATAAATCGGCGCGGCCCCGGCGAACTCCCGGAGCCCGCTCGGACCGGCGAGGAAGCCGGCCAGAAAGTTCGAACGCAGCGAGAGCCGGTGCGCGGGACCGCCCCAGTAGCTGAAGTCGAGGTCCTTCTCCACCTCTTCCCGGTGCAAGCCCGCGGCGAGGCGCGCGGCATCGATCTGCGGAATCCCGTCGCGAAAGCCGATCAGGAGCACCTCGGAGGTATTGTACCACAGGACGCTGTCGGGGAACACCTCTATGAAAGTTGCCACGATGCGGCGAACTTCGTCGATGGTGAAGAACGGCAGGGGGACGAACTGGCAGACCAGGCCGTTCGACGCGAGGCGCAGACGCGCCCTGGCATAAAATTCGACGGTGTAGAGCGAGGCCGCCGAGGGTCGGAAAAGCTGGCCGACCTCGAGCGAGATGAGGTCGTAGGAGTCCGGTCCGTAGCTCACGAAACTCCGCCCGTCTTCGTGGATGAGTTCGACCCGCGGGTCGTTCATCCATTCGCCATCGAAGTGGTCGCGAATGATATCGAACACGGCGGGCTCGATGTCCACGCAGTCAAGCCGTTCGATGGGGTGCATCAGGAAGCGGTGGGGCGTCTGGCCCGCGCCCGCCCCGACCACCAGGACCCGACGCGGGTGGCCGTGCAGCAGGGCGGGAATGTGCGCCGCGATGGACTGGTGCGTCTTGTAGCTCACCCCCTGCCACCATTGGTTCATCTCGAGGCGGTTCCCCTTGTCTTCCCGGAGGACCGCGAGGGTCGCGGTGAGGCCCTCGTGGAAGCCGACCAGTTCTTCTCCGTCTTCGGCGAGGAAGTCTTCCGGCAGCGACCTCCTCATGGCGCCAAGGAGGACGGCCCCCACGACGATCACGCCGGCCAGGACCGTCTTGCCCGAAACCGGCCTCGGATCGCGGCGCGCCGAGATTCCCCACGCGATGAGCCCTCCCGCCAAGGCCGCCCCGGTCGTGATCCAGAGTCCCGCCCGCAAGCCCAGCCCGGGCAGGACCAGGAATCCCACCGCCAGGGCGCCGGCGATGCCGCCGAGGGTATTGACCGCGTAGAGCCGGCCGGTGCCCGCCGCGGCCGACTCCGGGTCGCTCACCACCAGACGCACCGCGAGGGGAAAGGCCGTGCCCGAGAGCAGGGAAGGAATGAAAAGGAGCGCAGCGTAGGTCCAGAGTTCGCTCTGGAAGGAGCGCCAGAACTCCGGCGACAGGCTCATCGCGATCACCACCGTGAGTCCGCCCGCGATCTGGATGACACCAAACACCGCCCAGTGCGACCTGACGCGATCGAAGAGCAGCGCGGCGAGGAAACTTCCCAGCGCGATTCCCGCCAGGACGGTCGTCAGCGTGAGAGTGTAGGTGAAGACGGTGTTGGACAGGAAGAGCCCGAGAAAGCGCGTCCAGAGGACTTCGTAGCCGAGCGCTGAAAAGCCCACCAGAAAGAAAAGACCCGCCGCCGATCCCGCTCCGCGGAGCGGTCCCTTCGCCGCTTCGGAAGGGACCTCCGAAGGTCCCGTAACCTCCCGCCTCCCGTAGAGGACCAGGACCACCGCCGCGACAAGGAGGTTGAGCGCTGCCCCCACCATAATCGCGTTCATAAGGCCCAGGCGGGGAATGAGGACCAGGCCGGTCAGCGCGCAGCCGGCTGCCGCACCGGCGGTGTTGAGACCGTAGAGGAACCCGACCGATCCTGCGACGCGAGCCTGCTTCGTGACAAACTGGCGGGTAAAGAGCGGGAGGGTCGCTCCCATCGCCATGGCGGGCAGAATGACGATGGCAGCGATGAGGACCGCCCGCAGCAGGGTCAGGGTCCAGTAATTCTCGAAGGCGCTTGCGTAGAGGCGGCCGTACAGAAGTTCGCACCATCGAAAGGCAAAAGGCGTCGCAGCTGCAAAGACCCCCAGCGCCAGTTCGAGCAAGGCATAGGTTCGGAGGGGCCGCAGCGACTTTCGCGCGAGACGCCCGGCCACCTCGCTGCCTGCCGCGAGACCCAGGAAGAACACCGCGAGCACGAGGCTCACCGCAAAGGTGGTCGATCCAAAGACGAGCGAGGCCTGCCGGATCCAGACCACTTCATAAATCAGCCCGGCAGCACCGGACAGAAAGAAGCACAAGATGGCGGTGGCGCGGCGCACGGCTCAACCCGACGCTGCAATTCGCCGCAGATCGGCCCGAGTTTCGGCGTAGCTCCGGTGGACGGCCAGGACCCGCGGGTCGGATTCCGCGCCGCGCAGGGGGCAGACGATGCGATAGAGCTCCGGCCACCAGTTGCCGTGTTGGGTGAGCGGATTGGCATCCCGCTGGGATCCGTGCCGGCTGTCCCTCGTGGCCGGCAACGCCCCGCGGTAATTTCCCGCCCGCGGCGCGCGTGGGTTCGGGGCATTCAGATTCTCATCAAAGCAGACCTGCAGATGTTCGTGCGGAGTCTGGTTGAGATGCAGGGGCGGGAGATCGTGAAGCGGCCGGTCGTCGCGTAGCGGCAGGTGAGACGCGTTCTTCATCATGGTTTGCCGCCCACACTTGAACCCAACGCGGCTGCCAAGGCAAACGGCAAGAAAGACAAAGTGCGAATTCCTGGTGCCTTTTCCCGTATCAGGGCCGGATCGACGAGATTACGTATCAACTCCTCGACACCCAAGGGGGGGGATTGAGATGCCGACGGCTCGTCGGCTCTTTGGGTCTTGCGATTGCCTGGCGAACGAAGCGGGAGTGGGGCGGGAGGGGAATCGGCGCGGCGAGACGCCGCGGGGACGGCCTGCGGCAGGATGCCGCAGCCACGGGATGCGGCAGCCACGGGATGCGGCAGCCACGGGATGCGGCAGCCACGGGATGCGGTAGCCACGGGATGGGGCGGCCACCGGATGCGGTAGCCACGGGATGCGGTAGCCACGGGATGTGGCGGCCACGGGATGTGGCGGCCACGGGACTGTCAGGCCAGCAACTCCTTGACCACCTTGCCGTGGACATCGGTGAGGCGGAAGTCGCGGCCCTTGAAGCGGAAGATGAGGGCTTCGTGGTCGATGCCGAGGAGGTGGAGGATGGTGGCCTGGAGGTCGTGGACGTGGACGGGGTCCACGGTGACGTTGTATCCGAAGTCGTCGGTGGCGCCGTGGATGATGCCGGGCTTGATGCCGCCACCGGCCATCCACATGGAGAAGCAGGCCGGGTGGTGGTCGCGGCCGAAGTTCTTGTTGCGGGTCTGGGCGTAGGTGGTGCGGCCGAACTCGCCGCCCCAGATGACGAGGGTGTCATCGAGCATGCCGCGGGCCTTGAGGTCGTGGATGAGGGCGGAGGTAGCGCGGTCGACGGCGCCGATCTTGCCCTTGATGGCGTCGGTGATGCCATCGTGGTGGTCCCAGCCACGGTCGTAGAGCTGGATGAAGCGGACTCCGGACTCGGCGAGGCGGCGGGCCAGGAGGCAGTTGGCGGCGAAGGATGGCTTGCCGGGTTCTGCTCCGTAGAGTTTGCGGACGCTCTCCGGTTCGTGGGAGATGTCCATCAGTTCCGGGACGGAGGTCTGCATGCGGTAGGCGAGCTGGAAGGCGTCGATGCGGGCCTCGATTTCGGGGTCGCCGACCTGCTCGAACTTGAGGCGGTTGAGAGCGTTGATGCGGTCGATGGTCTTGCCGCGGTTCTCCCTGCTCATCCCCTTGGGGTTGGAGAGGAAGAGGACCGGATCGCCGGCGGACTGCAGCTTGACGCCCTGGTGACGGCTGGGGAGGAAGCCGTTGTGCCAGTAGCGGGAGGGGACCGGCTGGCCGCTGCCGGAAAGGAGAACCAGAAAGGCGGGAAGGTTGTCGTTGGCACTGCCGAGCCCGTAGCTCAGCCACGATCCCATGCTGGGCCGGCCGGAGAGGGGGCTGCCGGTTTGCAGGAAAGTGACGGCGGGGTCGTGATTGATGGGGTCGGTGCAGGCGCTGCGGATCATGCAGATATCGTCCGCGATTTTCGGCATCTCCTTGAAGAGGACGTTCATGGAGACGCCGGATTGGCCGTGCTGCGCGAACTGGTGCTTGGAGGCCATGACGTTGAAGGAGGACTGCCCGCTGGTCATGGTGGTGATGCGGACGTTGCCACGCACACTGTCGGGGAGCGGTTTGCCGTCCCACTCCTTGAGCCCGGGCTTGGGGTCGAAAGTTTCGAACTGGGAAGGGCCGCCCGACATGTGGAGATAGATAACCCGCTTTGCCCGGGGCGCGAGGTTGGGTGCATCGAGGACGCCGCGGTTGTTGTTAGCCCCCGACGAGGAACCGGCCGCGAAGAGGTGGGCGAGGGCGGCGGCGCCGAGTCCTCCGGAGGTGCGGGCCAGGAAGGTGCGGCGGGTGTGCGGGTCCTGTTGTTCGAGGAAGTTGTTCATGGTGTTAGGACAAATGTTCTGAAACACGAATGGCTGGAAATGTACACGAATGGCGAGGAATGGACAGGGGATGAAAGGGGAGGGGAATCATTCGCGGGAAATGGTTTCGTCGAGGTTGAGAAGGATGTTCGCGACGGCGGTCCAGGCGGCGAGTTCGGCCGGTTCACTGTTTCCCTTCGGCGCGGACTTCCCGTTCTTGATGAATTCCCCGGCGGCGTCGGCACTGGCCTTGTAGACGGCGCGCTGTTCGGCAAGGGTGTCGGTGAGAACCTGGAGTTCGCGCTGGTTGGGAGGACGCGAGGTCGCGGCGGTAAAGGCGAAGGCGAGCCGCGCTGAATCGGAGTCGCCGCCTTCCCTTAGGATGCGTTCGCCGAACATGCGGGCCGCCTCCACGAAGGTGGGATCGTTCAAGGTCACGAGGGCCTGCAGGGGCGTGTTGGTGCGGGGCCGGTTCACGCTGCAGAACTCGCGGCTGGGCGCATCGAAGATCTGGAAGGTGGGATAGAGCATGGTGCGGCGCCAGAAGGTGTAGAGGCCGCGCCGGTAGAGGGCCGGCCCGTCGCTCTCCTTCCATCCCTTCCCGATGCTGCTGAGGTAGTCGGCGGGCTGGTAGGGATAGACGCTGGGTCCGCCCAGCTCGCGATTCAGCAGGCTGCTCACCGCGAGGGCGGTATCGCGCACTTCTTCCGCCGAGAGCCGGAATCGCGGGGCGCGGGAGAGGGATCGGTTGTGCGGATCGAGCGCATCGTAGCGGCGCTGGTTCACGGACGATTGACGGTAGGTGGCGGACTGGATCATCATGCCCTGCAGGCGTTTCACATCCCAGCCGTGCTCGACGAAGTCGGCTGCGAGCCAATCGAGCAGTTCGGGGTGGCTGGGGCGTTCCCCCTGGGTGCCGAAGTCGCCGAGGGTCTTGACGAGGCCGGCTCCGAAGAGTTGCTTCCAGAGGCGGTTGACGATGACGCGGGCGACGAGCGGGTGCTTGGGATCGGTAAGCCAGTAGGCGAGGCCGAGGCGGTTGCGCGGCTGGTCGTCGGGAAGGCGGGGAAAGATGGCGGGGACATCGGGTTGGACTTCCTCGCCGGGGTTGCGGAAGTCGCCGCGCATCAGGATGCGGGCCGGCTTGCGTTTCTTCATCTCGACCATCACCATGGTGGTGGAGGTGGCGGCCTTGTCCGCCTCGTCGCGTTCTTTCCTGCTGGCGGCCAGTTCGCCATCGAGTTTGCGGAAGAGGTCGCGGGTTTCGGGGTGCACGTTGCTGACGAAGTAATCGAAAAGTTTTTTGTGTTCGTCGGCGTTGCGCTCCGCCTCGGGCTTGGCCGCAATTGTCATGATCTCCTGCGGGGCAGGATTCCACTCGCCGTCGATCTGGTATTTTGCGCCGAGGTAGTGGCCGACCACGGCCTGCTCGGTGGGATTGAGAGCGCGATCGTAGACGAGGATTTCCGCGAAGTCGGCGGAGGTCTTCTCCAGGCCGGCGTTGTTGGCCCCGATCGTGATGGCCTTGTTATCGAAGCCGGAGAGCGCCGCCCCGCCCCCACCGCCGTCCTTGCCGTTGAGGCGGAAACGCGTCTCATTCTTTTCGCCCTGCTGGGTGATAATGGCCACGATGGGCTGGTTTTGCTTGATGTCGGCGGAGCCGACCACATCGGCGCCGTATCCATTGAAGCTGAGCTTGTTCTTGTCGGTCTTCCAGAAGGCCCGGCGTTTTCCCTGGGACTCGTCGCCCCACATGAGGGCCATCTGGTTATTGGCGAGGTCGCGAAACTGAATGACGAGCACCATGGTGAAGGCGCCGCCGAGGTGCTCGGCACCGGCGGCGGTTCTCAGGAAGTCGTCCTTCCCGTTCAACCGCACCGCGGGCTTGCCGTTCAGCGCCGTTCCAAACTGCTTGGGGGATCCGGTGGCGACGGCCTTGCGGCCCTTTCCGGATTGATCGAGCCACTCCTTGACGAATCCGCCCGGGGCGTCGAGGGCGCCGGCATCGAGGTGGAGTTGCAGGCCGTCCTTGACCTCGAGGGCGGTGGGGGCGTCGTTCTTGAGGGAGGTTGCCCAGGTGCGGGCCGCCTCGGCGAGGGGTCCGCCGGGGTCGGTGAACTCGGGGTTCTTTTTCGCGGCTTCCAATTCCGCGCTCTTGGCCGCGACCCGGGCGTTCAGTCCCTCGATTTTCTTTTTCTGCGTCGGGCTTTTCACCGTCAGGAGCGGCGGCAGGGGCTTGTTGTGATAGCCGGATTGTCCGCCCGCCCCGATCTCGCCGTCGATGCTGTTGAAGAATGCGTAGAGCTGGTAGAATTCCTTCTGCGAGATGGGGTCGTACTTGTGATCGTGGCACTGGGCGCAACCGACTGTGAGGCCGAGGAAGACCTGGCCGGTGGTGTTGGCGCGGTCCACCGCGTAGGTGACGTAGAACTCGTCCGGATCGGCCCCGCCTTCTTCGTTGAATGTGACGCAGCGGTTGAAGCCGGACGCGATGCGGGTGGTGTCATCGGCATCGGGCAGGAGATCGCCGGCCATGTTCTCGATGATGAAACGGTCGAAGGGCTTGTTCTGGTTGAAGGCGTCGATGACGTAGTCACGGTAGAGCCACATGTCGCGGACCGAGTCGTTGTGATAGCCGTTGGTATCGCCGAAGCGGGCGAGGTCGAGCCAGTCCTGCGCCATGCGTTCGCCGTAATGAGGCGAGGTGAGGAGCCGCTCGGCCAGGCGGGCGTAAGCCTCTCCTTCCTGCTTCGCCGCGGACTCCGGGGAGGCCTCGCCCTCGGGGCTGCGCCGGGCGGCCTCGAAGTCGCGGACCTCGCTGGGGGCCGGAGGCAGTCCGAGGAGGTCCAGCGAGAGCCGCCGGACGAGGGTGGGAGGGGCGGCTTGCGGCGACGGGGCCATCCCGCGTTTTTCGAGAGCGGCCAGGATGAAGTGATCGATCGGGTTGCGGGGCCAGTCCGAATTCTTGACGGCGGGAAGTTCCGGTTTCCGGATGGGCTCGAAAGCCCAGTGGCGTTGGTACTTGGCGCCGGACTTGATCCACTCCGCCAGCTTGGCCTTGGTTCCGTCGGTGGGGCGCTTGCGAAAGTCCGGGGGCGGCATCATCTCGTCGGGATCGGTCGAGAACAAGCGACGCACCACCTCGCTGGCCCCGGGATCGCCGGGCACGATGGCGCGCGCTCCCGACTTCAATTCGCCGACTGCGACCTCGCGGACGTCGAAGCGCAACTTACGTTTGCGTGTCTTGGCGTCGGGACCGTGGCAGGCGTAGCAGTGTTCCGCGAGGAGGGGCTGGATCTCCTTGCCGTAATCGATTTCGTCCGCCGTGCCCGTTCCCGCCACTGCTAACAGGAGGCAGGCTGGCACCGGAAAATATATTCTGCGGCCGGATTCGAACATGCGGAACTCTACTACCGGACTGCCTCTGGGAAAGCGAAATCAACGGAATCGCACCCCACCTGGACCGGTGCGGGGCGTCGAGGGGCGGCGCAACAACCAAGCCGGCAGGGGCTGCACCCCGTCCTGGCTTGACAGGGCCGGCCCTCCCCAGTTGAGGTGAGATGCCCGTTCAGCCCCGGTGATAACATGTTCCCACTCGTAATTCGAGATCACAGCCATCCCATAGACTGAGGTATTAATGGGTGGCTGGCGGCCGATCCCACCTAGGATCGGCCTGATGAAAAAACAAAAACCAGCCAA
>CAUZKZ010000194.1:0-9515 GCA_963580345.1 Verrucomicrobiia bacterium | reverse complement strand
TCCCACGTCGCAGTGGTGCTGCTGTACTGCCCGAACAAGGGCGCGTAGTCGTTGCTGGGGTCTCCATCGTCCGAAAAGGTTCCGTACCACTCCCTGCCGTCGTACTCCCAACCCGCTGCCGTCCCGTATGGGTGCACCGAGACCATGAGCTTGCCGAAATCGCCCGCATCCACGCTCGCCGCAGCCGCCAGTTCAGGCAACATGTCCGTGCTGGAGTAGGCCCAGATCTTGGCCTTGGGCGCCATTCCGGTCGACCACCAATCGATCCCCTTCCCGATCATGGTGGCTGCCACGTGGGTGGCGTGCAGGCCGCCGGGAGTGGCGTCGTCCCTGATGTCGATCTCTCCCTCCAGTTCCTGGTGAATCTCATTCGGCGCGTAGAGCACGTCCCAGAGCCCTATCTTGCGATCCTTGCCGTCCACGTTATAGGGAGGCAGTCGCAACACGTCGCTGGTGGTCGAAATCGCGGCGTAGGCATTGTGCGAAATGTCGTAGAGGGGCATCTCGCCATCAAAGCGGACCAGGGCCGCACCGGCCTCGGTCACCAGCGGCAGACCCAGCTCGCGAGCCTTCGTTGCGGTCTGCTCGGCACGGAGTAACTCCAGGCGCCGCAGTTCGTCGACTAGTTCGCGGCGGGCCTCGGGGTCGGAGGAATCCACCCGCTTCGCAAGGACGGCCACGATCCGGGCCTCGACCGATTCCGTCCCGGATTCCGAAACCTTCGACGGAGCCTTCCCCGCGGCCGGAAGCGAGACCGTCGCGGGCCGGACGGCGTGAGGATCAACCGAACGCGACTTCGTTTCGCCAGGCGCTTCGGAGCGAATCTCCCCCTGCCGTGAAACGGTCAGGATCAGGACACAGACCAGCGCGACGGCACTAGCCGTGATCACGAAACGCTGTCTGTTGGTCGTCATTGATTTGCCCCCTTTGAAACCCGTCGAATCCTTGAGTTCCCAAGGGTTTCAGGAGATTGACGATCAGAATCATGAGAAGATTTATAATAATTAACAATCTGCGTGTTTTTTAACAGATTTCCACAGTCGGACCCCCAAGGCCGGTAAGGATTACGGCCTTTTCCGCTTTGAGGCCTCTCCGGGGCGCGCTCTCCACCGGCTCTCTACGGACCCCACACGTTCCAGCCCGAGACGCTGGTCGAACCGACCGGGTCACCCTGCGGGATGGTCTGATTCCCGCTCGGGATCACCTCGTGGCGGATCCGCATGAACTCCATCGTGTCCTGTCCAAAGGGAACCTGCGAACGGCAGGTGACCTCCAGCATGCCCGGATGCTCGATGGACTCCACCGAGCTCATCAGGAGCGCCTGTCCTTCCTGCCAGCCCAGCGGACTGCCGAGGGCCCCGCGGCGCTCGACCGTGAGGTTCACGAAGTTCAGGGCATCCGGATTCACCAGGTAGGTCATGCACAGGTACTGCGTGCCAAGATAGTCCATCGGAGCGTAGGTCGTCACCGGCTCGCTGAGGGGGGCATTCGGGTTCAAGCCGTGCACGAACTCCACCACCGCGGTCAGTCCGTCCCCGTCATGGTCCGAGGTGGGATCCATTTCGCCGTGCGCGATCTCAAAGGCATCCGAGAGCCCGTCGTTGTCGCCGTCGATCAGGTTGAGGTCGACGAATTCGTAGGCTCCCAGGTCGACCGCGTTGGACACCACCCGCGTGTTGCAGGCGAGGTCGACCGGATTTTGCTCGCCGGTCAGCCCGTCGCCGTCCAGGTCGAAGGGGTCGAAGTAGAGATCGTTGTTGCCCGCATTGAGGGCCGGAGAGTTGACGGTGAGCCTGAAGTCGCCGGCAAGGGAGGGCACGGAAGCCGGATCGGCCTCCACCGCGAAGCCGGGATCGACATCGATGTTGTTCCAGCTGTCCCAGCCGGACTGCCAGTTCCAGTTGCTGCCGCTGCCGCCCGAGTTGGCCACCACGCAATTCTCCCATTCGGGGCGACGCCCGGGCGTCGATCCGTAGGCCGAGGCTCCCGGCGTGGTTTCCGATCCGCCCGCCGAGTTCTTCCACACGATACTGTTGTAGATGTAGGGCGAACCCTGCGAGTTATCGACCTGGATCGCGCCGCCCTGACCGAAAGTGGAGTTGCCCGTGAGAGTGCAATTCGAGAGTTCAAACCAACCGTGTTCCAAGTGAATCCCTCCCCCTCCGAAGAAGCCCTTGTTGCCGCTGAAGACACAGTCCGTGATCCACACCGTGCCCCCGCTCTGGTACATTGCCCCGCCGTCGGAGCCCTCGTTGCCGCGGATGTCGCAATGCGAGAGGGTCGATTCGCCTCCTCCGAGTTGGGCCAGCGCTCCGCCCCCGCTGCCGGCCTTGTTGCCGACCAGGGTGCACTTCACCACCTTGGCATAGGCGTCGTCGATCGCCAGGCCGCCGCCCAGTCCGGGGGTGTTGTTCCCCGAGATGAGGCAGTTCGCGATGGTGACCTGGGCATCCAGCTTGATCCAGATTCCCGCTCCGTCCCTTTCGAAAAAGTCGTCATTCTTGCCGGCCGTCACCACGAAGCCATCGAGGGTGGTGGAGTTCCCGCCCGGAACCGTCACGACATGGTAGCAGTTGTTCCAGTCCCCGTTGTTGGGCGACAAGAGCGAGGCGATGGGCTGCTGGCTGTCATCCTGCGAGAGGTCGCCGCTCAGGATGGTGGACTGCGAATTCGGGTTCCGCTCGCCGCGCGCAGTCTCGACCCCGGTAAATCCACCATAGAGTGCAATCCCGTCGGGCAAGGTGAAGCTCTCGGTGCGGATGTTGCTGTCGCCGCTGTTGCGCGCATCGGGATAGTAGACCCCGTTCGCCACCCAGATTTCCTGGCCCGGGATCGCCATCTCAAGAGCGTCCTGCAGCTTGCCGAACGCGAGGGCCCAAATCGAGCCGTTCTGGGCTCCCGGGGCAGCCGGGGTGTTGGCATCGACCCGCATTATGGCGGAAAGCAGCGAAACCGAGAAGGTGGTTTCAGCCGTCCCGCCCGTGGTGTCCGTGGCCGTGAGAGTCAGTTCCACGAACCCGTAATTGGTGAGAGTCGGCACCACCATCACGTTTCCAGATGCGTCCACCGAAGCGGTCAGAATGCCTTCGGAAGCCCAGCTCACCGAGTACTGGTGGCCGCTCCCGCTGAAGACCCAGTCCGCATCCACCACGTTGATGGGCGTCGCGTCCGGAACCAGGTAGCTCTGGTCGGCGACCGGGTTCAGGACCTCCACCCCCTCGCCATCGAGGTAGGCGCCACTCACCAGCAGGGAGTATTTCTGCTGGCTCCCCTGCAGGGCTCCGGCGTAATCGACCTCGACGCGATAGAGACCCGGAGCCGGAGCTTGGAGGTAAACTTGCTCCACGTTGTCGACCGTGTTCACGCCCGTCACAGCCGGGGCGTTCAAATCGCTCTCGGCCCAGGTCGAGGTGAAGGGCATCACGTAGGGATAGTAGGTGGTGGTTCCGTCCGAACCCACCAGCCGCAAGTTGAGATCGTTGACGAGGCGCGAAGTGCGGCTGTCGTGCGAGTTCGTCCACTGTCCCGCCTGGTCGGTCCAGCACAGCGTCACGCGCACCGGGACGGCACCGTCCACCGCCACCATGTAGTAGTCGGCCTGGTCGTCGGACTTCAGGGTTGCCTGCTTGAAGCGGTCCAGCGGAGCACTGGCGTCGTCATCGTAGAGCAGTTCCGCGGCGGCCTTCACGTTGGCGAGGCCCCACCCGGTGCGGTAGTCCGGTCCCGGGGTCTCCAGATCATCCGCGGTGTGAATGAGAAGGCCCTTCAGGGTGCTGGCCCGCAGCAACTTGCCACGCGTGTCGCGGGAAATCTCGTTGAGGAGCTGGGCCCCGCCCGCCACCGCGGCGCTCGACATGCTGGTCCCGCTGGAGGTGAGGTAGCCGCTCCCGTTGTCGGTCGAGTAGACGCTCTCGCCATTGCCCACCAGGTCGGGCTTGATGCGGCCGTCGTCGGTCGGACCGGTCGAACTGAAAGCACTCAGGACCGCTGCGCCGGGATTGCGAACTCCGGCCGTCACGGCGTCGGATACCGAGCCGACCGTCAGGACGTTCTTGGCACTGGCGCGCGAGCCGATGGTGCCATACCCGGCCGGGGTGGTGTGCGCGCCGTCCGACTTGGGATGCGTGACCGGATCGTAGGTGTAGCCGTTTTGTCCGTTGAGGAACCAGATCGCTCCCGGTGCCGGGGCATTGTCGTCGTTGTGGTTGCCGGAGGACTTGACGATGAGGTGATAGGGGAAGTTTTTGGCGGTGCCGTCCCACGAGGAAGTGCTGCTGCCGTACTGTCCAAGGTAGCTCGGGACGTCGTTGCTGTTGTCCCCGTCGTTCGAGAAATTGCCGTGCCACTCCGTGCCGTCGAACTCCCAACCGGAGGCCACCCCGTAGGGATGGAGCGAGACAGAGAGCTTGCTGAAATCCCAGGGGTGCTGGGCCGAATGGCTGGCCAGCTCGGAGAGAACGTTCGAACTCGAAAACGACCAGACCGCCGCTTCCGGCGCCATCCCCTTGGCCTGGGCGTCGTAGCCGTAGGCGGTGAGAGTTCCCGCCACGTGCGAGGCGTGCACACCACCTTCCACCGCAGCGTCCTTGAGATGAACCTGCGGCATCTCGAAGTGCCCGGTGGTCGCCCCGTAATAGACGTCCCACAGCCCGATCTGGTGATCCTCCCCGTCCGGGAAGTAGGGCCCTTGCTGACGCACCATATCAACCCCGAGCGAGATGGCGGCCTCGGCGTTGTGTGAAATCTCGTAGAGCGGCCGCTCTCCCTCGAAGCCGCTCAGAAGCGAACCGTGTTGCGTGAGCAGCGGGAGATCCAGGGCTTCCGCCTTGGCCACCGTGGCCGCCGCCTGCAATGCCTCCAGACGCTGCAATTCCGCCACGAACTCGGCGTGCGCGGCGGGATTGGAAAGGTCGTGGGACTGACTCAGGAAGGCGGCCAGACGTTCCGAGGGCGGTAGCGCGGTCTGCGGGAGTCTCACGTCATCCGCGCCCGCCAGGTAACGGGGACGCTCGCCCACCCGGGGAGGACGGGCCGCAACTTTCTCCCCCTTCGCCGAGACCGCCGATTCCTCGTTCCCACTCCGCTCCGTTTCGGCGAAATCGAAACGTCCGAACAGAATACAAAGGACCGCGATGGCGCAGCCGATCGAGGCGGTCAGTTTCTGGTGAGGGATCTTCATGCGGAGAAATCAGCCAGTTTCCTTTTGAAACCCGGACTGATTGTTAAATTTCATTATTACGACGTCTGAATATTACGTAAATTTAAAAATTATTGAGTGACATCCCCTGATTTCCGTAACAGTCCCGCGACCTCACCCCCCGGACCGACTGAGTCGCTTACCATAAACGATTTACGACAACAACGGCCCGCCTCCCCCGCGCTCCGGCCCCCCGGTTCTGAACCCGATCCGGTAAAAATTACTGGATTCGGACCTGCCGTGACTCCTTAACTTTCCCGGAACATTGATTCTTTAGGGACCCGTGCTGTGGCGGACCCGCAGGAATTCCATGGATTCCTGTCCGAAGGGGACCATGGAGCGGTGGGTCACTTCGAGGAGGCCGGGGTAGGTGGTGGAGGGCACGGAGCTGATCTCGAGAGACTGTCCTTCCAACCACCCCAGGGGATTGGAGAGATGCCCCCGGCGCTCCACCGTGAGCGTCACGAAGTTCAGAGCATTGGGGTCGACCAGGAAAGTGATGGTGAGGTACTGCGTGCCGAGGTAGTCGATTGGAGCGTAGGTAGCCACCGGCGCTTCGAGGGGGGCATTGGGATCGAGTCCGTGCACGAACTCCCCGAGGGCGCAGAGCCCATCGCCGTCGGCATCGGAGAGGGGATCGAGCAGGACCGGATCGCCGGTGTGCGTGATCTCGAACAAATCCGGCAAGCCGTCGCCATCGGAATCGAGCGAAGCCGGGTCGCCGAATTCGTAAGCGCCCATATCCACCGTCCCACCCGAGAGGCGCGGCTGGCCGTTCAAGTCGAGGGGAAGCGCTTCGGTTGTGTCGCCATCGCCATCGAGGTCGAGGAGGTCGGCCGGCAGGAGGGCGCTGCTCCCCGAGTCGAGAGCCGAAGAGTTTGCCTGCAGGGTGAACTCCCCTGCCCCGCTGGGGGTGGCGTTGGGATCGATCCCGGCCACGAAGGACGGATCGAGGTCGAGGTTTCCGCCATTGTCGACTCCCATCGAGGAATCCCATGCACTGCTACCGCCCGAGTTTGCGACGAGGCTGTTAGAGACCGTGGGCCGTTCGAGCACATTATCGACGAAGATCGAGGCACTGGACGAAGAGGCCGAGCCCCCGCCCCGATTGTTCCAGATGATGGAATTCTCGACGGTGGGCGGGAAGAGGGCGTCGGCCTGGGCGATCCGAATCCCCCCGCCCTGTCCGTGGGTGAAGTTTCCGGTGACGGTAGAATTGGAGAGGCCGAACTGCCCCTTGTAGAGGTGGATCCCTCCGCCGCCGAAGAACCCGCGGTTTCCGCTCACCACGCAATTGACGAGATTGACGTCGTATTTCGTAACATAGATTCCGCCCCCGTCCGGCGCTTCGTTGCCCCGGATCTCGCAGTTGTGCAGATCCACGTAGCTCTTGGAGACGTAAACGCCGCCCCCCGAAGTCCCCGCCTTGTTGCCGATGAACCGGCAATTGGAAACCTTCACTATCCCGCTACTGGCTTTGTCGATCCAGAGACCGGCTCCGTTCGAGGCGACCTCGTTTCCGGTCACGAGGTAGTTCGCGATGGTGGGGATGCCCTCGCCCACCCAGATCCCGGCCCCCACGTCCCATCCGGACCTGTCTCCGAACCCGGCGGTCACCACCAACCCGTCGACCGTGTCCCCCGGGGTTGCGGAGGTCAGATCGAGCACGTTGCAGCTGTTGTTCCCGATTCCACTGAGCGGGAGGAGATGGCTGGCGATCGGTTGCTGGGAATCGTCCTGCCGGATGTCACCGCTCAGGATCGTCAGGCGGGCCCGGAAATCGCGCTGACTGCGATCCGTTTCGAATCCCCCGAAGCCGCCATAGATCGACACGCCGGCCGGCAGATCAAAGTAAACGAACCGGTCGTCGGTGTCGGTGGTCCCGAACTCGTCCGGGTAGTAGACGCCCTCTGCGACCCAGAGTTCCTGTCCGGTCAGGGCCGCCGCCAGACCATCCTGCAGGGTGCCAAAGGCGGTATTCCACGAGTATCCGTCCTGCTGGGCTGGGGCGGCCGGGGTGTTGGCATTCACGTGGATCCGATCGCTCACGAGCGAGACCGTGAAGCTCGCCACTGCGGTGTGCTGGAAAGCGTCCACCGCCGTGAGGGTGACGGTGGCAGTGCCCACCTGCCCCGCGATGGGAAAGAGATCGAGGGTGCCGTCGGGATTCAGGTTGACGCTCACCACCGCCTCTCCCGAGACGCCCGCGCTGAACTGCAGGCCCACTCCGAGGAAGACCTGGTTGCAGTCCACCGCGGCGAGCATGGCGGTGGCCTCCTCGGTCTGGATTACCATGTCATCGACCGGATTGAGCACCTTCACGTCCGGGGCGGCGTTGACCTCCGCACCCGAAATCACGAGCGACTACTCCTGGGTCCCGAAAGCGAGGGAGCCGGCGAAATCGAGGTTGATGGTGTAAGTTCCCGGTTCTCCCGACGGGAGGTAGACCTGCTCGACATTGTCCACCGTGTTGACGCCCTTCTGCGCGTCAGCGAGCAGGTCGGCATCCTGCCAGCTGTTCACGAAGGGCATCACGTAGGGATACTCCGTGCCTCCGCTCGGCGTGCTGACGGTCAGATTGAGGTCATTTACCAGGCGGCGGGAGCGATTGTCGTGCCCGCTGGTCCAGTTGCCGGCCGGGTCGGTCCAGCAGACCGTGATGCGCAGCGGCCCCGTGCCATCGTAGTCGATGGTGAACTGGTCGTCGGGATTCTGATCCGAGACCTCCTCTTCCACCAGGCGGGCGAGATCCGGATCCGCAACATGCATGGTGAGAAGATCTGCGGCGGCCGGCACGTTCATCAATCCCCATCCGTATTCGTAATCGGGTCCGGGGCGCCCCATGTCATCGGCGGTGTGGATCAGCAATCCCTTCAGAGAACTCGCCCGCAGCATGGCCCCGGGAAGGAGTTGGTCGTAGTGGCCGGCCAGGAGAACCGCCGATCCGGAGGCGCTGGCGACCGCCATGCTGGTTCCGCTCGAGACCGCGAGGTGATCGTCCCAAAGGTCTCCGGTCGACTTCACCGACTCGCCATCGGTCATGAGGTCCGGCTTGATGCGACCGTCGTCGGTCGCCCCGAGCGAGGAAAACCTACTCGACGCTCCGTCGCCGGGGACGCGGATTCCTTCCGCGGTGACCACGTTGTTGACGGAGCCCACGGTCATCACGTTCTTGGCACTGGAGCGGGGATCGATGGTCCCAAAGCCGAACCCGGAAGAGTCCTGCTCGAAGTCGGACGCGGGGTGGGAGCTGCTGTCGTAGGGGAAGATGTTGGTGGAGGAACCGTTCAGGGACCAGGGGGTGCTATCGAGGGGCGCGGCATCGTCCCGGTGGTTGCCGGAGGACTTGAAGATGAGATGATAGGGGGCGTTCCAGGCCAGGCCGTCCCACGCCGCGGCGGAAGCGGTGTACTGGCCGAAGAGCTGTGCGTAGTCGTTGCTGCCCTGCCCATCGTCCGAAAAGGTTCCGTACCACGTCGTCCCGTTGAATTCCCATCCGCTCGCCACGCCGTAGGCATGGTTGGAAATCTGGATCATGCCAGCCTCGCCCGGGGAGGTGGCTGCCAGCGCCGCGAGTTCGGAGACCACGTCCGTGCTGGAGTGCGCGAGGATGGTGGACTCGGGAGCCATGCCCCGCACGGAGGGATCCACTCCTGCCGCGATCATGGTGCCCGCCACGTGGGATGCATGGAGTCCCAACGTGAAGGTTCCATCCATCGACAGGACCCGGTTTCCGAATTCGGTGTGGGAAGGCCGTGGAATGGCGCCGACCTCCCATTGCCCGATCGCGGATCCGGTGCCGGTCACGCTGTAAGGGGCCTGGTGCAGGAGTGCTGCCCCGGTCGCGATGGCAGACTCCTCATTGTGGGGAATATCGTAGAGCGGAGTCTCTCCCAGAAAGCCGGTCAGCACCGCGCCCTGCTCGGTCTGGAGGGCCAGGCCGAGTCCCGCGGCCCGCCGCACCGTCTCCTCCCGTTGCAATCCTTCGAGGCGGCGCAATTCGGCCACAATCTCTTCGCGCGTGGCGGGATCGGAGAGGTCGAGCCGCTTGCTGAGAAGGTCCGCGATTTGCTCCTCGGCCGAGAGGACGCGTGCAGGCTCCTCCTTACGCGGATCCGATTGCGATCCCCGCTCCCGAAGCGGTGGGTGTTCGAATTGGGAGACCCCCTCGAGCCGCGGCGCCTCGAGGGTAGACCTCCCCCGCTCTTCCGCAGGATCGGAGCCGGTCCGAACCAGGCAAAAGAGGCGGATTCAATTTGTTATCGAATATCGCCCCATGGCTGTAAATCAACGTTTTACGCATTTTCGTTCTGACCAA
>CAUZKZ010000193.1:0-9530 GCA_963580345.1 Verrucomicrobiia bacterium | reverse complement strand
TAACGTATGGTTGCCTGGAATTTCCTTTTTCCGGCTAGATTTCCTGGCCCCTCACGGGCCGGGGTTGGGAGAGACGCAGGGGGAGAAAGGGGTCTGATTGTCCTCTCCCCGCATCCTTTGATGCGGTAACCGAAAACGGGGGGGGGGGGGAAGTCAAGCGAAATGTTCAGGGTAGTGGGGTTCGGAGTTTTTTTTGGGCGGACCGCCCCCCGGCGCGGTCCCTGTGTCCTCCCGCCCCTCGGTGCTTGGACCCCACCTGACATCGTTGGCTGGACTTCCATCCCCCGGCACTTGTTGGAATAGCGTCCGTAGTAACGAATGGTGGGCTGGTTCTTGGGCGGGATGTGCTCGACGGCGCTGACTGTCAGTCAGCTCAGTATCGCACTTTTCAACAGGAGGGTCGGGGAACCAGCATCACCCCCTGGAGCTACTGACTGCCAAAATCCTTTACCGAAAAAAATTGGGACAGAAGGAAGAATGAGACATTCTTGATCGGCTCGCGCGAGGCGGCGGAGGGTCAATCAATTCGGCTCCCGGCCGGCGGCCCAGTAGAGGCCGCGCAGGACGATTTTCTGAAAGTGCTGGTTATTCCAGGCCTTGTGGTCGTGGCCGAGAGTGGTGTTGAAGACGCGCCCCTTCTCGTAGTCCTGGGCCCAGCCCATCGATTGCTGCTCCTGGCCCCGATCCATTCGGAACAGGCTGTGGAGTTTGAACTCGGGATGGTACTCGTTGGCGTAGGTTTCGTCGTGAATCTTGAAGTCTTTGAAACCCGCGGTGACCGGGTGCTTCTTGTCCATGATGCGAATGGTGAACTCACCTCCGCGATGGGTGGTAAAGCGGCCGCCCAAGAGCCGCCAGTAGACGTCGGACATCTTGAAGGCATCGGTGGCATGCACGCCGACCAGGCCTCCGCCGTTCTCCACGTAGTCATGCAGGGCTTCCTCCTGGGATTTCTCGGAAAAATCGCCCCCGGGGCCGTAAAACATGACCACGCGGTACTGTGAGAGGTAGCCCGTTCTGAGATCGTCGATATTGGGAGTGAGCTTCAAATCAAAGCCGCCGGCCTCTTCCAGAACCGGGGCGATGGTATCGTGGAACCCGTGCCAGTCGTGGGAGCCGCGACCACCGACCAGGAGAACTTTGATCAGGTCGGGCGTAGCGGCTGGAGGCGCGCCCAGCGTTTTGAGCAGGGCAGGAGTGATCACCTTTTCACAACCTTCCTCTCCCGGGTGGATTCCGTCGGGAACGTACTTGTCAAAGAGCGCGCGGTCTTTCGCGAGGATGGGCTCCCAGTTCGCGTGGTGATCGATAAGCTTGAGCTTCCGCTCCGTGGCCACTTGCCGGTACATTTCGTAGTACTCTTTGATGGCAGGCCTCCTCGCCAGGTGACCACCGATCGGGGGATTCATCGTCATCAGAATGATCTCGGTGTCGGCCTTGGCGGCGAGAACCCGATCGATCATGTTGTTCAGATTGCTGCGCGCCTCCGCCACGGACGTCTTGTAAGGGAGATAGGCGTCGTTGATTCCGAACTCGATGAGCAGAGTATCCGGCCTTTTCGCGATCACGCGGGCATCGAGATTCTCCACGCCCCACGTCGACCACATTCCACCCGCACCGCTGTTCACCACCGTGACCAACTCAGGCCACTTCGCTTTCAAGGCAGCGTCGAGTTGTTTCACCCAGGCGCCGCCCGAAGTCAGACTCGTGCCGAAGGTCACGACGGTCTGGGCATTCCCCGCATTGAGATTCGCAACCAAATTACTGGCGCCCCTTGCGGGTCTGTCCTGCCGGGAACGAGCATTGATTGGGCGCAGGAGAGCAGCGGCGTCCTCACCCACCTCCAGGACCACGCGAAACCCGCGGATGTCGTGCCGCGTGGGAGTGTTCCCGCGGCCGCGAAAGGCGGAGAGCAGGAACATGGGATCGCTATAGCGCCAGGAACCGCCGCGCAGGACGCGGTAGTGTTCCTTGTCTTCGTAGATGCTGTCGCACCATTCCCAGACATTCCCGGCGAGGTCGTAGAGTCCATCCGCGGTGCGTTTAAACGAACCGACGGGGCTCGTGTGGTCGTAGGAGTCCGCATTCAGAGAGATGTCAAAGTTTCCGCTGTTCGGAGGCGGTGGCCAGGCGCTGCCCCAGGGGAAGTGGCCCTCTATTTCGTGTCGTTTGCTCTTCGGGGCCTCGATGCCCTTGAACTTCGGGAAAGCGGAAGCGTCCTCCTTGCCTGCAATGCCCACCGCACCGCTCCACTCGTGATCCTTGGGCAGGCGGTATTTCTTTCCCTCCTTCTTCGAGAGCCAGGCACAAAACTCCATTGCGTCATTGTAGGAGATGTTCACCACGGGGTGGTCGTCGCCCTGGGGAAAGTCGGGCTGATCATGGGTGCGCTCAGAGTCCTTGCAGAAGGCCGTGAAGTCCTGCACGCGGGTCTCCCATCGGCTGAAGAGCACACCCGGCACCGCCTTCACGGGCACGAACTCCATCCCGAGAGAATTGCTGAAAACGCCCGTTGCTCCGGCGTGCGCCTCCGACCGTTGCGGTGGCTCGCCGAGCGCCCCCTGGAGGGTCACCATCAGGGGGAAGAGAGGCGCAAGAGCGAGCAGAATTGTTGCGCAGCGGTGGTTCATGGCCCTTCCGGTTCCCCGCGCGCGTGATGGCGCAGATCCACCACTCTACACCGGGAAAATCGAATTGCTCAGCGTCCCTCTGCTGTCCCCGAAGGATTCCTCCTCGATTCCCATCGAGTGCAGGATGCTCAGGAACATGTTGGTCATGCGGGTGCGGCCGGTCAAGTACTGCCCGTGCTTCAGACCCATATTGGCACCGCCTGCCACGAGGGTGGGCAGGTTGACGTTCTTGTGGGTGGTGCTGGCACCGCTGCCATAAAGAACGATGGTGTTATCCAGCACGCTGCCCTTGTTGTCCTGGAACTCATTCATTCGTTTCAGGAAGTAGGCCAACTGCTCGCTCAAGAAGCGGTCGTACTTCGCGAACTCAAGCATCCCCTCTTTGTCATTCTTGTGGGAGAGGTTGTGGTGGGTGTGGCTCAGGCCGAGTTTGAGCGGAAAGGTATCGCTGATCCCCATGCCGTCCTCCCGGTGCAGCAGGAAGGTGATGCTGCGGGTGATGTCGGCATCGAAGGCCAGCGCGATGAGATCGAATATGGTGCGATAGTAGGCGGCCGGATCCTCCTCCGGGGATGCGTCGAGCTCAAGGTGTGAGTAATCTTGTTTCTTGAGGGGGATATCGAGCCATTTCTCCGAGGCTTGCAGGCGCGTCTCGAATTCATTCAAGGACGTCAGGTACTGCTCCATTTTCCCGCTATCGACGCGCCCCAGTTTCTTGTCGAGGGTCTTGGCGTTCTCGCTGACCGCATCCACCAGCTTCATGCGCAGCCGCAACTGTGCGCGTCGGGCCTCGAGGGTGCCGCGGTTCCCCTTGAAGAGGTCTTCGAAGATCTGGCGCGGGTTGTTCTCAGCCGGGATGGGTTTCCCCTCTCGGTCGTACGAGATCGTGGACGTGCGGGAGGCGTAGCCGGTCCCCGCATCGATGGAGAGAACGAGAGATGGCTGTCGGCAGTGATCACGGGTATGACGGGCGATCACCTGGTCGAGCGACACCGAATTAAAGGTCCCGGGCTTGGGGTCATGAAGCGGAGCGCCCGTCAGCCACATGTCCGAACACACGTGAGGATCGTTCTTCGTCCCGTTGGCATGCTGGAGTTCGCCAAGGAAACTCAGTTGTTTCCGGTAGGGACTCAGCGGTTCGGTGGATTTTCCAAAGATGAACTTCCCGGCTTCTTCTGCCCGAGGAAACCAACTCCACTCATCGATTCCGTGTTTCTCGAATGGGAGCGACATGCCGTTCCCGACGTAGAGCCCACAAAAGCGACGAGGCGTGTCTTCCGCGACCTCTTTCCCCATGGCTTCGAGAAGGGGCAGGGGCAAGGCGACGCCTGCCATTCCTTTCAGAACCGCGCGGCGATCGAGTTTGAATTGGTTCGGCATGGGCAGAAGAGAAGTGAAGACTCGGAAAGGCTGAATTCTATCAGAATGGAGAGTTTCTACAAGGGACAGGATGGGATGATCCCATTGTCGCAGGCCTGAAGGGCCGAAAGAACAAAGCCCAGGGCCCAGCGAAGCCAGCCCTGGGTTTCGTATGCGCGGGTGATCCGTGCCCTGAATGGGCACGAGAAATCTCGTATCTGACGCTCGTGTGATACCCACCATTCTCGCGCCCTTTCAGGGCGCCACCGCGGCGCCTCACATACCCAGGGCTGCGGCCCCAAGGGGCCTTGCCCTGGGCTTTCTTGTTTGGGCCTTTCAGGCCCGACCACGTTGATTGGCACTCGCAAGGAAGTGGTTGGTGATTCTCCCAGCTCATTTTTCCAAAAAAAGCGGACTCTCAATCACGAACCGGACACAGTCCTTCATGCGGTACCTCTTTGGGCCAAGCACCTTGCGGCCCTTCCTTTTCAAATACTCGATTTCGTTGAAGGTGAGACTGCGCCCGGTGGCATAGCTGGCGAGATGTTTGAGAAAACTGAAGGCGACCTGGTCGATGCGATCGTTGGCCAGGTATCTCTTGAGCGTGTTGGTGTCCGCGACCTCGGTCCTGTCCGGAAGGGTTGACCTGGCATCGACCTCCTCACTCTTGAAGAGCCCGCCGGCGTCAAACTGCTCAAGCGGCAGGCCCCACGGATCGATCTTCCGATGGCACTGCGCGCAGCCTTCCTGGTTGCGGTGCTGCTCCAGGCGCTCGCGCAAAGTCTTTGCCCTCGCCTCCTTGTCGTTGGGTAGCTCGGGCACATTCGGCGGCGGCGGCTCGGGTGGCTCCGCGATGATCTTGCGCGCCAGCCACGCTCCCCGTTTCACGGGATTGGACTCGTTCCCGTCGGTGAGCCCGGACAGAATGGCGGCCTGGGTCAGGACTCCGCCGAGAGTCTCACGTCCATGACGCACCGGGACGAAGGCGAACCCCTGCTCGGCGCTACTGCCGATGCCGTAGTATTCCTCCACCACTGCGTTCGCCACGATGAAATCGGAGTCGATGAGATTGCGGAGCGGAAGGTTGGCACGGATGAGGTGAGTCACGAAGTGGATCGGCTCCTTCCGCAGTTCCCTTTTCGTTTCCCGGTTGAGGCGGGGGTATCGCCCGTGGCTGATGTTCACCACATCGAACTTATCCAGGCTCAACCACTGGGAGACAAACTCGTCGGTAAACTGCGCGAATCGCTCGTCCGCGACCAGGCGATCGGCCTCGGAGGAAACGGCGGCATGGAGTTTCCCGCTCTCGGCAAGCGAGGAGAGCTTCTCATCCGGGGTGGTGTTCCAGAGAAAGTAGGAGAGCTTCGCAGCCAGTTCATAAGGCGAAAGGGGTTCGGCCTGGGGGCCGGCACTCTCTTCCGTTAAAAACAGAAACTGCGGCGAAGTGAGCACGACCAGGAGGGCATGCCGGACACTCTGCTGGAAGTGCTTGGTCCGGTCATAGCTCTCGCGCCACACCGCGAGGAGGGATGCGAGTTCCTTGTCGTTGGGTGGCCGGCGGAACGCTCTGGTGGCGAAGCGTTCGATTACCTCCCGGGCATAGGCCGGTGGATCGTTCTTGCGCGGCGAGGGGATGAAAATGTCGCGATGTCCACTGGGCGGCCAGGTCTCGTAATAGGGCCCTTCGAATTCGATAGCACGCACGAGCACCCGCGGAATCTGGCGGTCATCGGTCGGTTCGCTCCGGATCGCAACCTCTCGCAGTCCCGCCAGGTAGTTGACGTTGTTTTCCTCGATGTCCGGCGAGGCGAAGCCACTCATCGGGGCGCGAAAGGAATAGCGTTCGACGGTCGCAGAAGGGATCGGCTTGGGCTTGTCGAAGCGCGAGAGCCTGGCTCCCACGTCCGTCCTCAACCCCATGTGCACACTCAGGTGCGGCACGCGCTTCTCGAAGGCCGCAAACTGTCGCCCTGGTTCGCTGTCCTCCACCACCGGAGTCACGTGAGCCAGCCGGAGATTCTTGCCATCGCCATTCCTCAGCTTCATCGCGGACTTCCCCTCGGGAAAGCGAGCCACCAACAGGGGAATGACAACCTCACCATCAGCACCGGGTTCAAACGGTCCTTTCAGCCTCTTGGAGAAGGTGCGCGGCCCGATGTCCGCGACCATCACATCGTCTCGAGGAGGCCCCTCCAGCACGACATCGAGCTGATAGACTCCCGCGGCCGGAATCTCCAGGGTCGCTTCCTTCCCGCCGGCCACGTCCAATTCGATCCGGTCCGTCGATTCGGGCGCTCGCGTAATTGGCTGGAAGCCATCGTCATACCGGGCGGCCTCCACCGTGACTTGAAGCATTCCCGATCTTGGCAACTCGCGCATCGGCATGGAGAATGTTGGAGCCGGTCCCCGCACTTCCGTTTTGCCGTTCTTGGTTTCGGGCGAGCGGGGCCGCATCAAAAGACCCTCCGGAACCATATGAGCAGAGCGGCCGTAATTGTAGCCGCCTGTGTATTTCCCGATCATGGCGGCGAAGACGGAGTGGTAGAGTCCTTCGAATTCCTTCCACTCGCGGACGGTGGCATTTCCCGCGTAACCCTCGATAAAGCGAAACTTCGTCTGCATCGCGAGAGGCTCGAAGGGAAACGGCTTGTCGGCCGGCACTTCGCGCACCCGAAATTCCGTCTTCGTCATGAGGCCCGGGCCCTCCAACTGCAGCTTTTCGGGAACGGGCTCCTTGTTGATCCCCGATCCGAGTTCAACGCGGAAACACTGGATGCGAGGCTTGGCGGTCTCATCGACCAGACACAGATCGAGGGCCTTGTCGGCGATTTCGAAATAAGTCTCCATCATCCGGGGCGTCAGCAACAGCGTGTCCTCGTTGTTTCGAAAACCCTCCTTCGAGACGCCATCGGCGGGGAGGGCGTTCGCCAGACGATCCTCGACGCCCAGCAGATCCCGCAAGGTGTTGTGATATTGCGCCACCGTCAGCCTCCGCACCGATCCATTCTTGGCACGCACCTTTCGTTCTCCCTCCCGCAAGGCCTGCGCGACCCACTCGATGACCACTTTGCGCTCCTCGATTCCAGGCTGGCGCTCGTCCTCCGGCGGCATGGCCTCCTCCTTCAATTGCTTGTGGACGTGTTTCAGCAGAAAGAGTTGTTTGTCCTCCAGGGACCCATCGAGAATGTCGACCCGCACTCCCGACTTCTTCTTCTTGGCGCCGTGACAGCGATAACAGGACCTCTTCAGGACCGGCTGCACGCTCTCCCGGAACTGCGACTCCAATTGCGCTGCCGTCAGCTCGGATTCCCCAACCTCCTCGTCCTGGGCAATTCCAAGCCCAGCCGAGCCCCCCAGGGATAAGGCGAGCAGGACTGGCGCGATTCGAAGGCTCATGAAACTTCAGGCACTGGACTGGTGCAGTGTTACATCAAGTTCTGATCGATAGGAACGCCAAAGTGGCAGGCACACTCCGTGTGCCGTCGGCGTGACGGGCAACGGCACACGGAGTGTGCCTGCTACTATTGTAACGGGCAACGGCACACGGAGTGTGCCTGCTACTATTCCCCCGCCGTGGCAATATTCTAACAAAAATCGCAAGAACCGTTCACTTTCAAAGGTTACACTGGACTAGTGCGGCCGATTCACTTGTTTTCTTTCAGTCCGACCAGGTAAGCAAGCAGGTCGCGCAGATCGTCGGGAGTTGTGATGAGCCCTTCGGGCATGGGCGAGCGCTCCTGCATCTCGCGTTTGGCAATGGTGTCCTTCTTGATGGTTTGCCGGATGGCCGCCGGGAGCAGGAGCTCAATCTCGGCACCATTTTCGCCGATGATGAGGCCGGCCGCGGTAGTGCCGCCCTTCTTGGTGATCAGAGTCCATTTGAAAATGGGTGAAACGGTCTTGTTCGGCGTGATGACGGCCTCCACAAGATAGGGGATGGTGAAGCGGCTGCCCACGTCGATGAGTGCAGGGCCGCCGCTGCCGCTGTCACCGGGTTTCGCCGCATGGCAGACGGCGCAGCCGCGCTCGGTGAAGAGCTTCGCGCCGCGCTGGGCATCACCAGCGGCGGCTTCCGCGGTCCAATCCACCTTCGCGAACGCTTCCGGCAGTTCGGTGATGCCAGTGCTGGTGGCGCCTTTCAAGGGCGTCCCCTCCCCTGCTTTGTCGGCGGACAAACCGAGCACCGCGGAACACCGGGACTCCGTGCGCGGGTCTTTGAGCTGCCGGAGGAAGAAGGCGGCTTGCTTCGCATGGTCCCGGATCGGGTCATCGAGGCGGCGCTCCAGGGTAGCGAAGAGATTTTCGTCATCCGGCGATTTTGCGGCCTTCGCCCACGCTTCGGCCATGGTGAAGTTTCCACTCTTGATCTCCAGCGTTTCCCCGACGAGAACATTGGGGCTGGTCATCGGGCTGAGCGGCCAGCTTTTCGGGAGCGGCCCCGAGAGCGGGGGAATGGTGAGCCGTTCTCCCGCCACCAGAATGCCGACGAGACGTTCCGCGGGTGTGCCGGACTCGCAGAGCTTTTGAATCTCTGAAACGGGCAGCCGCGTTGCGAGAAGCTGCACCGCGGCCTGCCGCAGCAGGCGGTCCTCGCTTTGAGCGATTTCAATCACTTGCGGCGCTGCGGCGGTTGCATCGAAGCGCTCCCGCAAGGCCACCAGCGCGGCGTGCACGACCCGGGGATCCGGATCTTCCAGCGCCCTTTCAAAGATTGGACGCTTCGGCCTCGGCGCAAATTTCGCCAGGGCGCGCAGGGCTTGAAGGCGCGTCCGGGCACTTTTCGAAGCGGCCAGCGGTTCGATGATCTCGAGGTTGCCAGCGGCGGCGAGCCAGAGGAGATGAGGGTGCAGGGCTCCGTCCACGGGTGCGTCCACAATTCGCTTTGCCGCTTCCCGGGTGACGACCTTTCCGCGCCGGGAGAGTTCCACATGGGCGCGATAACGCCGGCTCCAGGAATCATTGGCAAGCTCGGTGAACAGCTTGTCAATGGACGCGGTGGTTTCCTCGTAGCCGTCGAACGGCGCGTCCTTGGCATCGTCCGCACGGGTGATCATGACGATGTCGCTGCGGTAGATGGGCGAGGCTTCGTTGCGTTGCATGTAGCACACGCTGGTGAAAATGCGGCCGCCGCGTCCGACCGTCACTCCCACTGGCCGCGCGGTGGGCGGCCCGCCGAAGAATTTCTTTTGCTCGACTTTGAAAGAGGCGCCCGCTGCCCGCAACGGATAGCGCAACAGTTCTCCCCGGCCCCACTCCGCCACGTAGAGGCTATGACGGCAGGCCATGGGCAGGAAGGTATCGTCGTAGTAGGCCATGCCGGTCGGCACATAGCGACCGACATCCGGGTGCATGGATTCGAGCATATCCGCGCGCCACGGGATCTTCTCCAGCAGCCATCCGCGCGGCCAGGTGAAGTAGGCACCCGACGTGACATGGAGCAGTCGCCCCGGGACAAAGTCCTTGGACCTGGATTCATGATCGTTGTCACTGGTGAAGAGGTTCCAGGCGCGATCATGGGCGATGCCGCAGCTGTTGCGGGTG
>CAUZKZ010000192.1:0-9548 GCA_963580345.1 Verrucomicrobiia bacterium | reverse complement strand
ATCCGCGTCGGGTGCATCGGCGTCGGTGGCAAGGGCGATAGCGATTCCAACAACGCCGCCAACGAAGGCGGCGAGATCGTCGCCATCTGCGATGTCGATCTCAACACCCTCGGAAGAAAGGCCCAGAAGTTCCCCAAGGCCGAGAAGTTCCAGGACTTCCGCAAGATGCTCGAGAAGATGGAGAAACAGCTCGACGCCGTGACGGTCTCCACTCCCGACCACTGCCACGGCGTGGCCGGGATCACCGCCATGCAGATGGGCAAACATGTCTACGTCCAGAAGCCCCTCACCCAGACCGTCTGGGAGTCCCGCGTCATGCGCACCCTCGCACGCGAAAAGAAACTCGCCACCCAGATGGGCAACCAGGGCAGCGCCAACGAAGGCCTGCGCCGCGCCGTCGAAGTGATCCAGGGAGGCATCATCGGTCAACCACAGGAGTTGCACGTCTGGACCAACCGCCCCGTCTGGCCGCAAGGGGTCGGCCGCCCCGAGGGTTCCGATCCGGTACCCTCCCACCTCGACTGGGACCTCTGGCTCGGACCGGCCAAACCTCGCCCCTACAAGAAAGGCGTCTACCACACCTTCAAGTGGCGCGGCTGGACCGACTTCGGAACCGGCGCGCTGGGTGACATGGCCTGCCACACCGTCAACATGCCCTTCCGTGCCCTCAAACTCGGCTACCCCGATCGCATCGAGTGCGAGCTCTCTTCCCGCGACTTCGGCGAGACCTTCCCGCTCAGCACCCGCGTGCGATTCGACTTCCCGGCCCGCGACGGCTGGCCGCCCCTCAAGTTCTGGTGGTACGACGGCAATCCGGGCAGCGCCTTCAAACCGCTCCGCCCCTATACCGACATCACCAAGAACCTCGTCGACAAGCAGGGCAAGCTCCCCACCAGTTGCTGCCTCATCAAGGGCTCCGAGGGCGAGATCTACTCTCCCGACGACTACGGCGCGCAGTTCTTCGTGATGCGCAAGGGAGAGAAGGTCTACACCAATGGCAACGACCACGAGGCCGCCAAGCCCATCGCCAAGACCATCCCGCGTTCCCCGGGCCACGTGAAGGAGTGGTTCAACATGATGAAGGACGGCACGCCCTCCTACTCGAACTTCGAGATCGCGGCCTACCTCAATGAGGTCATTCTCCTCGGCAACATTGCCCAGCGCATCGGGGAAGGCCGCCCCATCGAGTGGGATGGCCCCAACATGAAGTCCAAGGACAACCCCGAAGCCTCCAAGTTCGTGAAGCGCAACTATCGCGAAGGCTGGGAACCGAAGGTCTAGGAAGAATTTCAAGTTCGAAGTTTAAAGTTTCATGTTGGGTCCCATCCCCAACTGATCTTTGAGCCTTACACCATAAACTTTTGACTTTGAACTCGACCATGAATCGCCTTTTACACCTCGCGCTGCTCCTTGCGCTCTCTGCGATTCTCCCCTCCTGCCTGAGTTACCACGCCAGGTTCGACAAGGCCGTGGCGGCCGCCGCCGGCAAGCACCCGCACCCCACCGGCCCCTGGATCGGAACCTGGAAGAGCGACTGGAACGGTCACGAAGGGCCGCTCTGGTGCATCGTCACCGAGGCGCCCGATCAACCCGGCTCCTACGACTTTCGTTACCGCGCCGGCTGGGGCATCCTCCAGTTCGGAAACTATGTGCACCGGGTCAAGCCCGACAAATCCCCGGACGGGGCCCTCCTCGTCAAGGGCGAGATGGATCTGCCAAAGCTCGTTGGCGTCCACTCCCTCGACGGGAAGGTCACCAATACCGATTTCAACGCCAGCTACAAATCCGCGAAGGGTGACCACGGCAAGATGACCTTCCGCCGCCCGCCCGCAGAGAAGCAGGCTGCGCCGCCTCTCGAGTAGGCAACGCAATACTTCAGGCGTTCGAGAAGCCGGAGCTTCTTTCAGCCGTGAGTCCGCGCATCGCACAACGTGCAATCGCCTTGGGTTCTCCCTGAACCGGAAGACCGGTTCTTGAAGCGCCCCGGCAGGACGAGGCTGATTAGCCGCCCGGAGCGATCTTGTGCTTGTTCTCGTTCAGGTACTTGTTCCGCTCCGAGACCTTCCCCTTGGAGTTGGCCGGAAAGGGACCGCGGCCCGGAACGGGGCCGGGAGACTGCTTGCCTCTTGCACCGCTGTCCGCCTTTTTGGTCCGCTCCTTCGTGCCCTTCTTCCCAACACTCTCCAGGGTCGGAAAATTCTCCAGCCCGGGAGCGGTGTAGAGGCCGAAAAAGTTCGCGCCGGCCAGGCCGAACCCCGTCAGAATAATGAGAATCGCAAAATACTTCATGGTAAGGGTGGTTTGAGCCGGGACACTAAAACACAATAACTCCTGAATATCAAGACTGCATAAATTACAGGCTTGTGGGAGGCGCCTCCACCGCGCCGCTTCGAGACCAGCAAAGACCCGTGTCTCGAGACGTCCGGCCCCCACCCTCTTCGTGTCGTTTACTCCAACTCGGCCTGAGGCAACACCCTCGCCGCTCCGGCGTCTCCCAGCAGATCGACCGACACCGCCTCCCACCCCTTCCCGAGTAATCCCGCCACCGTCAGCTTGTGCCGCCCCGCCTTCATGGCAACCATTACGGTGACCGTCGAACCTTCCGACCGCAGCGCAATATCCTTCCCGCCCACATACAAATCGAGGTCCTGCAGCCTGCCCCTTACCTTCATGGCGACCGTTCCCGCCGTGCTTACCTCCACGAAGAAGCGGGCCACCCCGAATCGCTCGTCACCCCGGCCGTGAATCGGCGTCAGCTCGTCCGCCGGCAAGCTCCCGTTCACCTTCGCTACCATCGGAGTCCAGACATAGCTCGAGTCCTCCTCCGCGAATATCCTGGTCCCCTCGTTTCCGATCTCGTCGGACGTCCGCTCGTGGGACCGGAGCCCCTGCCAATGCCGCACGTACCGATTCGGATCCGTCTTGAAGGCCCCTTCCTTGCCCAGCTCCGAGAGGAACCGCACCAGGTCGATAAATTCTTCTTCCCGCAGGTTCGCTGTCAGCCCCGGCGGCATGAGGGACACCGGGCTCACGCTGGTGCTCGCCACCTGCGCTTTCGCAACCCGCCTTTCCTTCCCGGCCGCATCGCGAATCACAATCTCGCGATCGTCTTCCCGCGCCACCGCTCCGGCGATGTTGTCGCCCGACTTGGTGGTCACCAACGCGGTATGGTAGCCCTCCTTGATCTTCTTGCTCGGCAGGAGGAGGGACTCCACCAGGTAATCCACCGGGGCGCTCGACCCGATGCTCACCAGGTCGGGACCGATGATTCCGCCCGCTCCGCCGATCGCGTGGCAGACCACGCACTGCAGGTTGGCACGCCGGTAAATCTTCTCGCCCCGCTGCGGGTTCCCTTTCGTGGCGACCTGCGTCATCATCGCCTCCATCTCCGCCGCGGTAAGCTGCAGCTTCATCGGCTGCAGTCTGCCGGCCTTCTGAAAGGCCTTCACCAGCGCCTCTGGCTTGGTGGCCGAGCTGCCGGCCCGGTTCATGCCGAGCGTCGCCACGGCCGGGGACAACTCCACTCCCGGCCGATTCAGGACCGCTGCCAGGGCGCCCGGGCCCTTCTTGTTGGCGAGAAAGGCATCGATGATCGCCAGGGCCTGCACGGGTTCCGGAGTCAACCTCAACAACTCCACCGCCAGCTCGGCGCCCGCTTCGGGATTGAGCCGCGCCTGTCCGGCTACCGCAAGCGATCGCACCGCGTAGGAAACCGATTCATCCCTCGCCGTCTTGTCGAAGAAGGCCGCCGACTTCGGGCCACCCAGCACTCGCAGCCCTTCCAGGGCAGCTTCGGCGCGGGTGGAATTCTTCGCGCCCCCCAGCACCGCTTTTTCCAGCGCCTCTCGCCCCGCCTGCAGCTTCCACTCCCCGGCCAGGGCCGCCGCCGCGGAAAACACCGGGCCGTCGGTGGCCTCCAGGAAACCCGCCAGTCGTGCCAGGTCGCCCGCCGGGCGCTGTTTTCGCAGGCGTCCCGCATCTCCCAGGCCCTTCAACACGAGGGCCCGCCGGCTCTCCGGTGCCCCGTCCGCCAGGGCCACCCCAAAGAGCACCTCCAGGTGATTGGGGTCACCCACGTTTGCGACCCAATCGATCACTTCCTTCAGCTGTGCCTCGGTCTTGAACTCGCCCGCCTCCAAAGATTCCAGGACATGTCCAATCCCGATCGGCTGCTTCAGAGCCCGCCCCGCGAAGAACAGTTGCCAGGTATGTCGGAATGGGTTGCGCGTTTTCGCTACTTCCACCCACCGGTCTGCGTGCTCCCGGCAAATCGACCACACCGCAAAATCGAGAAAGCCATCCGCTCCTCCACCCTCCAGCGCACGCACGGCCAGCGGCACCGTGTCCGGCCAGTCCAGCTGCGCAAGCACACTCACCGCCCACAAGCGCACCTGCGGATGGGGATCGGTAACCGCCCGCTCGATCAGAGGGCGCGCCACCCCTTCATCCGGCGCGCCGTAATAGAGGGCCCGCATGGCCGCCGCCCGCGCTTTGTGGTTCGTCGAGCCGGACAACGAGATCGCCCAATCTTTCTTGAACGAGCCCACCGCCTGCGATCCCCAGACCGCGCGCAACTTCTGCAGATCCTGCCCGCTCTTGAGCCCCTCTGCCCACTTCTCGAGAGCGGGCATGATTTCCTCGGCCTTGCGGCGGCGGAGTTCCGCGGCCACCAAGGTGCGCGTGAGGCCCTCGGGAGAATCGAGCAGCTTCACCAGAGCCGCCGGCTTGGCACCCGCAATCTTCGGACGCTTCACCAGTTCCCGACCTGCAAACGTGATACGCCAGATCCTGCCGTGCTTGTGGTCACGCCGCGGATCGCGGAAGTCCACTTCGCCATGCTGGATGATCGGGTTGTACCAGTCCGCGATGTAGATCGCGCCGTCCGGCCCCATTTTCACATCGATCGGACGAAAGGCGCGATGCGTCGAGGAAACGAGATCCTCCACCTTCGTCGAAGTGTAAGCGCTTCCCTTGTCGCCCAACTTGAACCGATTGATGCGGTGCCCACGGAAATCCGGAGCCAGCAGGGTTCCCACCCAGTCCTCCGGAACGTGCCGGCCGGTCACGATTTCCAGCCCGCAGTGCTTCGGTTGGCCCGGATTCAACCCGGACAAGGTGCGCGACGCCCCGGGCGATGTCATGAAGACCGACCGCGGGAAGACATAGTTGATCCCCTGGCCGCCCGCTCCATCCGTCATGAAGCTCTGCCCCCAGTCATCGAAGATGTGCCCCCACGGATTCACGAGGCCCTTCATGAACACTTCCAGGCGTCCCGACTCGGGACGAAAGTGCCACAGTCCCCCGCCTGGCAGGCGCCGTACCCCGTAGGGAGTCTCGACGTGGCTGTGGATGTAGATCGATTGATTCATCCACAGGTAGCCGGCCGGCCCCCAGCGAAAGGTGTGCAGGAGGTGGTGCGTGTCTTCGGTGCCAAACCCCGAGAGCACCACCCGCCGCTCATCACCCTTTCCGTCCCCGTCCGAATCCCGGATAAAGATCATCTCGGTCGAGTTCGCGATGTAGACTCCCCCATCGCCCGGCAGGACCGCAGTCGGAATGTGCAGGTCATCGGCGAACACGGTCACCTTGTCCGCCGTCCCGTTCTCGTCCGTGTCCTCCAGGATGAAGACCTTGTCGATTTCCGCCTGCCCGGGTTCGATGTGTGGATACAGGGGGCTCCCGACCACCCAAAGCCGCCCCTCACCGTCCCAGTTCATGTGGATCGGCTTCGCGATCATCGGATCGGAGGCGAAGAGATTGATCTTCGCGCCTTCCGGAAGAATGAATCCTGCCTCCTCCACCTTCACGTCCGGGTTGGGAATGTTCTTCAGGCCCCGCTGGGCCTGCGCCGTCAGTCCCCCGGCCAGTAGCGTCGCTGCAAGCAGTGCCTTCGTTTTCATTTTTTCAGCTTCTTGAGCACCTCGTTGCGCAGTTCGTTGATCTTCTTCTCCTCCCCTTCGATCAGCGGATCGAACATCGGTATTTCCTTCGCATTATTCCCCTGCTCGCCTTTTCGGAAGAGAAAGAGGTAGGTCTCGTTCGCCGGCCTCCAGCGGTGAAAAAACAGCCGGTTCTTTTCCTTTATCTTCTTGCGAAGAGCCACCAGGGCGGGGTCGTTCGCGGATAGGTTGGCTGGCAACTGCAAGCCCAGACCCTTCACCAGTTCCTCCGCCATGACCGCGTAGCCCGCATCCCCGTAGTGCACCCCGTTGGTGGTGAGCGGCGCCTCGACCCGCTTCCCGGGCTCGACACGGCCCCCGCCCATCGCGCCGAACAAGTCGAGAAAGCGATGCCCCCGCGCTTTCGCCAGGGCCCGAATCGCGTCGCGATACCTGGCCAGTTTCCGGTTGTTCGCGCCCTGGTCGGGCCATGGTGGCCCCAGGTTCTCCAGCGGCGGCGGAGCCACCAGGACCACTTCCCGCAACGCCCCGCCCGCGCCTTCCCGCGCCAGATCCAGCAGCTGGCCGTAGCCCTCGACGAACAACGCCAGACTCGCCTCGTCCCCGGCCTTCGAGCGCGCCGCCACCGCCGAATCATCTGTCCAGCCTTTCGTCGCGGTCATCGCCGCGTTGGTTCCATAGCAAACCAGCAGCACGGTCGGCCTCGCCTCCCCGATCACCTTCTTCAGGCGGTCCCGGCCCTCCTTGGGCGGACCGAAATAGGATCGCGCGTCACCGAAGACCGAGTCGCCGCTCCAGCCGAGGTTGCGAAAGGTCACTCCCTTCGCCTCCTCCCCGGCACCCAGCGTCAGCATCGTCTCCAGGTGCCCGAATTCCCGTGCCCGCTCGATCACGGTGTTTCCCACCAGCACAACCCGGTCGCCGGTCTTGAACGAGAACTTCTCCGCACCGGGCGCGCTGCCCGCTGCCAGCATCAATAAGACCAGGGACTTGAGTTTCATTCCGCTTACTTTCCAAGGAGTTTCACCGCCCCGGCCCCCTCCATATTGGACTGGCCGGCCAGGATGAAAACCTTCCGCTCCGCCTGGACCGGCATCGTCAAGCCGGCCGCAGCCCCCAGCGTGGCGAGGAGCTTGATTGACCCGCCTCTTCTCGGGCGGGTCTTGGCAGTTAAACGCTCGGGGGTAGTCATGTTTTCCAGCGGCCTGGTTATGTCGAGGAGCGGGATCCGCGAACACTTGTGCCCCCTCAACCGCCCGAAGGGCCGTCTTCTTTCAGCACGCCTGCTCACGATCGTCCGCAGATGCTCACAGATTGGTCTCCCGGGAATCAATTCAAATCGATTCGGCGTTTTTCGCGCCGGGGCCGGAGGCGCCGGTCTGGCCATGGGCGATCCCTCCTGATAGGGAGAATCATGATCAGATTCAGCGCCCTCGTTTCCCTTTTCGTTCTGCTCTTCCTCCCTGCCCCCTTACCCGCGCAGGATCCCGCCGGCGACTCCCTCCGCCGCTACCTCTACGTCGCCCAGCCCGGCATCCGAAACTACGTCCGGTACGGGGGGCACGGCCTGATCGTCTTCGATATAAATAACGGCTACAAGTTCGTGAAACGAATTCCCACCGGGAGCCTCAAGGACGATGGCACGCCCTGGAACGTGAAGGGCGTGTGTGGAAATGCGAAGACCGGCCGCCTTTACGTCTCCACCATCAAGCACCTCATCTGTATCGACCTCCACACCGACAAGGTTCTCTGGGAGAAATCATACGACCTCGGGTGCGACCGCATGTCGATCTCACCGGACGGCTGGATCACCTTCAGCATCGACGGCAGGACCTGCTGGTCCTCCACCGGGGACGTCATCGATACCAAATCGCGCAAGATCGTCGCCACCCTCACCGACGAAAAAGGCCGCATGGTCATGAGCGAAAAGGTCCTGGAAGTCGATTTCCGAGGCAACCACCTCGTCGCCGTCGGCGACCAGTTCGGCAAGGGCCATCGCCCCGCCAAGGGGAAGTAAACTGATTTAGCGGCCGCTCCGCGCGCGGACCATTACCGCGGAGGGAGGCTCCCGGTTCCGGCTCGGACCCCTCCCACCCGAATCCCCTACAACCCGTAACACATCAGCTTGTCCTGCTCGCGCAGGTAGAGCTTGCCATCGGAGATCACCGGGTGGGCCCAGGACTGCTTCTCCTTGTGCTCCGGCATGAACGATCCCTTCAGTTTGTATCCCTCTTCGGTCGCTTCCACCAATCCCACGTGGCCGCTCTCCCAGCGGTAGATGAAGTGCCCCTCGGCATAGGTCAGTCCGGCGGATCCCACTCCCGCTCCCTTTTCGGGCCCCCACTTCACGTCGCCAGTCTCCACGTCGATGCAAATTGGTTTTCCGGCGTTGTGACCATGGCCGCAGTAAATGTACCCATTGCGCAGGATCATCCCTCCGTGGTGATTCTGCAGTTGGTCCGAATTCAGGAAGTAGACCTCCTCGGCCTCCACTTCGGCGTTGCCTTTCTTCTTGAGCCGGATCAGGGCCGCGCCCGTCCCGTAGCCGCTTGAACAAAAGATGTGCTCCCCGGCCACCACCGGTGTGGGAATGCTCGCGGTCCCATTGGCCACTTTGTTGTAGCCCCAGAGGAAACGCCCATCCTTGGCGCGAACTCCAATCACACCACGTCCCGTCATTTGCACGTACTGCTTCACGCCTGCCGCGTTTGAAATGACCATCGATCCATAACCCGCCTCCGCCTTCCCCTTGGCTCCAATATCAGGAAGCTTGGTCTTCCATATGGTGCGTCCACTCCTCTTCTCGAGCGCCACCATCACAGAGTCCTTCCCGCCCGGTGTGCACAGGACCAGGTCGCCGTCCACCAGAGGCGACTCGGAGAAGCCCCAGCTGGGGACCGGATTGTCACCAAACTCCTTATACTCCCTCTGCCATTTCACTTTCCCGGCAGTCGTCAGGCACGCGATCGATCCGTTCGAGGTTGTCACATAGAGCATGGCTCCATCCAGCGCGGGCATGGAACGCGCCCCATCCACTCCGTGCTGCGGCACTGATTCAGTGAGTTTCGTTCTCCACAACACTTTGCCATCCTTGGCATTGACCGCTACCACCCCCTGGCCGCCATCGAAGTTTCCGCTTGTGTAAATCTTGGCCCCTGCCACCGCCACCGAGGAGTACCCGCTCCCCATTCCTTCCGCCATCCAGAGGAGCTTGGGCGGGTTCTCTTCCCAACTCTTGATGATCCCCTTCTCCGCGGATTGACCGTCACGATTGGGTCCGCGCCACTGTGGCCAGTCATCGGCCAGGACTGATCCGAGGGTCGCGAGGCCGAGGACAGGAAGGAGAAACCGACGGGGGGGGTTACATGGGATAGGCATAGTCTCTGAGAGGAGTCCGGGGTTCTACGAAGTGCAGTGCAAGCATTTTACGAGAGATTTGCCTGTGGAGACTGGAATTCTCGCTTCTCAACTCGTGGCCGGAGGCCGCTCGGAGGGGGCTACCGCCTTCGATTGCGATAGTACCGCCGGTTCAATTTCCGGGCCCGCTCCTGTTGCTTCCTGTTGAACTCCTTGCGTTTCGCCTCCAGCTTGTTGTCCGCCGTGGCGTTGATGCGGGTGGCCTTGTAGAGCGTGTCGGACTTGCCCTTC
>CAUZKZ010000191.1:0-9550 GCA_963580345.1 Verrucomicrobiia bacterium | reverse complement strand
TTGGAGCCGCCGCTGAACACGGTGACGAAACGGACGCCGTTCTCCAGCAGGCGTCGCGACATCAGGCACATGCGGCTGAATGTCGCGTGACGCTTGTCTTTGCGATCCGTGCCGTAGAGATGGTGGGTGGCTGCTGACTCGCGCGAAAGATCGGCCACTTCAGGCGCGCTGATCTGCATGCGGGCGGCCAGTTCGTAGGCCGCGATGCGTGCCGACAGCTCGCCAAGATGAGGATGCTTGCCCAGGTGTTCCGCGTTCATCTTCGCCAGCAGATCATAGGAGGCCTTTTGTTGCTGGGGAGCGAGGCTGCCGGGAGGGGCTAGGTCGAGGATCGGGTCGCCTGCACTGCGGAAGACGACTCCCTGGTGGCGGGCGGGCAAAAACCCGTTTCCCCAGTTGGCGCTGCCGGATGGCGGCATGCCGCGATCCATAAGCACAACGAAAGCGGGCAGGTTTTGGGTCTCGCTTCCCAATCCGTAGGTGACCCACGAGCCGATGGAGGGAAACCCGTTCCGGCTGAAGCCGGTGCTCATGTCGTACATGGCAGGTCCGTGGCTGTTTTCCTTGGCCACCATCGAGTGGACAAAACTCATCTTATCGACGTGCCGGGCCATGTGAGGAAACAAGGTCGAGACCCAGCGGCCCGACTGGCCGAATTGCTGAAACTTGAACGGACTCGGCATCAGCACCCCCGGCTTGCGGAAGAATACATCGCGGATGCTCTTCGCGTCGGTCTCCAGCGCCGTGTCCAATGTCTGCCCGGCATACTTCTTCAAGCTCGGTTTGTGGTCGAAGCTATCGACGTGGCTGACTCCCGCCGACATGAACAGCAGCAGCACGCGTTTGGCCGTGGGCGGGTGATCGGTTGCGGGGAGCTGCCCATCCGCCTTCAGGAGATCCGCCAACGCGATCGATCCCAAGCCGCCGCCCATGGTTTCAAGAAACCGGCGGCGGCTGACGAAGCGGCGGTACCCGGTGCAGCCGGATTGTCTTTTCGAATCAGAAGACATAGAGAAACTCGTTGCAGTTGACGAGGACGCGACATAACGCAGCCAGGCCGTGTTGGCGAACAAAGCGCACCGCCCGCTCGCGTTCCGCGTCGGTGGGATCGCGCAGCAGCACAAGCTGGTAGGCCGCGCCGACTTGCTCGGATGCCTCTACGCCGCCGCCGCCGCCTTCTCCGCCGCTGCTTGCGCCGATACGCCCGGCGATGAATTGCGATTGTTCGATGACGAAATGGTTGTTCAACAGGGACAGGGCCTGCAGCGGGGTGGTCGAACTCGAGCGGCTGGGCGTGGAAACCGACGGGTCGGGGCAATCGAAAGCCGTCATCAAGGGTGCGCCGAAAGTGCGTATGTTGTAGCGATAGACGCTGCGTCTCCAAGTCTGCGGCCCCGGTTTTTCGATCAACACGTAATCCGGCACGTTGCCGTCGCGGTAGGTGAAAAGTTCGAAACTGGGCCCACCCAGGTTACGGACCAGCTTGCCGCTGACCTGGAGGATGATATCGCGCACGGCTTCGCCCTCCAGCCGCCGCGGCGCATAGCGCCACAGGAGACGATTGCCGGCATCCTGGGCGGCTGCCGATTCATCGTGTGCGCCGCTCTGGCGATAGGTGGCCGAGAGCACGATCTGCCGATGCAGGCGTTTGATCTTCCATCCGTGTCGCACGAAGTCCGCCGCCAGCCAGTCGAGCAATTCGGAATGCGAGGGCTGCCCTCCCTTGAACCCGAAGTCGCTCGGCGTGTCGACGATCCCGCGGCCAAAGTGGTGATGCCAAATGCGGTTAACGAGAACCCGCGAGGTCAGTGGGTTTACCGGGCTCGCGATCCAACGGGCCAGCTTCAAGCGCCGCTGGGTGCTTGATTCTGCGGTCAACTCGGGCGGGAGGTTTTTGATGGCGGAAATTGCGCCCGCAGATACCAACTCACCGCGCGAGCGCACGTCACCTCGCTTCAGCACGGGCACCGACGGCTTGGCTCCGCCATCACGGATCGCGTAGGTGGTGGGCAGCGGCGCCACCGCCCTGAGTTGCTTCGTCAGGGCGTCAATTTCACCCTTCAGCTTGTCATAGGCCACCCGTTGTGCGGCCGGGAGTGCGTCGAGGACTTCCTTGTCCGGTTGATTGCCGGGGTCGGCGTCGGGCCGTCGGGAGGAGTCGCTGACGCGCTGCCAATTGTTCGCGTCTAACGAGACCTCAATCCGGTAGGCGGCCGGGAGCCGGTCGTTCGCTCGCCCCTCGCGGTCGCGTCCCCAGACCACACGGCTGACTGCGGCGGTGTTCGGCAGCTCGATCTGCGCCCAGCCACCACCTACTTCATCGCTGATCCAGCTGTGGCTATTGCCGTGCTTGCCGTCGTTCAGGTGATGGATCTGGTGGATCTTGTAACCGGGCAACAGCGAAGATGCCGTGGCCTTGGCTCCTGCAGATGACAAGGCGAGGTTGCTCTTGTCGGCGCCGTAGACCTCCAACTCGTCCAGGCAGGGTTGCTGATCGTCGTTGCTTCGGGTGATGGTGAAACGCACGAACTTGGCGTTCACCGGCGTAAACGCGTCCTCGTTGCGCCGGGCGTTCACCGCCGGGAGGTCGGCAGAAGTCCCGGTCGCCTTGGCCTCCGCGGCTCGCTGCGCCCGCAGCCAATCGCGTCCAGCGTCCAGGATCTCGTGCTGCCGCTGTTTCTTCGCGTCGATTGGCTGCTGGATTTTTGTGACCTGTCCGGCATGGCGGCGCTTTTCTTCGGGCGACGCGAGACTGGCTCCTTGGTCGTGATTGCAGCCCGCAAACACGGCCGTTAGCGCGTAATAGTCCGCAGTGGGAATCGGATCGAATTTGTGGTCATGGCAGCGCGCGCACCCAACCGTCATCGCTAGAAAGGTCGTTGTGGTGGCCACCACGAACTCGTCCAGTTCGTCTTGTCGGGTTTGCAATCTTTCCAATTCGCTGATGGTGCCGACATCGTTTTTGGGGCCGGCGGCGAGGAAACCGGTGGCGCTGCGATAGTCAGCAATGTTGTCATCGAGGGCATCGCCGGCGAGCTGCTCGACCACGAATTGGTCGTAGGGCTTGTCGGCGTTGAAGGAACGGATCACGTAGTCGCGGTAGGGCCAGAAGTTGCGCCGGATGCGATCGCGCTCGAAGCCGTTGCTTTCGGCGAAGCGGACGACATCCAGCCAATGCCGGCCCCAGCGCTCACCGTAGTGGGGGCTGTCCAGCAAGCGGCTGGCGAGCTTTTCATAGGCGTCCGGGCTGCGGTCGTCAATGAAGGCCCGCACTTCGTCCGGGGTCGGCAGCAGCCCGATGAGGTCGTAGGTCACGCGCCGGATGTAAGTCGCGCGATCGGCCGGAGGATTGAGCCGCAAACCATTGGCTTCCAACTTGGCGAGGACGAAGCGATCGATTTCATTGGCGACCCGCGCCCCGTTCTTCACAGCGGGTGGCGTCGGCGGCTTCACCGGTTGCAGGGACCACCAGTCGTATCCCGCCCGGTGTTGGCTTGTTAAAGCGTCCGGGTCGCCATCCGGTGCTTCCTCCGCCCAGGCGACGCCGACAGGCATTGCCAACATGACAGCCAGGAAGAATGAGGTCATGACGAGATGCCGATACATGGGACTTTGGCCTATTATTAGAATTTATACGAATAGATCAATATAGAACTAGCGGAAATGATGAATCGCTTGGAAATCGCTTTCTTCAGGCCCAATTGTTGGCCGGGCGCTCCGCCTGGCGGATCGTTGGACTGGCTCATCTACGCGCCATTCGGGCCCGACCCCTTCTGGGCTCGCGCGCTCCTCAGTAATCGCATCCGATCGCGGTTCAATTCCGAACGGAGGCCCCATGCCCACACGATGAGGTTTGTCCTTGTGGTTCGATCATGATCGCACGATGGATCTTCGACCACCGCTCTCGGTAGCGACGGAACCATCACCTTCGACCAGGTGCCTTCCCTGCCGGCGGGGAATTACGAAGTCATCCTCAATGTGGTTGTGGCGAACTGGAACAACGGCTCTCCGGCGGGGCTCGCGATAGGCGGGACCGGTGTCACCGAGATCGGCAACGAATTGCCCGGGACAACCCATCTCTTCTACCCGACGTCGAATCTAGGGCAAGATCCCATCGATATCCAGATTGCCAGTTCGAGGATGGGCCCTGCCGCTTCCGGAGGATCGGATTACCTCCTCGATCCAAACGGCGACCCGGTGAGTCTCCTCACCGGCCCGCCCGGGGCGCTGATCCCGGTCGGAAGCGCTCCCTGGTTTCTCAACGATGGCAACTCCTTCCCGCTGCAGATCAAGCTCGACCCCGTCAATCAAATCGAACTGACCATCCATGACGGCGCCGCAGTCAGCGTCTCCCACCTCAGGACGCGCTGGATGAAGCTGATCGAAGTCGCCCCCATTGTGCAGCCGCCCCCGCCGCCCTTCCGCATCATCGATGGCACCTTCGATGCCCAAGGCGACCTCACCATCACTTGGGAGAGCGAGCCGGGCGCCAGCTACACGGTGCAGACCCTGCTCGATCTCAACGGCACCTGGGCGGACGTGATTCCCAACGTGCCCGGCACCGGAGCCACAACCTCGTGGCGCGATGGTGACCGCAACTTCAGCGATCCCAACCAGGCTTCCGCCACGGTCCCGAGGAAGTTCTACCGGGTGAGGAAGAACTGAGCCGGGCGCCGGTCTGGTTCACGCCTTCCCGCTCCGGAAACTCACGATCTTCCCATCATTTACTTTGGCAGAGAGGCTGGGAATTACGTGGGGCGGGGTGTCCACGGACCAAGCGACGGAAGTTCCGCGGCCTGATGGGCCGTGAGAACGAAGCCCGCCCTGGGCTCTGTTGTGCCGGCCTTTCAGCCCGGATGATCAAGGCACGGTCACTTCGACATCGTCGGGATACCAACCGACGAAGGAGCGAAGACGGGGGCTTCTCGGCCGCCCTTTCGTTTTCTCGGCGCTCATTTTTTTATCGAGTCCCCGATTCCACTTGCTTACGATATGCCATCATGAACACCGTTGGGACACGGATGCTGCTGCGCGTGTTTCTCATTTGGGGGCTCTTGGGAACGGTGGTATCCGCCGAGGTCACGGAGCCTGTGGATTCGTCGCCTGACCTTTGGAGTTTCAAACCGCTCCCTTCCAAGGCGCAGGTCGTATCGAGTCTTCACGCACTGAAGGACGAAGGTCAGCCCATTGACCGCTACATCCGTCGCCGGCTTGCACAGGACCGCCTCTCCTTGGCTTCTCCCGCCGCGCCCCATCGCCAGTTGCGCCGACTCAGCCTGATGCTCACGGGACTTCCGCCCGACTCCAGCACCGCGCAGGCATTTGCCGCTGATCCGACCGGCGAGCGCTACGCGGCCCTGGTCGAGAGCTACTTGCGCGCACCGCAGTTTGGCGAACGCTGGGCCAGGCACTGGATGGACGTGGTGCGTTTCGCAGAGACCTGGGGGTATGAATGGAACCATCTCATCCGTGGAGCGTGGCGTTATCGCGATTATCTCATCCGCGCCTTCAACCGGAATCTGCCCTACGACCAACTCATCCGGGAACACATCGCCGGGGACTTGCTGGACAAGCCGCGCGTGAACGAAACGCTGGGCATCAACGAGTCCCTGATCGGCGGCGCCTTCTATCGCTTTGGCGAGACCGGGCACGACGATTGCGTGCTGTATCCCGACATCAGCCTCGATGTTCTCGACAACCAGATCGACACCCTCAGCAAGGCGTTCCAGGCGCTGACGGTTTCCTGCGCCCGTTGTCATGACCACAAGCTCGACGCGATCCCGCAGAAAGATTACTACGCCTTGCTTGGAACCCTGGCCAGTTCCCGGCAGGTCATCCGCACCCTCGACTTGCCGCACCGTCAGGATGACCTGAAGAGGAAACTGGCGGACTTGAAGCCGAAGATTCGGGACGAGTTCGCTCGGGTGTGGGAGCGGGAGGCCAAGGAGATTTCCGCGGAACGCCTGCGTCAGGCCCTGAGTCTCCTTGAGAAAGAAGCCGCGGAGAAGAAAAAGCCGCTCGGCGCGGAGAACATGGAGCACGCCCTGTATGCCTGGCGAAAGATGGCGAAATTGCCGGAGGGCCGCTCCTGGCCGGAGCACTGGGCGGCTTCCGGGGACGCCCTGCGCGCCGAACAGCAACGGCGGCTGGCGCATAATCGTGAACATTACGAGCTGTTCGGCGATTTTACGTCGCAGGGTGGAGAGCATGTCGACTGGGGATTCGAAGGACTGGGCTTGGAGGACCGGGAGGGATTCCTGCCGCACGGCGAATTCTCAATTCTCCCGAGTGGACCGCAGGTCATCCACGGAGTGTTGCGCGCGGGGCTCTACTCCCATGGGTGGTCTCAGAAGCTCAATGCGGTCCTGCGGTCGCCGCTCCTGCCCGAGGACCGGAAATTCATCAGCTATGAAGCGATGGGGGAACGGAACAGCGTTTGCCGCACCGTCATTGCCAATTGCACGCTGCCCTTTTTCCACACCCATCGGTTCAACTCTTCCAGGTTGTCGTGGCAGACCGTCGACCTCGGGCACATCCGAAAATCGCCGCTCGTCCCGCTGCGCTCCTACCTGGAGTGGGCGACCGTCCTGGATGACCAGGGCTATCCCATTCTCAACCTGCCACAGGCCGAATATCACAAGACTCTCGCCGACCCGCGTTCCTGGTTCGGGATCACCAGAGTGTTCCTGCATGATGCGAACGGTCCGCCGCTCCGCGAACTGCAAGGACCGTTGCAAGCCTTCGAATCTCCCATAGCCGATCCGGATGATCTGGCGGGGCGTTACCGGGACCTGATCATTGCGGCGGTTGCCCGCTGGTTGAAGGGAGAGTCCACCGAAGAGGATGTCTTCTGGCTGAACTCCTTCATGGAATTGCGCGTTCTCAGCCGGAAGCAGGACGCCACCAATGAGCTGAACAAGTTGGTGGCCGAATATCGAGGGCTGGAGGGAGCACTTGCGACCCCAAGGCGCATTGTCGGCATGGCGGACCAGGACGAAGGCTTTGACGTCCCCCTCTTTGCCGGTGGGGAAGTCACCAGTCCGGGACCGTTGGTGCCACGCGCTTATCTCTCGCGAATCGAGCCTCTCGTTTCGAAGAAAGGAGCGGGAGCTGGCAGTGGGCGGAGGCATCTCGCCGAGATGATCGCTCATGCCGACAACCCGCTGACGGCTCGCGTGATGGCGAATCGAATCTGGCACTACCTCTTCGGTTACGGCCTGGTGCGATCGGTTGACAACTTTGGGAAGCTCGGGGATACGCCGGAGCACCCCGAGTTGTTGGATTACCTGGCGCGCCACCTGGTTGATTCGGGCTGGTCGGTGAAAAGCGTGATTCGGGAAATCGTCGCCAGTGACACCTTCCGGCAGGCGTCCGCGGTTTCGACCGAGGCGAATGAGAAGGATCCCGAGAACCGCCTCTTCCATCGCTACCCATCGCGCCGCCTGGAGGCCGAGGTGATTCGCGATTCGATCTTGTGGGCCTCGGGGCGACTCGACTTGACCATGTTCGGCCCCAGCGTGAACCCGTCCCGGCAGGGGGATGTCGACCGGCGCAAGCTCTATGCCGGGCCGCTGGACGGGGAGGGCCGCCGGAGTCTCTACCTCATGGTCACGCGCATGGGCCCGGCCAAGATGCTCGAGCTCTTCAACTTTCCGGATCCCTCCACCACGCGGGGCCGGCGCGACTCCACCAACGTCCCCGCGCAGGCCCTGGGGCTGCTAAACCATCCCTTCGTGCACCAGCAGGCGGAAGTGCATGCCAAGCGCCTTCTCGCCGGGGCAGGCGCGGGCTCCTCGTTCGCGGAGTCTCTCGAAGGCCTGTTTCTGAGACTATTCAGCCGGCAGCCGACCGAGGTCGAACGAGAAGAGTATGCGAAGTTCTTCAAAGAGCTCGCCGCGGACCAGGGAATCGAAGCGTTCGATGAGGCGGTTGGGAGCGTGGCGGTGTGGAAAGACCTCATCCACACCCTCTATAATCTGAAGGAGTTCAGCTATGTCCTCTAAATCGGATGCCAACTTCCGGGCGCATGCCCTGGGCCGCCGCGCGGTGATGCGGATGTCGCTGGGCGCTGCCGGCTCGGTCTCGGCGGGGCTTTGGACGGAATCCCTGTGCGCCCGGGAGTCCGAGCACGTCCTCCCACCCGTGCGCCTTCCACATTTCAACCCAGTGGCCAAGCACGTCATCTTCTGCTTCATGCAGGGCGGCATGTCCCATGTGGACATCTTCGATCCCAAGCCGGTCCTCGACAAGCACGACGGGAAAGAGACCATCAATGACAACCTGCAGTCGCAGGGGCCGGGCAAGCGCAAGTGGTTGAAGAGCCCGTGGGAGTTTCGCCAGCACGGAGAGTCGGGCCTTCCGCTCAGCAGCCTCTTGCCTCATCTCTCAAAATGCGTCGACGACGTCACCGTGATTCGCTCCATGAAGGCGGGGCTTCCCCTGCACTCGGTGGGCAACCTCTTCCTTCACTCCGGCCGCAACCGGGCGGGATTCCCCAGCCTCGGTGCCTGGATCAACTACGGGCTGGGCAGCCAGAACTCCAATCTCCCGGGGCACATCCTCATGCACTATGACGAAGTTCTCCCCGGTGGGATGGAGAACTTTTCCAACGGGTTTCTCCCCGCCCAACACCAGGCCACGCCGATTCGCGCCGATGGCACTCCCATCGATAACCTGGCGTCGAGGGACAAGTCGCTCCGCACCCAGCGGGCCAAACTGGAGTTTCTCAAGCGACGCGACCGAGCCCTCTCGGAGGAGCTGGGCGGCCATCAGGACATTGGGGCCGCCGTGCACAACTACGAGTTGGCGCACCGCATGCAGCATCATCTGCCCGCCCTTCTCGAGATTGGTTCCGAGCCTGCCGCGGTCCGGACGCTCTATGGTCTGGGATCGGGCAACCCCCAAAAAGAACGTTACGCAAGTCACTGCCTGCGGGCCCGTCGTCTCGTGGAGGCGGGCGTGCGCTTCGTCGAGATCGTGACTCCACCGGGATTCAGCGAGAATGGTTCGTGGGACCAGCACGGCGATCTCAAGAAAGGACACGAGGCGAATTGCACAATCGTGGACCAACCCATCGCGGCCCTGATCCACGACTTGAAAGCGCGCGGATTATTCGAGGAGACCATCATCGTGGTGGCGGGCGAAATGGGCCGCACCCCTCACTCCGGTGGCCGAGACGGGCGCGACCATCACACCGCGGCCTTTTCCATCATGGTGGCGGGAGGTGGGTTCAAGAAGGGATTCGTTTACGGCCGAACCGATGACTTCGGCATGGAAGTAGTCGACAAGCCCGTCTCCGTCCACGACCTGCACGCCACCATTCTCTGGCAGCTGGGACTCGACCACAAAGCCCTCACCTATCGATTCGGAGGCCGGGACGTGACGCTTCCCGACGTCGAGGGGGAAGTGAATGGCGAGTTGGTGTTGACCTGCTTCCAGTTTGTGGCCCACTCAGAGTGAGAAGATCTGGCTCAATATCTAGCATCGGCTGAGCGGTTGGCAAGATCTCATGCGGCCCTTCGCTTCCGGGGTGGCAGCTCGGCTGTGAACT
>CAUZKZ010000190.1:0-9568 GCA_963580345.1 Verrucomicrobiia bacterium | reverse complement strand
ACGGGATCGCCGCTGCCCTGAGGGTTGGTCGCATATCGCTCTCTTCTCGATTGGCAGGCCGGCGGATTGTTGCCAAGATGGTTGTTCTGCCTGACAAAGCATACCGCCGGACCACCCGCCGGATGGCGCATGGCCTCTGCCAACTCGCGACCGTCCTCCTGGCCGCAGCGGCTCCGCCCGATCCCGCATCCCAACATTGGGCGTTTTCAAGGCCGTCTCGTCCCGACCCGCCTCGCGTCCACAACACCACGTGGCCGCGCAACAACCTTGACCGGTTTGTGCTGGCGCGATTGGAACGCGATGGGATGGCGCCCTCGCAGGAGGCCAGCCGGCGCACCTTGTTGCGGCGACTCAGCCTCGACCTCGTCGGCTTACCGCCTTCGTTGGCCGAGATCGAGGACTTTCTGGAGGACGAGTCGTCCCATGCCTGCGAGAAGGTTGTGGATCGCTTCCTGTCCAGTCCGCACTTTGGCGAGAAGTGGGCTCGCTGGTGGATGGACCTGGCCCACTACGGCGACAGTGACGGCTACCTGACCGACCAGATCCGGCCTGTAGCGTGGCGCTGGCGGCAATGGGTCGTCGACGCCCTCAACGACGGCATGCGGTTTGATCAATTTACCATTGAGCAGATCGCGGGAGATCTCCTCCCGGATACCACGGTGGAGCAGCGGATGGGAACCGGCTTCTTTCGCAACACCCTGAGCAATCGCGAGGGCGGGGCGGACCTGGAGGAGTTTCGCAATCTGCAAGTCGTGGACCGGACCGGCACCTTCGGCATTACGTGGCTCGGCCTTACCCTTGCGTGCGCGGAGTGCCATGATCACAAGTACGATCCCATCTCGCAGAAGGATTACTACCGCCTCTTCGGCTTTTTCAACAACGCCGACGAGGTGAACGTGGCTGCGCCCCTCCCGGGCGAATCGATTGGCTTCGACCCCGCCAAGAAGATCTACGGCGAGAAGCGCAAAGCAGTCCTGCTGCCGGTCGCCGAGGAATTCGAGGCGCTTCAGAAAAAGTGGGAAGCGAAGCTCCTCGAGACGGAAGCAAATCCAGGGCGCGATCACCTCTGGGATCGCGCCCTCGAGTTGCTGGGCCTGGTGTGGGGGGGAAATCTCGGCGAAGGACAATTGGAGGGACTCAACATCGTTCACACCCCGTGGGAAGAACGAACCCCGGATCAGCGCGACCGCTTGCAGGATTACTTTTTGCGCGCAGGTTCGCTGACCGATGGAGCACGATTCGCGGAGCTGAAGATCGGCGAGGTTGTTGCCCAGCTCGACAAGCTGGCGAATGATCTACCCTCCGTTACCCGGGCGCCGACGATGATGAGACGCCGGGTTCCGCGGCAAACACACGTCCACGTGCGCGGGAATTTCCGCGAGAAAGGAGAGGCGGTCGAGCCCGGAGCCCCCGCGGTGCTTCATCCGATGCACGGATCCGGAGACCGCTTGGCATTGGCGCGCTGGGTCGTTTCCCACGAGAATCCCCTCACGGCGAGGGTGACGATCAATCGGCTCTGGCAGGAGCTGTTCGGGCGCGGCCTGGTGGCCACTTCGGATGACTTCGGGACGCGGGGAGCGAGGCCATCTCATCCGCAACTCCTCGATTGGCTGGCCACCGAGTTCGTAAGGAGGGAATGGGATATGAAAGCCATGCTGAGAATGATGGTCACCTCGGCGACCTACCGGCAACGCTCGACGGCCAGTCCCGAAGTGATGGAGCGCGATCCCACCAATACGCTGCTCGCCCGGTTCTCGCGCCAGCGGTTAAGTGCCGAACTGGTCCGCGACAATGCACTCGCAGCGAGTGGCCTCCTCAACCGAAAAATCGGCGGGCCGAGCGTGTTTCCGCCCCAACCGGCCAGCGTGACCGCGGAGGGTTTTGAGAACAAATGGCAGACCAGCACCGGTGCCGATCGCTATCGCCGGGGTCTCTACACCTTTATTCAGCGGACCTCGCCCTTTGCGCAGCTCGCCACGTTCGATCTTCCCAATAACAACACCACCTGCACGCGCCGCGTCCGATCCAACACGCCCCTGCAGGCCCTCAACTTGCTGAATGATCCAACGTTTATCGAAGCGGCCCAAGCGCTCGGCGCCCGTCTTCTCCGGGATCGCGGCGGAAACAGCCCGGTAGCCCACCGGTTGGATCGTGCCTATTCGTTGTGCCTTGCCCGACCGCCCCGCGAGGAGGAGCGCCGGCGCTTCGAAGCGTACCTCGCAACGCAGATCGCCATCTTCCAAGCGGAACCCGAGGCCGCCCGAACAATCGCCGGCGAACCGGTCCCCGGAAGCGATCTTGTGGAACAGGCCGCCTGGACCTGCGCAGCCAGTATTCTCCTCAACCTCGACGAATTCATTACGAAGGAATGACCGGCGAGCAACGAGAACTTCAGTACCAACCCCGTCGCGGTTTTCTGCAGCAGACCGGGGGTGGACTCGGAGCGATCGCCCTGATGCACCTGCTGCGGGGAGACGATTGCCGGGCCTCGGATCGGGGAACCGGGCCACCGCACTTCAAGCCCCGCGCCAGGAACGTCATTTTCCTCTTTATGGCCGGCGCACCGTCTCAGCTGGATCTCATGGATCCGAAGCCGGAGATGAAGAAGTGGCACGGCCAACCGGTGCCGGCCTCCATGCTGAAAAACCAGGAGGACGCACTCATCCGCGGATCGGCGCGTGTCTTCGCCAGTCCGCGGCGCTTTCAGCGCTACGGCCGCAGTGGCATCGAGTTCTCCGACTACGTCCCGTCCCTCGGAACGGTGGCGGACGATCTTTGCGTGATTCGCTCCATGCACACCGACGTGGCCAACCACACCCCCGGGCAGTTGCTCATGAATAGCGGCATGCCAACCCCCGGCCATCCGAGCGCCGGTTCCTGGATTACCTATGGGCTTGGCAGCGAGAACCGGAATCTGCCCGGGTTCGTCGTCCTCACTTCCAGCTCGGGCAAGGGAATCGATGCGGGGGCCGCCAACTGGTCGAACGGATTTTTGCCGTCAGAGTATCGGGGCGTCACCTTTCGCGCGCAGGGCGATCCGGTCCTGCATCTGACCAGCCCGAATGGGGTCAGCGCCGCCACGCAGCGGGCCCGGCTTGATGCCGTGCGCGATCTCAACCACATGCATCTTGATCGGGTCGGCGATCCCGCGATCGCCTCGCGCATCGCCTCCTACGAGATGGCCTTCCGCATGCAACGCTCAGCTCCGGCGTTGCTCGATTTTTCTCGAGAATCGAAGTCGACGCTCGCGATGTACGGCCTCGACCACGACACCACCAGGCCCTTTGGCACCAACTGCCTGCTGGCCCGCCGCATGGTCGAGCGCGGGGTGCGCTTCGTGCAGCTGTTCCACTCCACCTGGGACGATCACTCGGAACTCGACAAGAACCTGAAGACGAATTGCGACATGACTGATCGTCCTGCCGCGGCGTTGATTCGCGACTTGAAAGAGCGGGGGCTCCTGGACGAAACCCTGGTGATCTGGGGCGGCGAGTTCGGTCGGACGCCCATGAACGAAGTGCGGCGCGGCAACACCAAGGGCAAGGAGGGCCGAGATCATCACCGATTTGCCTTTTCGATGTGGCTGGCGGGCGGCGGCATCAAAGGAGGGCAGGTGGTGGGACAAACCGACGAGTTGGGGTACCACATCGAGCGCGATCCCATCCACGTGCACGATCTACAGGCCACCGTCCTGCACTGCCTGGGCCTCGATCACAAACACCTGACCTGGCGTCACCGGGGTCGCGATTTTCGTCTCACGGATGTGGGCGGGGAGGTGATTCGAAAAGTGCTCCTGTGAAACAGGTGAAACAGATGATCGCCGCCCGCCGAGTTCACCCCATGACGGTCGCCGCTGGCATGTTCGCGATTGCGATTTCGCCCGCGTGCCTCGCGGATCTTCCGCAGGTTCAGGGCGGCAAGGTCCGGCCCGCTTTTCACAATGGGGAACACAACGCCTTCACCGACTTGGTCGTTCTCAAGGGCACATTCGGTCGCAGACCCTCGCTGCATCGCGAGTCAGTTTTCATCCAGATAGGTTAGCAGCGCTTCGCGGAAGGGTTCCATCGCCGAAGCAAGCGAACGATAGATCTCGTCGGCCCGGTTGAGGTCCTGCCGGGCAGCCATGCTCTCCAGTTCCTGGGCGTATCGACCGGGCAGCGCCGTGCCCAGAACAAGCAAAGTGCCCTTCAAGGCGTGCGCGGCACAGTTCACCTTCGCGGCATCGCCGACCTCGATGGCGGCCCGCACTTCGTCGACTTGCCGCGGCGCGTCCTCCAGGCAGATCTCGACCAGATTTCGCAGGAGAGCACGGTCACCGCCGGCGTTTTCCAGCGCGTGGGACCAGTCCACCGGAGCGGGCTGCGAACCGGGGGGATCCCCGGCCTCGGATAACGCGGCCGTGACGTCCCGGTGTCCCGGAACCGCCGGGTCGTCGTGGTCGAGCTCGCTCGCAAAGAATTCCGCGAGCTTCGAAGTCACGGTGCCGATGCGAATTGGCTTCGCCAGATAATCGTCCATGCCGGCCTTGAGACAGCGCTCCCGGTCGCCCTTCATGGCGTGGGCCGTCATGGCGATGATCGGGACCCGTTTGCCCCCTTTCTTTTCGCGCTCGCGGATCATCCGCGTCGCCGAAAAACCGTCCAATACCGGCATTTGCACATCCATCAGGATCACGTCGAACTCCTCCTCGAAGATCGCCGACACGGCTTCCTTGCCGTTCCGGGCGACCGTGACGTGATGCCCACGCGGTTCGAGCAACCCAAGAACCAACTTCTGATTGATGGTATTGTCCTCCGCCAGCAGAATGCGAAGAGGAGGAAGCTCGGGAAGTTCGGCCTTCTTCAATTCTTCGACGACTTTTTCCACCGCACCGGCCCCCATGGCCATCACGATGGCGTCAAGAAGCTCGGACTGCTTCACCGGTTTCAACAAGCTGCAGCTGATGTGCAACTGCTCGCAGCGGGACCCATCACCCGGGCGGCCCCCGGAAGTGAGCATGACGACCGGGAGCCCGGCGAGTTTGGGGTGCGCGCGGATCGACTCCACGAAGGTGAAGCCGTCCACGTCCGGCATGCTAACGTCGCTCACGACTAGCCGGAACGGTTCGCCACCCTCGAGGGCGTCCTCCAGCGACTGGAGACCGGCTTGTGCTCCGGAGACCGCGGTGGGGACCATTCCCCAATTGCTGAGCATTTCGCCAAGAATGCGCCGGTTGGTGGAGTTGTCATCCACCACCAAGACCGGGGTGTCGATGACCACGGTGGGGCACGCACCCCTGCCCTCCAACCCGTCTACTGCGATGTCACAGCATACGGTAAACCTGAAACAACTGCCCTTGCCCACCTCGCTCTCGACCCAGATGCGGCCACCCATTAACTCCACGAGCCGCGTGGAGATCGCCAGCCCCAATCCGGTGCCTCCATAGCTGCGGGTTGTGGAGGAATCCGCCTGTTGGAATGCATCGAAGATTTTCTTGCATTTGTAGGGTTCGATTCCGATCCCCGTGTCTGAAACGGAAAAGTGCAGCTTCGCGGTCTTCTCGCCGACCGGCCTCGGAGGAGACCTCGAGAACGACCTCCCCCTTCTCGGTGAACTTGATCGCGTTGCCGACCAGGTTGATGACGATCTGCCGAATCCGGCCGATGTCACCGACCAGCAGCCAGGAGACGCTGGAATCGACAGCGCAGGCCAGTTCGAGACCCTTGTCGTGGGCCCGCAACGCCAACGATTTCATGGTGTCCCCGAGGCTCTCCCGCAGATTGAAAACGGAGTGATCGAGTTCCAGTCGGCCGGCCTCGATCTTCGAGAAATCGAGAATGTCATTGATCAGTTCGAGCAGGGAGTCTCCTGATTCGTACACCATCCCCAGGTATTCGCGCTGCGACTGGGTCAGTTGGGTGTCCATGAGCAGCTCGGTCATCCCGATGATGGCGTTCATCGGGGTCCGGATCTCGTGACTCATGTTGGCGAGGAAATCGCTCTTCGCCTCGTTGGCAGCATCGGCCGCTTCCTTGGCCTTGCGAAGTTCCTCTTCGATATGGATGAGATCCGTGATGTCGCGCGTCACACCAAAGGTGCCGACGATTGTCCCTTCGGCGTCTTTCAGGGGCAGCTTCGTGGTGGAACACCATGTCTCGTGACCATCTCCCCAGGTCTCCTTTTCAATCTTGGAAAGGATCGGCCGGCCCGAGGATACGACTTCCAGCTCACCTTCGCGGGCGGGACGGGCGTGCTCTTCGGTAAAGAAATCCGCATCGCTCTTGCCCACCGCCTCGCGGGCATCCACCAGGCCGAATTTCTCGGCCAGGCAGCGGCCAATACGAATGAATCGGCTCTCCCTGTCCTTGAAGCAGATGCTGTCCGGGGCGTTATCGAGCAGCGTATTTAACAGGAACCGCTCGTTGTCGAGAGCGGCCTCGGTGACCTTCTGCTGAGTGACTTCCCAGAACACGGCCTGGGTGCCGCAGATCTCCCCTTGCTCGTCACGAACGGGCGACTTGCGGATTTCGAAATAGCGAACCTCTCCGCCGCTCTCGTTCCTTTCGATGTCCGTGAAGAGTTCGCCCGAAGCGATGACTCGCCGATCATCCTCGCGATATTTCTCGGCGAGATCGGCGGGAAAGAGATCGTAGTCCCTTTTGCCGAGAATGTCCGCGGCCGGTTTGCCGAGCATGTCAGCGAAGGCGCGGTTCACGAACGTCATCCTCCCCTCCAGGTCCTTGCAGGCGATGTGAATGGGCAGACCGTCGAGCAGGGCAAGAAGGTGCACGGCGCCCTCGCGGGGGGAACCCTCGTCTTCGGCGGCGCCGGGGTCGGGGCGCCGGATACGTTGATTCGGCATTGGGGTTTCTGGCGACATGCATCCTCCCTGAGGCGCTGCGAGATCCCGGCCCCGGCGATCCGGTAGCGCGGCTTTCGGTGATGGAATACAACAGCGAATGAAACCAAGCGTCAATGCTCCCTTCTCCCCGATCCAAAAGGCCTCCCGTCGAGGGCACGGTCGTCCTCGCTTCCTCCCTGCCGAAGCACGGTACCTCCAGGGCCCGCTGATTCAGGTTTGACCGGCGGGGCCGAATAGCGGAACTTGGCTGGCGCCCCGTCCCTAAATTTATCCAGGCCGGCCGGACGGCTCCGTCCACTTCCCCGGCAACTCGAGCTTCCTTCCCCCCACCATGAGGTTCGCTTCTTTCAAACCACCAATTCTTCCTGCGGCGGCCCTCTTCCTGCTCGCCGCCCCGGCGGCGTTCGCCGAACAATACGGCCCGCAGGTTTTCAACTTCAACGACGATACCACCGATCTCGGCGATGGAACCAACGTGGCGAGTTCGGATGGAACCGCCTCGGTGCAAACCGGCACCCTGCGTCTCACGCAGGACGGGACCGCGGATACGCGAGCCTCGTTTCGCGTTCCGGCCCTCGCCGCTTCCTCGGCCGGCTGGACCGCGACCTTCGAATTTGCACTGGAAGACAGCCCCGGCCTCGATGCCCCGGGCGAGGGGTTCTCGTTCAACTACGGAGCGATCCCGGCATTCAATCCCGGGCAGGGCGATCCCGCCGCGGCCGATGCGCACGGTCAGGCCGAAAACGGATGGCACCCCTCCGTCAATCACCTCTCCTTTGGAGTCGATACTTCCCAAATGGCGCAGCGGGGATTCCACCTCGCGGTGAGCGGCGCGGACCTGGAGTTTGAGAATCTGGGCATCCTGAACGACGGGCAGTTGATCACTGGCGAGGCGGCCCTCTCATGGCATCCGGTCAACGGCGCCAGTATGAGCATCGACCTCGGCTTCGGACTGACACCCGTCTTTACCAACGTGGCTACGCCCGGATTCACCGGCGACGACGCCTGGAGCTTCGCCTTGAGCGCCCGCAACGGCTCTGGCACCCAGACCCTCGGCATCGACAATCTTCAGGTCACCACCATTCCGCCCGACTTCATCATCCTCCCGGACCCGGGCATCGCCGAATTTATGGCGGACAACGAGTCCACCATCGAAGACGAAGACTGCCGCAGCTCCGACTGGCTTGAGATCCTGAACTCGACCGCGAACCCGGTGGACTTCGGCGGGTGGTTCCTGACCGACAATCCTGCCAACCTCACCAAGTGGGAGATTCCCAGCCTGGTCCTGGTCTCGAACCAACGCCAGTTGATCTTCGCGTCCGGGAAAGACCAAATCGTGGGAGAACTCCATGCCAATTTCTCCTTCGATAAGGCCGGCGGATTCGTGGCGCTCACCAAACCGGACGGCTCGACGATCGTATCGTCCTACAACTACCCGCAGCAGACCGGCGACGTCTCCTACGGCACGCTCGGGCAGGATCAAACCGAAGGACCCTTCGTCAATCCAACTCCGGGAACCACCAATACCGGTCCGCAGGGATTGTTGTTCGCGGAAAAACCGGTCTTCTCTCTCGAGAACCAGGTCATCACCCGTCCGGTGAGGCTCACCATCAGGACAACCTCGCCGAACGCCACGATTCGCTACACGACGGACGGTAATGACCCGAGCGGATCGTCGACGATCTACACCAGGTCGATCACGATTTCCTCCACCACGCGGGTGAAGGCGCGGGTCTACGAACGAGGGTTCCAGCCCGGGCCGGTGCGGGACCGGACCTTCGTCCGCATCGCAACGGACCTCGAGACCTTCACCTCCGATTTGCCCATCATCGTCGTCGATTCCTTCGGGTTCAACATCGACAACGAATCCAACTCCAACTCCCAGAATCCGCGCCGCCCGGTCCACGCCATTTTCTTCGAGCGGGACCCGGTCACGGGCCGCACCAGCCCCCTCGATCTCCCCGACTTCGAAGGCCGGGGCGGAATGCGCGTGCGCGGGCAAAGTTCGACGAGTTTCCCGAAGAAGCAGTATTCCTTCGAAACGTGGGACAACGAAGGCCTCGACAAGAACGTGAGCATCTTCGGGATGCCCTCCGAATCGGACTGGGTCATCCACGCGCCCTACTCGGACAAGACCCTCATGCGGAACAAGCTCGTCTACGATTTGAGCCGCGAGCTCGGCTACCCCGCGGTGCGCTCGAAGTTCTGCGAACTGTTCTACAATGCCAACGGCGGCGATGTCTCGATGGCCGACTACCGGGGCGTCTACGTCTTCATGGAAAAAATCAAGCGCGACGAAGACCGCGTGAACATCAAGAAGCTCGAGGCGTGCGACAACGCGGAGCCGGCCGTGACGGGCGGCTACATCTTCAAGAAGGACAAGGGGGCCGGGAGCGATCTCAGCTTCAGCACCGCTCAGGAAGGCCACACCATGGCATTCGTCGAACCGGATATTCCGACTACCGCCCAGCGGACGTGGCTGGATCGCCACGTCGACCAGTTCGAGCTCACCCTTCACACCCCGGGCCGCTTCACCCACCCGACGGCCGGCTATGTGAAGTTCATCGACGTGCAATCGTTTATCGACACCCACCTCTGGGTCGAGGTCTTCAAGAATATCGACGGTTACCGGCTGAGCAGCTACTTCACCAAGGACCGCGGCAAGAAGATCCTGGCCGCCCCGGTGTGGGACTACAACCTCTCCCTCGGAAACGCCAATTACCTGGA
>CAUZKZ010000189.1:0-9642 GCA_963580345.1 Verrucomicrobiia bacterium | reverse complement strand
CCTTGAAAAGTCCGCGGCCATTCTTGAATTCCTTCTCGTGGAGGCGGGGGGTGCCGGGGTGGTCTTTTTCGGGGACGGGCCACTGGTACTCGCCCTTGTCGATGCGATCCCAGTCGAGGCCGGCATAGATGGGGCTCAGCGAACAAAGTTCGTTAAAGACGTCCTTGGCGCTTTCGAACTCGAAGCCGGGAGTGCCCATGCGCTGTGCGATCTGCGCGATGATCCACCAGTCGGGCTTCGCTTCGCCGGGAGGGGGCACTGCAGCGCGGAGGCGCTGGACGCGGCGCTCGGTATTGCTCTGCACGCCGTCGGTTTCGGCAAAGGCGGTGGCGGGGAAGACCACGTCGGCGAGCTGTGCCGTTTCGGTCATGAAGATGTCGATCACGACGAGGTGGTCGAGCGACTTCAGGGCGTGCTCGCAGTGCTTCATGTCGGGATCGGAGATGACCGTGTTCTCGCCGTCGATGATCATGGCGTGGATGCCGTTCTCTTCTGCGCCGCAGAGATTGAGTGCGGTGACCTTGGTGATGCCCTTCTCGGGGACGAACTCGATACCGTACAGTTTGCTGAACTTTTCGGCGTTGGCGGGGTCCTCGCAGGGTTGGAATCCGGGGAAGTTGTTGGGGATGGCCCCGCAGTCGCCGGCGCCCTGGATGTTGTTCTGCCCCCGCATGGGGTTGATGCCGCCGCCTTCGATGCCGAGATTGCCGGTCATGAGGGCGAGGTTGCAGAGGGACTGGACGTTATCGACCCCGCAGATGTGCTCGGTGATTCCGAGGGTGTAGTAGATGGCGGAGGGATTTCCCCGGCCGTAGAGGAGTCCCGCTTTCTCGATGTCGCCGGCGGGGATTTCGCAAATCGGCTCGGCCCAGGCGGGAGTGAACTCCCTGATGTGCTCCAGGAACTCGTCCGCGTCGGAGGTGCGGGAGTCGATGAACTCGCGATCGATGAGCCCCTCGCGGGCGATGACGTGCGCCATGGCGAGAAGGAGGGCGACATCGGAACCGACCCGGATCGGCAGGTGCAGGTCGGCCATCTTGGCGAGATCGATCTCGCGCGGGTCGGCCACGATCATCCTGGCTCCGCGCGCGATCGCTTTCTTCAACCGCGTGGCGGCCACCGGGTGGCACTCCGTCATGTTGGTGCCGATGCAGAAGATGACATCGGGGTGCTCCATGTCGCGGAGCGGGTTGCTCATGGCGCCTCGTCCTATCGTGGCGGCCAGACCGGCCACCGTGGGGGCGTGTCAAGCACGACTACAGTTGTCGATGTAGTGCGTCCCGAAGCCGGCCCGGATGAACTTCTGCATCGAGTAGGCCGCTTCGTGGGGAGCGCGCCCGGAGGCCACGCCGTAGACGGACCGGTTGCCATATTTCTCGCGCACTTTCGTGAATCCGTCCGCGGCCTTCTGGAGCGCTTCGTCCCACTCCGCTTCGCGGAAGGTGCCGTCTTCCTGCCGGAGGAGCGGCACGGCGAGGCGGTCGGGGTGGTGGACGAAGTCGAAGGCGTATTGCCCCTTGATGCAAAGCGCGCCCTCGTTGGCGGGGCCGTCCATGGCGGGGTGGATGCCGACCACGCGGTCGCCTTTGGTGAGGATGTCGACCGAGCATCCAACCCCGCAGTAGGGGCAGATCGAGCGCGTCTTCTCGATCTTGCCGGGCACATCTTTGGCCCGGATCGCTTTTTTGTCGGTGAGGGCGCCGGTCGGGCATGTCGCGACGCACTGGCCGCAGAAGGTGCAGGCCGAGTCGCGCAAGTCGCTGTTGAACTCCGTGATGATCTGGGTCTCGAAGCCGCGGTTCATCACGTTGATGGCGTGATCGCCTTCCTGCTCGGCACAGACGCGCACGCAGCGGTAGCAAGAGATGCAATTGTCGTAATCGCGGAGGATGAAAGGATTCTTGTCGTCGGTGTTGGAGGCACCGCTCTGCTTGCCGGCGAAGCGACCGGTGCGCGCCTCGTAGCGATCGAGGAGATCGCCGAGTTCCTGCGAGGCATAGCCGGAGAGTTTGTCGACATCGATGTCGCGGTTCTCGCTGGCCACCATCTCGAGAAGGGTCTTGCGATGCTTTTCGAGGACGTCGGTACGCGTCTTTACCAGCATCCCCTCGGTCGCCACGGTGGTGCAGGAAGCGACCGGGTTGCGGATCCCCTCGACCTCCACCACGCAGAGGCGGCAGGCCCCGAAGGCCTCGAGGCGGGGGTCGTAGCAGAGGGTGGGGACCTCCTTGCGGTGCCGCACCGCGATCTCGTAGATGGTCTCGCCCTCCCGGAATTCCACCGGCTTCCCATCGAGGGTCATGGTGCAGACACGGACGTTTTCGGCGAGTTGGTTCATGGGTGGGGTTGAATTCAAGTGGGCTTGCGTCGTGGAAGGATGCCAGGTGACCGGCGGTTATGGAGTGGTCGATGCCGGCGTCCCTGCCGGCGGTAATGGAGTGGTCGATGCCGGCGTCCCTGCCGGCGGGAATGGAGTGATGGATGCCGGCGTCCCTGCCGGCGGTAATGGAGTGGTGGATGCCGGCGTCCCTGCCGGCGTGGTGTAGTGGTGGATTAGTGGGATAGAAATGCCGGATTTGCAATACTCCATCACTCCATCACTCCGCTACTCGTCGCTTGGCCCGGCGAGGCCTCCCCGCTCGAAGAGATTCTCCTCTCTACCGCCTCCGGGAAGTAGCGCAGGAGGCTTTCGGTGACGAGGGGGGCTGCCATTCCGAGGCCGCAGGCGCTGGTGGCTTTCATGACGCTACCGATGTCCTCGACCTCGTCTTTCCAGCCCTCGAGGGAAAACTCGCCGCCACCGCCGTTGAGGCGTTCGGTAAGGCGTTGGGTCCCGATGCGGCAGGGGAAACATTTGCCGCAGGACTCGTGGGCGAAGAAGGACATGGCGTCGTGAGCGGCCTGCACCATGTCGCGGCTGTCGTCGAAGACGATGATTCCGCCTGCCCCGAGGAAGGAGCCCTTCCCCCGGATGCAGGGTTCGTCGAGAGTGACCTCGAGGTCCTCGCCGGCCAGGAACCCGCCGCTGAGGCCCGCCATCGTGACGGCCTGGATAGCGCGGCCCTCGCGCGGTCCGCCGGCCCACTCGTGGAGGAGGGTCCGCAGCGGGAAGCCGAAGGGAACCTCGTAGTTGCCGGGGCGCCGGATGTCGCCCGAGAGAGAGATCACCTTGGTTCCGGCGTGGTCACCGAGGCCGAGATCGCGATACCAGGCCGCCCCCTTGCGGGCGATCTGCGAGGCGGAGGCGAGGGTCTCGACATTGTTGACGACGGTGGGCAGGTCCTCGAAGCCGTGAGTGACGGGGAAGGGGGGGCGATTGCGCGGGAAGGGATGCTTGCCTTCCATCGAGTTGAGCAGCGAGCCCTCCTCGCCGCAGATGTAGGCGCCCGCTCCGCGAATGACGCGGATCGTGAAATTGAATCCGCTCTTCCCGAGAATGTTCTCGCCTAAGAGATTGGATGCGGAGGCTTCGTCGATCGCCTGTTGCAGAAGGCCCTCGGTTTCCGGGTATTCGTATCGCAGGTAGATGAATCCGCGCGGCGCGCCGGTGGCGTAGGCGGCGAGGATCATGCCCTCGAGCAGGGCGTGGGGATCGTGATCCATGATGGCGCGATCCTTGAAGCAACCCGGCTCGCCTTCATCGGCATTGCAGACGATGGACTTGGGCTGGCGCGGAGCGTCGGCCACCGCCTTCCACTTCACGCCGGTTGGGAACCCCGCGCCGCCCCGGCCGGCGAGTTCGGAATCGGAAATGAGTTCGACGAGGGCCTCGGGAGTGGACGCGAGCGCTTCCTCGAGCCCGGTATAGCCGCCCGAATCGCGGTAACCACCGAGGGTGTGGCGTCCCTCTTCGCGGATGTGCCGGAAGACACACTCTTCGCTCCCGCCCGGGTTGGGAGCGGGAAGCGGAGTGGCGCGGCGCTGAAGGGACCCTGCATGCGGCCCGACGAAGACTTCATCGCCGCGAATGACCGGCACCATGTCATCGCAGCGCCCGGAACAAGGCATGGGCCGGGCGCCTTCCGGCTTGAGCGCTTCGAGAATTTCCTTTCCGCCATTCAGGCAGCACACATTGCCCGTGCAGACCCGGGGCGCGGACTTGCCGCCCTGTTCGCGCGAAAAGTGATGGTAAAACGTGACGGTGCCGAAGAGCTCTGCAAGCGGAATGCGGAGCCCGGCACTGACGGCGCGGATGGCATCGTCCGAGAGGTAGCCGTCGCGATCGTAGAAGGCATGCAGGACGGGCAGGAGGGGCGCGTCCTGGCCCTTCCAGTGGTCGATGATCTCGGCGTCGGTCACTGGCGGGAGGCTAAGGGGAGGACCCGCGGGGACGCTAGGGAGAATCTCTCAATTTCTCCGCGTGATTCGCGGGCCGTTCCTGAATTTGCTTTCTCTCCCGTTCCAATCTGTCAGCATTCAAGATGCGCAGATGGCCGGGAGCCCGTCCGGGCCCTGCGGCCGGCCCAAAATCAGCTCCTGGGAGCCGAAATGGTCCCTCGGACAAGAAAGCTAGGACAATGAAAGCGAACTCGAATCTCTCGCGGCGCGAATTTCACCGCAAAGTTGGGGAAGGAATGCTCCGGGCCGGTCTCGGCGCTTCCCTCGTCTCGAACCTCGGCCTCTCGGCCGTCAAGGGCGAGGAGGTCGCAGGCGGCGGAAAACTGCTCTTCGGCGGCCTCGAACCGCTGGTTGGATTCATGCAGGACACGCCGGTCGATCGGCTGCAGCCCTTGATCGTTGAAAAGCTTAACAAGCGCGAGGTCACTCTCGATCAGTTACTGCAGGCCGCGGCCCTTGCCAACGCCCGCTCGTTCGGCGGGGAAGACTATGTGGGAATGCACACTCTCATGGCGATGGAGCCGGCCCACCAGATGGCGCGGCGACTGCCGTCCGAACGTCGCGCCCTCGTCGTCCTGAAAATTCTCTATCGAAATACGGCGCAGATCCAGAAGAAGGGGACGAAGCACGAATTGGATGAGGTGGTCCCCCTTCACTTGCCGGCTAATCACGCCGGGGCGGATCTGCTCCGGGATGCCGTGCACGAGCGTGACCCCAAGAAGGCGGAGCGGATCTTCGCGGCCCTTGCGGAGGCCTCGCCGGAGGAGGCCTTCAACGATCTCATGCACGTGGTCGAAGACGATACCGAGGTGCATCGCATTGTTTTTGCGCATCGGTCCTGGGAGATCCTCGATCTCGCCGGGATGGAGAATGCGCAGGCGATGTTGCGGCAGTCTTTGCGCTACTGTTTGAGGCGGGAAGAATCGAGCGCCAAGAACGCGCAGACGGTCCGCGGGGTGCTTCCCAGGCTGCTCGACCAATACAAGTTGTTGGACAAGAAGGCAGGGTCGCGCCGGGCGGATGACGAGTGGGTGGACAAGTTCAGCCAGGGCATCTTTTCGGCCAAGCCGGAGGATTCTGCCGAAGCAGTGGCGGAGGCGCTCGCGGATGGCATCGCGCCGCGGGACATCGGGGAATCCATCGCGCTGGCGACCAACCAACTCGTCCTGCGCGATGCGGGGCGTGACGCCAAGCAGGTCCGGCCCGGCAAGCCGGAGGGGAGCGTGCACGGCGACTCCATCGGAGTGCACGCCAGCGACGCTGCGCATGCCTGGCGCGGGATCGCGGAGGTCAGCAATCATCGCAACACGATGGCCTGCCTGATCCTGGCGGGGTTCCAGGCCTCGAGAGATCGCACGCGACGTGGAGGAAAATTCCTGGAGTGGAAACCGCGGCCGTATGACGAGCACCTCGCGGGGATCAAGGAAACGAGTGGTGAGGCTCTTCTCCGGGGTCTCGACGGCGCGATCCGGGAACAAAACCAAGCCGCGGCTTGTGCCCTGGTGCATCGTTTCGGGGCCCGGGGCGGCGATGCGCAGCAGGTCATCGACGTCCTGCTGCGCCACGCTACGCGGGCGGACGGCGCCTTGCATGCCGAGAAATACTTTCTTACCACCACAAGCGACTTTGCCGCGACCCGTCCGGCCTTTCGATGGCGGCACCTCGTGGGTTTGGCGCGCGTGACGGCCAGCGAGTCGGGAACGACCGCTGCCGGTTACGATGAGGCGTGCGAGTTGTTGAAAGTCGGGGCCTGAGATCCGCCCCGATAGGAAAAAGTGTCGTTGTCTTCAGGAGATTATTTCTGATCGATTCCATCGCTGAGCGTGAGGACCCCGCGCGCGATCGCGACTTTCGACATTTTGCCGAGTAGTTCGAAGTAGATACCTTCCTCTTCCACGAGCTTTGGAGGTCCTGCCATCTCGGTCATACCGCATCAGCGATTGTCGCGCCCTCTTTTCAGACATTCCAGGAAGGATTTTGACACCTTGGGGGCCCCGGTGCTTAGTAGCGGGAGCTTGAGGAATCAAAAACGCACCCGCATCGCACATTCGGCTGTTGCGATGATTGCCGCCCTTGCCGCCGTTGTCTGCGATGCCTGGGCCGGAGCCTACGATTCCATCGTCGTCTTCAACGAGATTCACTACCATCCGGCCGGGGCGGACGACCCGGGTCTCGAGTTCGTGGAACTCTACAATCAGAATTCGGTCGAGGTCGATCTGGAGGGGTGGCGGTTGTCGGGCGGAATCGACTACGAATTTCCGCGCGGGACGATTCTCGCGGGTGGTGCTTACCTCGTCGTCGCAGCCGACCCGGCCGCCCTCGAAGCGGCGGCGGGGATCAGCGGACTACGGGGGCCGTTTACAGGGATGCTCGATAACGGTGGGGAGCCATTGCGGATTCGAAATCTGAATGACCGCATCATGGACGAGGTGGAGTACAATGACCGCGGCGCCTGGCCGGTGGGCGCCGATGGATCGGGCGCCTCGCTTTCGAAAATACACCCGGACACCACCGGGGAATTTGGCGGCCACTGGGCGCCCAGCCTCCTGCTCGGAGGGACCCCCGGGGCGCGGAACCTGGTGGCTCGCGCCGTTGCCTTGACCATCAACGAGATCGCGGGGAGCGAAGCAGTGGCCGGCGGCTTTTTCGTGGAGCTTCACAATGCGAGCGGACAGGATCTCGATCTGGAAGGTTACTTGATCGCCTCCGAAAGCGGGGCAGAGTACGTGTTCTCTTCCGGGGCGAGCATTCCGCGGGCGGGGCACCTGAGTATCCCGGAATCGGTCCTGGGTTTTCGTGTGGCCGATGGCGACAATCTCTCTCTCTACCTGGCCGGGAAGAATGGGCTGCTCGACGCGTTGCGGGCGGACGATCTCGGCCGGACCCGGATACCCGACGGCACCGGCGGGCTCTTCGCCACCGGGGGCGGAATTCCCGAGTCTCCCGGCGCGCCCAACCCGGAGCCACCGGTTAGCCCGGTGGTGATCAACGAGATCATGTATCACCACCGGCCTACCTATGCCGAGGGGGGCGATCCGCCGGTATCCTATGCGACCAATGACGAGGAATGGATCGAGCTTCACAACACGGCCGACATCCCGGCGGTGGTGGGCGGCTGGGCACTGCACGGGGCGGTTCGCTTCACCCTGCCGGACGGAACGTTTATCCCGGAAGGCGGCTACCTGGTGGTGGCGAAGGACCGCGCGGCCTTCGCGGCGAAATTTCCGGGCGTCCCGGTGGTGGGGGATTTCTCGGGGTCGTTATCGGACCGGGGGGAGGACCTCCAACTTCTCGATGCGGTTGGCAATCCGGCCGACCGGGTCTTCTATCGCGACGGCAAGCCCTGGCCGCCCGAAGCCGACGGCGGCGGGTCGAGCCTCGAACTGCGCAATCCGTTCATCCACAACTCGGCTCCGGAGGCGTGGGCGGCCAGCGACAACACCGCCACGGCGAGCTGGCAGGATTACGAATTCACGATGCGGGCCAGCACGCCCACCTACACACCGAATGTGTTCAATTTCCACGAAGTGCGCCTCGGGCTCCTCGATTCGGGGGTGGTCCTGGTCGACGATTTTTCAGTGGTGGAAGATCCCGGCGGAACTGCGCTGGAACTGATTGCAAACGGCGGGTTTACCGGAAGCTCGGGATGGCGCCTGCTTGGAACCCACAAGGATTCCCGGCCCGCGACGGTGGATGGAGAACGTGTGCTGAGGATAGTGGCGGGAGCACGCATGAACTACCTCAACAACCTGATCGAGGGGAGCCTCACCAGCGGGAGCACGCCGCGGCCGGTGCATCACGGCGTGGTTTACCGCGTCTCGTTTCGGGCCAAGTGGCTCTCGGGCTCGCCCCAGTTCCGCTTCGAGCTCTATTACAACAAGCTGGCCAAGACCGTCATTCTTCGACAACCGGACACGCACGGAACCCCCGGCGCGCAAAATTCGACCTACGAGGCGGACACCGGGCCAATCTTTCGCGGATTGAAGCATTCACCGGCAGTGCCGTCGGCCGGGGAATCCATCGAGGTTTCCACCGCCGCCAGCGATCCCCAGGGAATCGGCACCATGACCCTGCGGTACGCTCTGAATGGGTCACGAACTTTTGCCAGTGTCCCGATGGCCCTGGATTCAGCTGATCATCTCTGGAAGGGAACCATTCCGGGGCAACCGGACGGGACCGTGATTCAATTTTCTGTTCAGGGGCAGGACGCCGGTCCCGGCCGGTTGCAAAGCAGCGCCCCGCCCCGCGGGAGCCGCTCGTGGGCGATCATCAAGGTCGACCCCTCGGTGGCGCACGGAAGCAAGCACAGCATCCGGATCAACATGCTGCCAAACGATGCCAACGCCCTCCATGCCTTCAACGACATCCTGAGCAACTATCGACTGGGGTGTACCATTATCACGAACGAAGAGGAGATCGCCTACGACGCCGGGATCCGCCTGCGGGGCAGTATGTACAGCCGGGGCGACAGTGCCGGGACCGCCCTGAACCTGAGATTCCCTTCCGATCGCCCCTACCGCGGGGTGCATTCGACCATCACGACCCGGCGCGCGAACATGGGTGAGATTCTCGTCAAGCACATCATCAACCAGGCGGGGGGAGTTCACGACAGCTACAACGACATCCTGTACCAGTACGGCCACATCTCGGCGCAGAACGGCCGAGTGCGAAGCGAGATGGCGCGCTTTGGATCGAACTACCTGCGGGGGCTGCCCGGCGGCAACGGGACGGACGGGGCGGTCTTCAAAATGGAGGGAATCCGGGAGTATCAAACAACGCAGAATGGCAATCCCGACACTCCGAAGGCTCCCTTCCCGATCGGCTGGATCGGTTCCTTCGACCTTGCGGATCAGGGCGCCGACAAGGAGATTTACCGTCACAGCCTGCGCATCAACACGGGTTTCGCGAAGGATGACTATGCGGGCATCATCAGGATGTGCAGGACTTTCAGCCTGAACGGGCAGGAATTGGAGGAGGCCGTGCGCGGCGCGATCGATATCGACCAGTGGGCCCGGAAGTTCGCGGTGATGTCTCTCTGTGGGATCGGGGACGCCTATTCCCAGGGCAATCCGCACAACTTCAACATGTATGTGCGTCCGGGTGACGGGCTGATCGAGGCGATTCCGTGGGACTGGGATTTTATTTTCTCCCAGCCCAGCAATGCGCCGCTGTGGGGCAACCGGAATGTCGGCAAGGTTTTCGCGCGCCCGGTTTTCGCGCGACTATTTTACGGGCACCTGCGGAACATCATCCGAACCACTTTCAACACACGTTATCTCGAAAGCTGGTTCCAGCATTACGGGA
>CAUZKZ010000188.1:0-9712 GCA_963580345.1 Verrucomicrobiia bacterium | reverse complement strand
ATGGCCTGTTCTGTTGCAGCGTCGACCGCTGCAAACGGCTCGTCCATGAAGTAGAGCCGCGCATCCTGCGCGAGCGCCCGGGCCAGGAAAACCCGTTGTTGTTGACCTCCCGAGAGCTGACTAATCTGGCGGTCTGCGAGTTGCCCGATCCCCACCCGCTCGAGGGCCTCCCGCGCCACATTCTTCTGTTTTCTGCTCACCCATTTGAACCACCCGATTCTCCCGTAGGTTCCCATCGCCACCACATCGAGGGCGCTCACCGGGAAGTCCCAGTCCACGCTCTCGCGTTGCGGAACATAGCCAACCAATCCCCGCTGCGACTTGTAGCTCTCGCCGTACACCTGCACTTCACCCGAGGTCTTGGGCACGAGGTCCATACAGGCCCGCAGCAGGGTGCTCTTGCCCGCTCCGTTCGGCCCCACGATCCCCACCAGTTTGCCCTCCGGGATGTTCAATTCCACATCCCACAATACCGGCGTGCGGTGATACGCGACCGTCAAATCGTGGATCGCGAGGGGAACATCGGCCGGATGTTCGGGCCGTCCATCTACCGGCGATTCGGGCGGGTCGACGAATGTTTTCATTTGCCGCCGCTTCAGTTTGCAGAAGGTCTTCCCATCGTTCACCCCTCCTTCTTCGGACTTTCGGCGGCGGATCCCGGCTCTGCGCCCGGCTTTTCGGCCTTTGGGCTCTGTTCCGGCCCGGACCCCGCGCCCGCCTTGCCTTGACTCCTGAATCCCCCTTCCGGAACCGCCCCACCCAGGGCCCGGGTGATGGTCGTGACATTGTGATCGATCATCCCGAGGTAAGTCCCCTCGTAGGTCCCCGCCGGCCCCATCGCGTCGGAAAAGAGTTCGCCGCCGATCTTCACCTGGTGGCCCCGCGCCCCCGCGCCTTCCTGCAGGGCCTCCACGTTCTTTTTCGGAACCGAAGATTCCACGAAGATGGCCGGGATCTTGTGCTCCACCAGATAGTCGACCAGGACTTCGATATCCTTCACCGCCGCCTTGGACTCGGTGCTGATGCCCTGGATCGCCTTCACTTCCACCCCGTAGGCGCGGGCCATGTAGCCAAACGCGTCGTGCGCCGTGACAAGCACGCGATTGTTCTCGGGGATCGAGCCGATCGCCTTCCTCGCATACCCGTCCAGGGCTTCCAGCTTATTGCGGTACTCCGCGGCGTTCGCGGCGTAGTCCGACTTGTGAACGGGATCGAACCCGCTCAGGGCCTTTTCCACCACCTCCACCGCCCGCATCCATCCCGCCACGTCCATCCAAACATGGGGATCGTAGTGCTCCGCTTCATCCGTGATCACGTAGCGGCCCTCGGCCTGAATCTCTTCCGTCACGGCGTGGACCGGCTTCCCGCCCCGAGCCACTTTCACCAGCACGTCCCCCATCTTTCCTTCCAGCATCAGGCCATTGTAAAAGACCACCTCCGCGCCCTGCAGGCTCTTCACGTCCACGTTGGTCGGCTTGTAGAGGTGCGGGTCGATCCCCTCTCCGATGATCCCCTCCACCACCGCGTGCCCGCCGGACACCTGGCGCACGATGTCGGTGATCATGCCCACCGTGGTGGTGATCTTGTACGGATACGTCGTCGGCCCCGCCCCCGCGTGGTCCGCTTCACTCGGCCCGCATCCCACCAACCAGCCTCCCGCCGCCAGAGCGCAAACCGTGAGAACCCACCTCAGTTTCATGGAACGAAATTTAGTGCCTTTGCCAGCTCTCGCAAGGCAATAATTAGGCAAGGCTAATTATTGTATGCAGGCCTAAGCCGTCTTCGCAAAATCGCCATTAATGGGGGTCTGGGGCGCCTTCCGGCCCTCCTTCGGGGAGCTTCGGCCCGGAGTGGGGCTTTCAATTTCGGCGTTCTGACGTAAAGACTCTCCGTCCCCCGACCACCGGCTGCGCCTCGCCGCTGACCGCTCATGGACCCTCTCGAATTCAGCCCCATCGAAGAAATCGCCGCCGAAATCGCGGGCGGGCGTCTCGTGATCGTGGCGGACGATCCCGGCCGCGAAAACGAGGCGGACCTGATCGGGGCCGCCGCTCTGGCCACCCCCGAGATGATCGCCTTCATGGCCACCCACGGCCGCGGCTTGATCTGTGCGCCCATCACTCGCGAGCGGGTGGAGGCCCTCGCTCTGCCACCCATGTCGCGGCGCAATCGCGAGGGCCACCGCACCGCCTTCACGGTGGCGGTCGATGCCGCCGAGGGCATCACCACCGGCATCTCGGCGGCCGATCGCTCCCGCACCATCGGCCTGCTCGCGGAGGAATCCGGCGGCCCGGAAACCCTCGTGCAACCCGGCCACGTCTTTCCGCTCCATGCCGCCGATGACGGCGTCCTGCGCCGCGCCGGCCACACCGAGGCGGCGGTCGACCTGGCCCGCCTGGCCAACCTCCCCGCCGCCGGCGTCCTCTGCGAGATCATGCACGATGACGGCACCATGGCGCGGGTCGGCGACCTCGGCGAGTACCAGCGCCGCCATGGCCTGATGGCCTGCACCATCTCCCAGATCATTGAGTACCGCCGCCGCACCGAGAAGTTGGTGGATCTCGAAGAGACCATCAATCTCCCCACCGACTACGGTGACTTCGCCTGCCACCTCTACCGCGACCGCACCGACAACTCCCACCATCTCGCTCTCACGCGGGGCGAGATCGATCGCGGACAACCGGTTCTGGTCCGCGTGCACTCCGAGTGCCTGACCGGGGATGTCTTCGGCTCGCGGCGGTGCGATTGCGGCAGCCAGCTTCACACCGCCCTGAAGCGCATCGCGGAAGACGGCGGCGTCCTGCTCTATCTTCGACAGGAAGGCCGCGGCATCGGTCTGGCCGCCAAGATGCACGCCTACAAACTCCAGGAGTCCGGCCTCGATACCGTCGAGGCCAACGAAAAGCTCGGATTTCCCTCCGACCTCCGCCACTACGGAATGGGCGCCCAGATCCTCCACGACCTCGGAGTCCGCAAGATTCAGCTCCTTACCAACAATCCCAAGAAGGTGATCGGGCTCGACGGCTACGGGCTCGAAATCGTGGATCAGATCCCCATCCGGGCCGAGGCCAACCCCCACAACGAGAACTACCTCGAGACCAAGCGACGCAAGCTCGGACACTCGCTCTAAGCCCTCCGGGTGGCAACCCGACCCTCGCTCCGATTCGTCCGCCCTCGCCTTTCACCCGAATTCCGCGCGTCCTCACCCCTTGATTGCGGGCCCCGCCACCCGGTTCCCGCCGTCCGTCGCTGCCTCCTTCCACCCCGGATTGACATTCCGAATATCAACAGCGATATGTCCAACATGTCCTTGGCGCTCCCTCCAAAGCCTCGCGTCATCTCCACCAAACGCAACAAGCTTGCGATCGTGGCCGCGAAGCACAATGAACTGTACACCGACGCCTTGGTGGACCATGTCATCGAGGAACTCGGGGACTTCCTCCCGCTCGCCCGCGTCGATTTGGTGCGCGTCCCGGGTGCGTTCGAAATTCCGGTGGCGGTGAAAGCTCTCCTCGAGCTCGAGCAGCCCGTTTGCGTCATCGCGCTCGGGGTCCTCATTCGCGGCGAAACCTCTCACGCCGATCTCGTGGCGCGCTGCGTCACGGACGCCCTCCAACAACTCGCCCTCGAGTACAAGACGCCGATCATTCACGAAGTCCTCCTCGTCGAGGACGACGACCAGGCCCACGAGCGTTGCCTCGGGGAAGAGCTGAACCGCGGCATCGAAGCCGCCCGCGCCGCGGCTGCGATGGTGGAGATCTTCTCGGAGCTGGACCACGGCGGCTCGCTCCGGATGCACCCGAGCAATGTCTGACACCGCGGCCAGTGGGGCCCGCGATCGCCGCCGCCGGGTTCGGGAGGCGGTCGTCCAATTCCTTTATGCCACCGACCCGGCCGGGGGGGACGCCGTCGACAGCGACGAATTGGTTCTCGCCCTTCTCCTCGAACCGCTCCGCGAAAAGGTGGTGGTGGCCCGCACCAGGGGCGTCCTCCACCTCCAGCAGGGACGCGCCCATCTCGCAAATGGCCTCCCTGACCTGGTGCAACGCACCGCGCAGGTCAAGGGGGCGAAAGATGACGGCCAACTCGCCCAGGCCCTGCGCGAATTGCAGCAGGCCGAGCAGGATGTCCTCGCAGCGCTCAACTACCTCCGTCATGAACTGAACGGCAACAAATCCGCCGCGCGCTTCGCCGAGGGCCTGGAAGAAGCTGGCAAGGCAAATCTCCTCAGCCGGGCCGCCGCCGAAACGATCAGGAAGTGCGATCCCACCTTCCCCGCCATGCAGCAATTGCGCAAGGAGGCTCTCGCTCTTTGCGAGGCGCTCTCGGAGCCGGTCGGCCGCCTCACCAGGGCTCTCGCTCCGGACCCCGGCTCCCAACCCGAACTGCGGGCCGTCCTCCAGGCCGAGAACGAAGCGGCCGAGATGGCGGAACGCATCCACACCAGCCTCGCGGCGGTCCGCTCCCATCTCGATGCCATCGACCAGCACCTCGCCTCGGTCGTCAAGAATTACTCCCCCGAACGGATCGACCGGGTGGATCGCGCCATCCTGCGTCTCGCCACCTGCGAACTCCTCTTCGAGCCCGGGATTCCCCCCGCCGTCTCCATCGACGAAGCGATCGAACTGGCCCGCTCCTTCGGCACCACGAATTCGCCGAAGTTCGTCAATGGGGTGCTGGACAAACTGTCCAAGACGGCTTCGGGCTGAACCCCTCCCCCCCCGTTGGCACCACGGACCACGCCCTCCATCCCCGCGCCCAAATTATAATCGCCGTGCCTCCGTGCGCCCGCTATCCAAGCGGACCGCCGTGCCCCAACGCTATCCGACCGAGTTCCAGCGCCGCACTCTCTGGAGTGCGCTCACGGGGCTCGCCATCGTGATCCTGGGGGCCCTCGGGGTGGGTTTCGTACTCCTGGCAGGCAACGTCCTCAACTACCTGCAGCCCGTCCTGGTCCCCCTCGCGGTGGCCGGCATCCTCGCCTATCTCCTCAATCCCGTGGTGGGAAAACTGGAGGAGAAGGGAATGAACCGGATGCGGGCCATCATTTATGTCTTCGTCCTCGCCGCCGTTCTGACCGCCCTCGCAGGCAGCCTCGTGGTTCCCAACGTGGTGCGGGAATCCGGGGAACTCATCGAGCAGCGCGAGGAGCTCGGAGAAAACCTGGCCCAGGACTTGCGCACCACCCTGTGGCTTCGCCCTTTCCTGAACCGCGCCCTCGCCCTCCACGAATCCCATCGGCCCCCCGAGCAAGCCAGCCCGCCTCCCCCCTCCAGCCGGCCCTTCGAGCAAACCTCCTTCGGTCAGTGGGTGAAGGGCCTCCCAGGCTGGGTCCCCGGCAAATCGAGCGGAGCGCGGGAAGCCGTTCCCTTCGGCAAGACCAATCTCGGCGTCTGGCTTACCGAAAACAGCAAGGAAATCTGGGCCACCGGCATGAAGTGGCTCAACGCCAGCGCGGGAAAGGTCCTCGGCTTCTTCGGCTACGCCCTCGGCTTCCTGCTGGTCCCGGTCTACCTCTTCTTCTTCCTGAAGGAGACCGCCACCATCAAGCGACGCTGGAGCCACTTCGTTCCCCTCAAGGAATCCAACTTGAAAAACGAGGTGGTGGAAACCCTCGGCGAGATGAACCAGTACCTCATCGCCTTCTTCCGCGGCCAGGTCCTCGTCAGCCTCATCGACGGCGTCCTCACCGGTCTCCTGCTCTGGATGATCGGCCTGCCCTACGCCTTCGTGATCGGGATCGTCCTCGCCATTCTCGGGGTCATGCCCTTCGTCGGTTTCCTGGTCACCCTCATCCCCGCCCTCGTCATCGCCGCCGCCACCTGGGGCGACTGGCAGCATCCCCTCCTCGTCTTCGCCATCTTCTTCGTGGTCCAGCAGATCGACGGCCTGTTCATCCAGCCCAAGATTATCGGCGACAAGGTCGGGCTGCACCCCATGACCATCATCTTCTCCATCTTTTTCTGGTCCCTCATTTTCGGAGGATTTCTGGGTGCCCTGCTCGCCGTCCCCCTCACCGCCTCCGTGAAGGTCCTCTTCACCCGTTACGTCTGGGACCCCGCCCACCTCGACCGGCCCACCGAGAAGGAGCCCGTCCCGCCACCCGAAGAGGCCCCGGCCTGAGCGCCCGGGGTGGTCCGTTGCCCCCGAGGTTCCCCGCCTTCCGCAGCTACTCCGCCAAGAGCGCCTCCACCGTCAGATCCACAAACGCTCCCGGACCGCCGATGTACTGGATGGTCCGCTTCTGGTCCAGAACATACACGATCGGCAAATTCCGCACCCGGTAGTCCCGGGTGATGCGCCCGTTCGTATCGGCAAAGTTCCGCCACGGTATCGTGCCGTTCGCTTTCAGATTGCGCAATACCGCCGCAGGATCGGCGGTCACCCCGACCAGATCCAAGCCGCGCGCGCCATGCAGCTGGTGAAGCTTTCGCAACATCTCGATGCCCCGCTCCGCATCCCGCATGTTCGAATGCCAGAAGGCCAGCACGATCACCTTGCTTTTCAGGCCGCTCAACTTGAACGGCATTCCGCTCACATCCCGCCCGAGGATGTCCGGAGCAGTCCGTCCCTTGGCCAGGTTCGTGATCACGAAGATCTCGTCCTCCGCCAGCTTCCCCACCGTCAGGTCCCCCACTTCCACATGGGCCGCCTTGATGATCGCTTCCCGCAGCCGGGTCAGGCGTCGTTTCATAACATCCCCCGCATCCCCCAGCCCCTTCAGGAGCATCGCGATCGCAAGGGCAGCCTGGCCCTGCACCGCCTTGTCCCGATTCTCCTTCGCGACCCGCTCCACCAGCGCCAGGCTCTTGGGATCCTGCAGGCTCGTCAGGGAGAGACAGAGCCGGCCCACCTTCGGGCTCTCGATGTGAAAGCGGTCCACTGCATGCACGATGCTCTGGGCGGGCGAGCGCTTTCCGGCTCCCGCCACCCGATCCACCGCAAAGACCGGCGCGTGCTCCAACAACCACGCGCAGTATTCGAGAGTCCACTCCTCGCGCAGCGAATTTCGCAATTCGGCCCACAGGCGGGCCGCAAATTCGTTCGAATTCGGCCGCTCACGCCACACTTCCACCTGCTGGTCGGCGCCGCCTGCGACACGCAGCTTTTCCGACCACTCGGCGGTGGCCAGCTCATACTCTTTCGCGATTTGGGCCGCCAGCCGCGGTGACCCGAAGAGATCCGTCCCGGGCACCACCACGAACAGGAGGATGAGGAGCACTCGCATGGTTCGCGGAGCATACCCCGGCCAGGCCGACTGCCAAACGTCAATCTTCCCGCGTCCCGGCCGCCTCCGGGCTCCCATCCCGGTCGGCTCCCGGCTCACTGCCCTCCGCGCCACCGTTTGCAGGCGCATTTCCGTTCTGTTCCTTGAGTTTTTCCCGCAATTCCGGCCACCGGTCTTTGCTCACGATGTAGCCCACGCATTGGTCGCTCCCACACTGGCACGGGTGATCCTCGAAGTTTTCGATGTCGAATCCGTAATCGAAGGTCAGTTCCTCACCTGGCTCGATGTCCCGCATCGCATACAGGTAGATTCGTTTCCCTTCGATCCACGCTTCACAGTTCGGGGCGCAGGAATGGTTCAGGAGCCGGGCCGTGTTCCAGGGCATGCTGCCGTCGATGTCCCATTTCTTGGAGAGCGTGAAGATATACACCGCGGCATCCCCGCTGCGTTCCGCCCGCTTCATCTGCTTGGCAGCCCGCCTTTCACTCTCCTTCTTGTCGATCTTCTCGCCCAGATACTCGATCACCCGCTGCCCGGAGGCTACCTCCTTCGCCGCGTAGACGCCCGTCCCATGAATCGCGGACTCTCGCACTTCACAATACTCGCTCCGCGCTCGTTCCATGAGTTTCTCCAGCTCACGCCTCCGCTTCGCGGCCTCTTTGACCTTCTTCTTCTTTCCCATCACCAACCGGTAAGCTGATCAGTTCTTCAGTTCCCCGCCGCCCACCGGCGGCAAGCCGAGCAGAGCCTTGTCTTCAGGGAGCCCCGGGAAAAAACTACGAAGCTCCGGGATCGTCAAGTTCGACCCGTCGAGAAAATACCACTCGCTGGTGCCCTTCTTCGCAACCGCGACTTGAAATCCCTTGGTCTCCAGCCTCCTCGCCACGCCCGTCTCACGGTCAATCACCCGGTACTCGGTCCGGGTCGGCACGAAAACCAGCCACTCGAGGTAGGCCTGGATGGGCTGCCCGGCCTTGTCCCGGCCCCGCCACAGGAACACCTCGTGGGCAGATCGGGGGCTCCCCACCTCGAATTTCAGCATTTTGATCCCGTTCTTCAGCATCTTTTCCGAAACCGCCATCAGCTTCTTCTCGAGTTTGTCCTCCCCGCCGTGCCGGATCGCAGCCCGCTTCCGGTAGCGGGGATACATCCGTTGGATCGAATAGGAGTGATTTCCCTTCATAACCTGCCTCCCCAATTCCCTCGTGGCCTCCGCAGCCCCGGCGAACACCACCTGGGGCACCTCCTTCCTCCCTGCCGGCGCAGCCTCACACCACTCCGCCCGCCCGGGCCACCCGGTCAGAATCGCCAATCCCACTAGACCCCAAACGCCACTCCTCACGTCTGTATTGTTTAATCCAGGTTTCCGGCTCGTCAAGCTTCCCCCCCGTTGCTATCCTGATTCATTCAGGTTATCGGCAGCGTAACCCCCGCCCCCCCTTGCCCACGCGCACAGCTCGCAGCGGGACGCGAGCTGTCGCCGCGCGCGCGCCTTTCAGATGCCCATCGATTGCTGCATCGAATTGGAACGGTTCCAATTCAACCACCCCTTCTGTTAGATAAAACAACGAAATCGGTTTTGATCTTTGCCGGGCACCTGGGCTAGTGTTGTTCGACATGGCAAGGCGGGCGTTGGGAAAAGGACTGGGTGCGCTCATCAAGAAGGCGCCCGCAAAGAAAAGCCGCCCGACGGGCGCGAAGTCCGGCAGTCCCCGGAAGAAACCCGCCGAGACGACGGCCAAGTCGCGCGCCAAGAATGTGGGCGGCGAGGAAGTGCAGCAGGTCCCCATCGCGATGGTGGTTGCCAGTCCTCTGCAACCCCGCATGCACATTCCGGAAGGCAACCTCGACGAGTTGCACGACTCTATTCGCCAGCACGGGGTCATTCAACCGCTCATCGTGCGCCGGGTGGGTGGAAAGCTCGAGCTCATTGCCGGTGAACGCCGCCTGCGCGCCTGCGAGAAGCTCCAACTTGAAACGGTTCCCGTCATCGAACGCGAAGCGAGTGATCGCGAAGTGCTCGAGATGGCGCTGGTCGAGAACCTCCAGCGGCAGGACCTCAACGCCATCGAGGAAGCCTCCGGTTATGTGCGCCTCGCACGCGAATTCGGAATGAAGCAGGACGAGATTGCGAAACGCGTCGGGAAGTCCCGTGCCAGCGTCGCCAATTCCATGCGCCTCCTCGATCTCCAAAAAGACATCCAAAACTTCGTGGTCCACGGGCAGATCACGGTCGGTCACGCCAAGGCCATCCTCGGGCTCAAGGTGAAGCGGGAGCAACGCGAAGTGGCGGACGAGGTCATGCGCCGCAATCTCAACGTGCGCGCCACCGAGAAGCTGGTGAAACAACGGCATGACGGCGACGCTCCCCGGCGTGGCGGGAGGGGCTTCGCCCAAAACGATCCCGCCACGGAAGCCATGATCCGTGCCCTCATTTCCCGGCTGCGCCAGCACTTCACCACCCACGTCACCATCAGCCATTCG
>CAUZKZ010000187.1:0-9748 GCA_963580345.1 Verrucomicrobiia bacterium | reverse complement strand
CCCGGAACGCCGCGCCGCTTGAGCGGCGAGTCGCCGCGCCCTGACCCGGCCTCGCCCCCGCTGTCGAGAAAATCTACACGGGGGCCGGTCGGGTGCTTACACATGGTCGTGACCGGCCACTCGCCGACCAGGAGTTACAAGTACGTCGTAACGCTGGTGCCTTGAGCGTCCCTGCCGGATCGCGGCCGGACGGGCTCGGCTGGCGCCGCAAGGCCCGGCCGGCAAGGCCCCCAAGTGAGGCGCGGCCCGCGCTGCGAGCGAAAGCGATTGTCCTCGCCGCGTTAAATTTGCTATGGGTCTCGACCGATGTCACGACTCACTTGTCCTCGTAAATCCGCTGCATGTCATCGAGGTACTCCGCGATCGGGCCTTTCCGGCGCGTCGGCGGGGACTGCAGGTTCTCCTTTAGCTCGATGAAGCTCTCGAAGTCCCCGCTGAGCTGTTTGGCGTTGGTGATGCGGTACCATTCCAGGTAATCGCGGACTCGCAAACCGACCGCTAACAGGTGCGTCCGTTGCCCCGCGAGACTTTCCAGGCGTTCACCCACCGAGTTATCTGTGTCATGCGCAATCTCGCCTAGAATGCGCAGATACTCCACCAGGATCGGGCGATGTGCGGGGAAGGCGCGGTAGAGCAAAACGCCGCAGCGCTCCGCCACCGGTCCGATCGCCTTGCGGCGTTTTTCGAGGGGCAGGGCCAGGAGGTCGCGGAACTGGTCGGCGGGGATTGCGAGGTCCGCCCCTCCGGCGTCCTTGAAGCGGACCACCAGGAGTCGTTGCAGTTCCCGCTCGGTCTCGCGAATGTCCAGGACCTGCAGGAAGGGGGTGTCCGAAAGGCGCGCCAATTGCAAGGCCCACCACTTCGCGAAACTGGCTTCGCCGAGATTCATGCCCGGAAAGTGCTTCAAGAGGAGCGCCATCTCGTCCCCTTCGAAGGTGGCCACATCCTTCAACATCGCGACCATGGCCTTCTTGCCGCCCGTCTGGTTGAGCAGGGCCATCACGAGCGCACCCGTTGAGGCCCGGAACGCGGCCCGCGACATGGAATCCATCTCCGCCGGATTCTCGACCTCGAGGAGCTTCTTCACAGGAAAGAGCTGGTTCTTCTCGAAGAGGGCCGCGTAGAGGTCGCGATCCCGATCGCCCCGCCGCCAGAGAAAGCTCTCCACCAGGCCGTCCAGCAACCAAGGCGGGATGGAGAGAGCCGCCTCCAACCGTTCGGGTCCCAGTCCACGCAGTCCGCGCTCGATGAGCAACAGCTCGAGGAGGGCGCGATCCAGATCGCGCGGCTTGCCCTTGGCGAGGTGTATGTCGAGTTGCAGGCGAAACCCGCCGGGCACCTGGAAGAACTGTGTCCGCATGGTGCGGGCGGGCACCGGATCGCCGTTCTTGCCGTGAAGCTGGATGGCGATGCTGTGTTCCCACGGCCCGTCGTCACCCACCTCCGACAGGAGTTCTCCCCGCGTTTCCTCCGCCAGGGTGGCGATCGCGCTCCTCATCGCAAAGTCCGAGCCGTGGATGACGAACTGCCGGGAGCTGCTCTCGGTCTTGACCCGCGTCTCGGCCGGAGCGGGCTCCGGAACGGGCTGCCCCTCGACCGCCTGCCCCCCCGAGGGAGCATCCTGGGCGGCTGCGTTCGCGGCAAGAACGACGAGATAGGAAATAAGGCGCCTCATGGATCGGGTGGATACTCATGCCCCACTTTTCCTCTCCTTGCAAGGACGCGGACTCTCGGGCCCGATTCCCGGGTTGCAGGGCGAAGGCCCGGATTGCCGATTCCCCGGGGCGATCATGCCGTGTGTGGGAGCCGGAGCGGGCGCCCTGCGCCGTGCCCGCCGGGCCTGGCACCGCTGCCTCGTTCGGGGGGTGGATGGGTCGACGCCGAGGCCGAGGGAGTGCGGGCAAAGGGTCATCCGTTCCCCTCCGCCGATTCGGGCGGGGAAAGCTCGATGTGGTCCGCGGTGATCGTGATCCGCACCTTTTTCTTGAACATGGTCTGAAGGATTTCGAATTCGTCGGAATAGGTGGCGGCGAGGTTCTCGAAGGACGACTTGGTGAGCAGCATGAATCCCCGGAAGATGCGGGTGCGCCCCCATCGGCCAGTGGAGCGGTGAACCTTCGTCAACATCGACCCGTCATCGCCCTCCTTCTGCTCCGGGCGCAGAAACATCGAAATGGTATGGCGGCGCTCTCCCATCACCTCCCGCTCGATGATGACTTCCGCCACGCCCTCCTCCAATCGGACCCACACCCCTTTGGCTGCCATGCGGCCCTTGAAGACACCGCCTTGCTCGAACTTCAAGGTGCGCAGGAGATACTCGTTGATTTCCTTCTCGGTGATGCGGACTCCGTGCCCGTTCTTGGCGGCGTTCTCGAGCACGGTGGCGAGATTGCGCCCCGCCGGCGGGGCGAGGCCGGGCTTGTCACGATAGCCCTGGATGTCGGACAGGTCCTGGGGATCGAACGATAGGTACGCCAGCAATCCAAGGGCAACCAGAGCCAAGAGGGACAGGAAGAAGACGTTCTTCAAGCAACCGCTCTTCTTCTTCGGGGGCGGGGCCTCGCTCTTAGAATTTTCTGTGTCGGCCATCGATGGACAGGTCGTAGCAGAGCGGTCCCGCCTTGCAAAGCGCGCGGTTTGCGGGTCTCGCAGGAACCTGGCCGGCGGCTTCAGTCCGCCGTTGCGCCGGAGCCTCCCCCGCTATCCGCCTGGCGGCCGGTATCCGCACCCTTGGCCTTGCCGTCAGAACTTTTCTTGTCCTCCGACTTCGATTCCTTCGGCTTGGCGGCCTCGGATTCCATCTTCGCCCCGCTCTTGTAGGAGTCGCTCCGGTAGTCGGTCTCGTGGAAGCCGCCCCCTTTGAAGATGATCCCGGCCCCGGTCCCGAGCAGGCGCCGGACTTTCCCATCGCACTCCTCCAGCGGACATTCGGTCAGCTTCTCGTCGTTCATGCTCTGGAAGAACTCGAAGCGATGTCCGCACTTTTCGCAAACGTAGTCATAGGTTGGCATGAGGCTGGGCTACAGAACACTAACTTCTGGGCAAGGCAAGCGCGATGTCCGCGGGAACACCCCTGACCCGCTGATCCCGGGTGCCCCGCCCCCCCCTCAATCCGCTCCGGATGAGAGATGCCCCCGGGAACCCCTTGCATCGCGGGAACTGTATTGGACAATGGCCTGTCCCGCCTTGGTTCTCCGGGACGCCGCCACGATGGGGAATGCCGAAGCCAAAGCCAGCAGCAGGAAGCCGGGATGGAGGGCGGCTCTCTTCTTTGCCTGGCTGGCCGGAGCGCTGGTTCTCCAGGCTCCCTTCCAATTCGAGCGCAAACTCGGCAATGGCAATCTCGGCTACAACATCGTGCTCAGCGTCGCCCTCCTGGTCCTCGGGGTCGCCGCGGTTGTGGGGCTCACGCACCTGTTTCGTTCCTTCGTTCGGAAGACCCCGCGGGAACCGTCCTTGCGGCGATGGACTCTGGGGCTCCACGCCGCGGCTTGCCTCTTCTTTGCGGCGGCCTTCCTTCCCGCTCTTCCCTATCAGCTCTTCTGGGGCGGCCTGGCGGCTCTCGGAACGTGGGCGATCGTCTCGGTGGTCCATTCGGCGGTGGCGGTTGGAGACCGAAGGGGCAGCCGCCTCTCGCGCGGCCTCCGCGCCAGGATCGCCCGGAAGTCGTGGCGCTTCAATGGCGCTTACTGGCTCCCGGTGTTCCTCCTCCTCCTGACGCGGGACCTCTGGAGCTTCGGGGAAATCGAGGGACAAAACGCTCTTGAGACGGTCGTCATCCTTTCCGGCCGATTCCTGACGCTGGCCACCCTCACGGTGGGACTGGTCCTGATCGTGCAGGCCATGCTCGCCCTTTTTCCCGTCGGCTTGCGCTGGATCGTCATTGCAGCCGCCGCTTTCATCCCCCTCGTCATCGTGGCGGACTTCGCGGCGGGTTTGTACTGGCAGCAGTCCCTCCTGCAGATCGTCAACAGCTTCACGCTCACCGGCAGATTCGACATGAAGCAGCAATTGGAAGGGGGCGGGATCAAGAATTCCCCCTTCGAAGTGTTCTTTCTCCTCGTTGTCATGACCGCGGGAGTCATGGCTGCCTATTACGGCCTCCAGAAGGTATCGAACCGCTTCGGATCGCGCACCGGCACGGTTCGGGCCTTGCTGATCGTCTCGCTGCTCTGGATTGGCGCCATCGGGCAGCAGGCATTGAGCCGCCTCGCCCTCCGCAAGGAAATCTGGCAAGCCGAACACGCCGCGTTCAAGGTTCACCTGGGAGTGCTCGGACCCGATCCCGGCCTCGAGACCATTCCGGTCCGGATCGTCGAGACCCAGGGCGAGACCGAAAGCGAAGAACTTCTCGCCGGTTCCGTTCCCGGCCTCGCGCGAATGCCCGACATTTACATCGTCGTCGTCGAAACATGGCGGACCGACGCCATCACCCCCGAAATTTCGCCCTTCCTCCACCGGTTCCGCGAGGAGGAGTGCCAGCAGTTCGACGTAACTTACGCCGGCTCCAATTGCACCCCGATTTCCTGGTTCACCCTCTTCCACAGCCGCCTTGGCATTCACTGGAAGCAAGCGGTGGCGGAAAAGAGTTCGCCCGGCGGTCTGCGCGGGGCCTATCCGGTGCGCCTCCTCCACAAGCTCGGTTACAGCTGCAGCGTGCGGGCCGTTTGCGACCTCGGATACCAGGAAATGTCCGACCTCAACTTTGGAGCCAACCACAGACTCGCCGAGAAGTTCCTGGACAACCCGATGCTGCCGAGAGGCCTCGAGATCCCGGAGCGGGAAATCATCGTCATCGATGATCTGAAGACGCAGCTCGAGAGCACCTCGCCAGGAAGCCACCTGCATTTTCTGTCCCTCGATTCCCCGCACTACAACTACTACTGGCCCGAGAATGGTTTCGAACCGATTCACCACGACTGCGCCGGCAACATCAACTACGCCTCCCTGAAGCCCTCGCGGGAGGCAATCCGCGAGGTCGTCAAGCGCTACGAAAACTCCGCGCACTGGATCGACCAGGAGCTCGCCGCGTTCATCGCTTACCTCAAAAGCCGAAACCGCTATGAAAATTCCATCATCGTCCTGACCGGCGATCACGGCGAGGAATTCCAGGAACATGGCAGTTGGTTTCACTGCTCCAACCTGAAGAATCCCCAGACCAAGGTTCCCATCATGATCAAGTGGCCCGCCTGGGTGGAGAACCAGCCGCCCCAGGCGCTGGTCACGCACCTCGACGTCATGCCCAGCGTGCTCGATGCGCTCGGACTGGAGGAGAAATACTTCGAGAACCTGGCGGGGCGTTCCCTCCTGCGGCCGCACCCGGGCGAGTCCGTCCTCGCCACCAACTGGGCCGGTACCACCGGGGTGGGCGTGTGTTTCCTCAAGGACGGACTGAAGGCCAACTTCGCCGTCAAGGGCCTGTGGAAAGGCGGAGTTCCCACCACCCTCTACTTCATCGGCTACACCGACCTCGACGACCAGCCACTCGATCCTCTAAAAATCCGCGGGGACCGTCCCCACTCCGAGGTGCTTCGCCAAAAGTTTAGCGACGTCACCGCGCGACATTTTAACCAGTTTGGAAACTAGCGCGCCATGAGCGTGATCACCCTCACCACTGACTTCGGAACGCGGGACTGGTTCGCAGGCACCATGAAGGGGGTCATCTGTAGATTTGCGCCGGAGGTTCCCGTCATCGATCTCACCCACGAGGTTCCGCCGGGTGACGTTCGCAGCGGGGCCTTCGATCTCGCCGCCGCGGTGCCCTATTTTCCCCACGGCACGATTCACATCGCGGTAGTCGATCCGGGGGTCGGAAGCGCACGCCTCGCGATCGCCTTGCGAACCGCGCACGCTATCTTCATCGGGCCCGATAATGGCGTGCTTTCCTGGGCGGTGCGCGAAGAACCGGTCGAAGAGATGCGCCAGCTCACCAATCGGGAATGGTTCCTGGAACCGGTGAGCCGGACCTTCCACGGCCGGGACATATTCGCCCCGGTCGCCGCGCGGCTGGCTGCGGGGGCCCGCTTCGAGGAGGCCGGGGACCCGCTGGACGATTTCGTGCGCCTTCCCTGGCCCGCCCTGAAATCCGGCACCCGCCGGGCCACCGGTGAAATCGTCCACATCGACCGCTTCGGCAATGCCATCACGAACCTGCCTGCCGAGATCATTCCACCGGAGTCCGAAGTGGTCCGGATGCGGTGCGGAGGGACGACGGTTTGCGCGCACGCCTGCTACTCCGACGTCGCTCCGGGTGAGCCCCTCGGCCTGGCCGGCTCCAGCGGGTTGCTGGAACTTGCCGTCAATGGCGGCGACTTTGCCGATCACTTCGGGGTAGGAGAAGGCGACCGCGTCGAGGCCGCGTGGTAAGCGGTCATCCGCTCGCCTCGAACCACGTCATGAACGCCTCCGCGGCGGCTCGGGAATTCAGCACGGCGATTCCTCCAAGCCGCTCGATTGCGTTAGCGTCCTCTTCTTCGAAGACGCGCACCACAACCGGAAGGCCTTCAGGACGCTTGTAGCGCAGCACCCGCAGAACCTCATTCATGTTGGGCATGGAGACGAGAACCAGCTTTGCCTGCGTGAAGCCGGCCCGCTGCAAGACTTTCTCGTCGGTGGCATCCCCCCGGATGCAACTCACCCCGGCCCTCTCGAGATGCTCGATCACCACCGGGTCGTGATCGATCACCACGACCTCGTGGCCTGCCTGGCGCAAGGGCTTGACGGCCCACATCCCCTCGGAACCGAGGCCGAGCACGAGCACATGGTCCCGAAGTTCGGTCTCCGTCGCCAGCCGGCGGTGCACGGGGTGGAAGTGCAGCAGGCGGCGCGCAACCCGGTCCGTAGCGAGCAGCGGCGTGATCGTCATGGTCGACACCGCGACAATCACGATCACGGACATCACCTCCGCCGGGATCTCGTGCGCGTGCAGCGCGAAAAGGCCGAGCACGAGCGAAAACTCGCTGGTCTGCGCCAGGAGCAGGCCGCTCATGATGGAATTGCGCGAAGAGAGGCCGCCCTTCCATTCTGCCAGCACGGCCACCAGGGGTGGGGTGACGAGGAGGACGAGCGCCACGAACGCGAAGGCCTTGAGCGTGAGCAACGGCCCCGGGAAGACCACCAGGGCTCCCAGCGCCGTGAAAAAGATGGCGAGGAAAAAACTGGAGAGAGAGGTGAGCAAACTGCGTGCGACACCGTTGACCGGAAAGGATGAGAGCGCGAATCCGGCAAAGAACGCCCCCACTACGAACGGAAGCGCCAGCAGATCCGCAAGTCCGGCGAATACGAAGAGGGTCGCCAGCAGAACCAGGAGGAGGATCTCTTCGCCAAGCCGAACCCGCTGGACCAACCACGGAAAAAACCAGTGCTGCCCGACAAACGAGAGCACGGCGATGAGGCTCACCGCTCCGAGACCATTCACGACCGCCGACGCGCCCTCCGGCACCGAACCCAGCACCACGAGCACCAGGATGATGGCGAGATCCTGGGCGAGAAGCACCCCGATCGTCAGGCTCCCGTAGGCTCGCAGCGAACCCACCCGCTTCTGCAGTTGGCGCACGACCACAAAGGTCGAACTGGTCGCCAGCGCCCCGCCCAGGTAGAGCGCGGAGAGGAGACCGAATCCCAGCAAAAGCGCCAGCCCGAACCCACTTGCCGCCAGGAGGAGGAACTGGACGACCGCGATCCAGAGAACCGCTCCCAGCTTGCCTTGGAACCGCCGCGGGTTCAGTTCGATGCCCGCCACGTAGACCAGGAATGTGAGCCCCAGGCCCAGCAGGAGATTCAGGGTCTCTTCTCCCCTCACGAGCCCCGTACGGGAGAGACCGAAACCCAGGGTGACCAGGAGCGGAATGACGGGCAGCCGCAGCCAGTGGGAAAGCGCGAACCCGGCCGCAGCAGCTGCCACGATAATGGTGAGCCCGCTCATGACTTCAAAAAGCCCAGGCGCTCGAGTTCCTGGTTTTGCAGCATGATGCCGTCCGCCTTCGGAACGATGAGATACGCCACATCCATCTGCAGCAGGTTTTCGAGGGCGGTCAGATCGAAGGCATGAATGCTGCACGGAACGCCCGCCTGGCGGCACCTGAAGGCCAGAAGATCGTTCGTGGCCTCGATGTGCAGGGTCGAAACCAGGAGCTTCGCGTTCTCCAAGCTGCCATCCTGAAGGAGGGCGGCCGACTCCGCATCACCCAGCAGGGTTTTGACCCCAACCTTTTCCAGTTTGCGGGGATCGAGGTCGATCGCCAGGACTTCATGCCCGCTTTGCTGCAATCTCGTCGCCAGTTCCCTGCCGAGGGCGTTCATCCCGACGATGAGGATGTGGTTGCGCAGCGTGGCCGCCTCCTCGTCCCCATCCTCGCCCCCAACCCCGGCCCTGGCTCTGGCTCTGGGTCTGGGTCTGAAGGGGGCGAGGAGTCCCAGGCGACGCACCGCGCCGTACAAGCGCTCACGGAACACGATCGCCACGGTCGAGACCGTGATCGACATCAGCCCCACCAGGCCCAGCAGGGCGCCGGCCTCGCCGCCCACAAAGCCCGCCTTCACCGTCAGGGCGATGAAGATGAACGAGAACTCGCTGACCTGCGTGAGAAGGAGCGCTGCAAAGTAGGCGGTCCGTTCCGAATAGGCGAGTCGGGTCACGATCAACATCACGATGACGAACTTCCCCACCAACACAAAGGCCGCCAATCCCGCGGCCTTCGCCCAGAACATGAGCGAGACGTCCAGGTCCATTTCGATCCCGAGACTCACGAAGAAGACCGCAATGAAGTAGTTCATCAACGGCTGGACGCGGCGCTGCAGATCCCGGTGATAGGGTAGCTGCGCCAGGCTGATTCCCGCCACGAAGGCCCCGATCTCAGGGGAGAGATGAAGGAAGTGAGTGGCACCCACAACCAGGAAGCACCAGCACAGGCTCCAGATGAAGAGCGTCTCCGGGGAACCCGCGGCCCAGGTAAAGGGCCTGGGTAACAGCCACTTCGAGGCCGCCAGCACTGCCACCAGGAGCACCCCCATCCCTCCAAACGCCTTCGCCAGGCCGCCCGCCACCACCGCGACCTCGAAAGATCCCTCTCCCTCCGGCAGCCCGCTGATCAGGGTCAACAGCATGACCACGAAGAGGTCCTGCACGAGAAGAATACCGATCGCGATCTGTCCATAAGGCTTGCCGGTAGCCCGCATATCGACCAGGAGCTTGACCACGATGACGGTGCTGCTGAAGGTCAGCGCCACACCGAGAATGAGCGCGGGCACGGCCGCAAACCCGAGTCCGTAGCAGAGCGCGAATCCGCCCAAAATGGTGAGGACAATCTGCGCTCCGCCCGCCACGAGAACCACCAGGCCGACACCCCGAATCTTTTCGAACCTCAGTTCCAGTCCCACCAGGAAGAGAAGAAGCACGATCCCCGTCTCCGCAATCAAGTGGATCGCGGAGGAAACCTCGATGATCCCCGTCAATGGGCCCAGCAACAGGCCGGCGGCGAGATAGGCGACGATGGTTGGCAGTGAGACCGCGCGTGCGCCCAGAGCAAAGATGGCCGCCGCCATGACGATGATTCCCAAGCTGCGAATGAACTGCTCATCGATCATAAAGCCCGCGCCGACGGACGACTACGCCGCCTGACTCCGCTCAACGAAAGGCGGATTCAATTTGTTATCGAATATCGCCCCATGGCTGTAAATCAACGTTTTACGCATTTTCGTTCTGACCAAACCCCCGTGATTCCAAGGGTTGGAGGGCTTCGTTCAGAAC
>CAUZKZ010000186.1:0-9784 GCA_963580345.1 Verrucomicrobiia bacterium | reverse complement strand
CCGATATGATTCCCCATCAGAACTAGAACATAAACTCGCAGCGTGAACGAGATCGTGTCCCCTCTGTTAGATAATATTCTTTAGAATTTTGAATTCGCCTATCGGGGTGCGGGCCTCCCTGGGGCCTTACTTTTGTGATCAGGATAGTCAGACCTTCTTGATTTACCCCTCGAATCTGGGAAGATAGGCGTGGAGTTCCATGCTGCTCTACCTGGTTATTGGCGCCCTTCTACTGGTGGCGCTGGCCGTCGCAGCAGCCGTCTTGATCATTGCAACCTGGCGGCTGCAGCTCCCGGTGGTTGAGGAAATCGAGATCGGCGATTTCCCGCCGGCGGTGTTGGACCGGCAGAAGAATCTCGGTGCCAAGATGGAGGGTGCCGGATTCGCCTTCGTGGGGATGCAGCGCGAGCGCCGGGGCCCGCAGTTCGAAGTCTGGCAGGCGCTCTTTCGGACCGGGAACGGCGCGGTGTGGGGCGTGGTGGAAGCGGTCCGAAACGAGTCGCCGCGCATTGTGTTTCACACCTTTTTCGCGGACGGGCGCACCGTGACGACCTCCGACGGGGAGTTCGCGGACTACAACGTCACCCCAGGTTGGGAGCTGAGCGAAAGCAGGTGGGACAGCCTCAAGCTGCACGCCGTCCACCACCGGCAATGCTCGCTGCGTGGCGGGGGCCAACCGATGTCCCTGCAGGACGCGGAGGAGTTTCGCGAGAGGTACGTGGAGACGGCCCGGAGCGAATTTGCGCACCTCCGGGAGCTCGGCTATTTAAAGCAGGATCCGGCGGAGGATGAGGACTTCGAAGTGGTCCCGTGGAAGGCGCCGAAGATCGCCCTCCGCATGCTCCTGCACTCCAAGCGGTACAAGTGGGCGGCGCAGGGACACCGGCCCCATGAGACCTTCCAGGCCGGACCCGCGGCCGGAGGCGAAGAACCTGGCAGGGAGGCCGATCTCAAGGGATACACCGCCCTGGAAACCTACAAGCGGGACAAGCAGAGGGGCACGGCGCTCTCCCTGTTGGGGTGGTCGCCGGGTGGAGCACTATTGTTTGTCGCGATCATGCTGCTGCTCGGCCTGTTCCTTGTGAACGGACAGATCGGATTCACCACGGCAGGGATCATCCTGGGCGTTCTCCTGGTCCACGACTTCGGGCACGTCGCCATGATGCAGGTATTCGGATACCGCGACTACCGGGTCCTCGTCATCCCCCTGGTAGGGCGCCTGGCGGGCAACCGGAAAATACGGGTGTCGGTCTGGCAGGAATTCGTGATCCTCGTGATGGGGCCCCTGCCCGGGCTGATCGTCGGGTGGGGACTGCTGGCCTATACCTACTTCGATCCCGCCCTGCCGGAATTCTGGCAGAAAGTCGGCCTCTGGGCGGTGCTCATCAACAACCTTAACTTCCTCGCGGTCCTGCCCTACGACGGCGGGCGGATCGTGAACCTGCTTATCTTCCAGCGCTTGCCGGCCGTGCGCGTGATCTACCTCCTGCTTTCCGGTCTTTCCACGCTGGCGTTGGTGATTGCGACCTCAATGGCGCTCGGTCCGGCGGCCTTCCCGTTCCTGTGGCCGCTCCTCCTGATCGGCCTCTTCCCCTTCCTGGCGCTTCCAGAGAATCTCCGCCTCGCCAGGATGGCCCCGTGGGCCAAGCACAATCTCTCACCCGGGGAGGACGAGTCCGATGCGCTCCTGAAGGCCTTCCTGATCGTGGAACGCACCGGTTCGGCGAAGGGAATGGAGAAGCGGGGGTGGACCGACTTTGTCGATTGCGTGGTCAGGCACGGCTGCTCGAAGAAGCTCGGATTGGTCGGCTCCGTGGCCGCCTTGCTGTTCCTGCTGGCGTGTCTTCACGCCCCCCTGTGGGTATTTGCGGGAGTGGCGATGGGGGAAGGAATGCGCGTGCGCTCCGAACACCGCGATCTGCAAGCCCGCATCGATGTCCTTGCGCCAAAGGTATCGTGGGGTGGCGCGGTCGTGACGAAGAAGACCCGGTCCGAACTCGAGATGCTGCGCGACAACTACCAGGCCAGCCTGAAGAGCCTCTACCTGGAAGACGCGAGCTTCACCAGCGATGCCTTCGATTACGATTCACGAGGGATCTTCGATCCATCCGAAGCAATTGGTACCCTCCGGTCGCTGCGCTGGGATGAAGTCGCGACATGGATCGCCGAGGCGGAATCTGCCGCGCGGCAGGAGACGGCGCGGGTCCTCGTGCTCGCTCTCATCGGCGACGCCAAGGAGCAGGCCGCGGCCGGCAACATAGGTGTCGCGATGGTCGGACTCAGCAAGGCCTACTGGGCGATCTCAACCTGCGAACCCAAGACCTCGCTGGGGGCCTGGATCGATTGGCTCTACCTCGAACACTCACTCCTGCGGGAGATCGAGAAGTTGATGGGGAAGCGGGGAATTCCGAAGCAGTATCAACGCTGGTTTGCTTCCACCCTGCGCCACCGGCCCCGCTTCGAGGGCAATAAGATGGCGCTCTTGCTGCTCTACGATCTGCAGGGCACCGCCACTCCCTACCTGCCCCCGGGGCATGGCAGGGATGCCCGGCGTTTGGCGTTGAGAGAAATCTTGGCCGATGCCGGCTTCGCCTTGCGCCGCTCGGAAGCCGATCGCGACTTTCGGAAACAGGGCAGGGAGGCGGACTCCTCATTCAGCCTCGCGTCCGTGATGGGCGCCACCCGCATCCTGCAGGGCCTGCCGACCAGAAGTGAATATCGGGCCGGAATCGCCGTCGCGGAGGCGTGGGAAGGACAGAGCGAGATGGACGAGTCGGTCTTCGAGCACCTGGAACCCGCGCAGCGCGAGATCTGGAAAGGCCGTCTCGACCGCATTCGGCGTCTCCAGCATTTCCGTCTCCTCGGGGTGGCGGCCTTCGAGATCGAACTGTCGGCCCACCCAGCGAGTCGGGAGTCCCCTGCTCCGGTGCGCCGCCCGCCCCTGCCGGTCCGGACCGAACTGGTGACGACGCCGCAGAACAAGTATGCCGTGACCAGCGAGGCACCGGACGGGACACGATTCATGTGGCAGCTCTCCCCGCAGTTCACGAGCCTGCGGCGCGCCAACTGAGATCCGGGCCGGGGAGCAAGCTCGACAGTGTGCGGGAGAAACCGCTATGAGGGATCATGTCGATCAGGCACCTCGGCAGCATCCCCAGCGCAGACCGTATCAACTACCTGAACATCGGGTTGATGCTGGTGGCCGTCCTGGTAGCCGTGAAGGTGCCCTTCGTCCTGTTCCTGTTTGCCTACGCGGTGCTGGGACCTGCGCACTACCTGACCGAGATTTCCTGGCTGCATCAGCGCGGGTACTTCACGCAACGGAAATACGATTATCTCCTCCTGGGGATCTCGGCCCTGGTGGTCTCGCTGGTGGTGATCCTGATGCGCGAGCCGCTCTGGGGGGAGGAGGGCAGCAAACTGGCCGCCCCGGGCAAGGTCCAGATGACGGCGTGGATCGTGGCATTCTGCCTGGCGGCTGCCCTCGCGATGGTGGTGAAGCCGACCTGGCTGCGGATGGTGTGCCTGCTGGTGGTTCTCGTGATGGCGATCCTGTCCGAGCCGCTGGTGGTGCTGTTCGCCGTTTTCGTCCCGACTCTCGTGCACGTGTATATTTTCACGGGGTTTTTCATACTCTATGGGGCCATGAAGGGCAGGAACCGCTCCGGCTACATCTCCTTTGCGATCTTCCTGCTCTGCCCGTTCCTGTTTCTGCTGGCGCCGGTTTCCGGCTTCGCTCCCGGCCAGGAGGTCCGCGAGACTTACGAGCAGTTCTGGGGCCTGAACGTCGAGCTCTTTGCGATCTTCAAACCGGATGCCTTCGACGCGCGGGGACTCTCCGACATCGCGATCTTCCAGTCGGAATTCGGGGTCTTCATCATGCGCGTGATCGCTTTCGCCTACACGTATCACTACCTGAACTGGTTCTCGAAAACGAGCATCATCAAGTGGCACCAGGTCTCCAAGCCGCGCATGGCCGTCATTGCGGCGTTGTGGATCGGTGCGGTAGGAATTTACGCCTGGGATTTCGTGATCGGATTCAAGGTGCTCTTCGTCCTGAGTTTTCTGCACGTCTTCCTCGAGTTCCCCCTGAACCACGTCACCATCATCGGGGTGGGGAGGGAATTGAAGGGCATGATCTTCGGCGGGAAGACCCGCAGCCAGCCCGCGGCAGGGAGGTGAGGGCCGGGCCGGCGCCGGTTCAATCCGCGAACTTGGGATCGGTGAGGGACTTGAGGAACGCCACCAGGGCGGCCTTGTCCTCGACGGTGAGTCCCAATCCCTCCCGCGGGTGCTTGGCGAGGTTGGGATCGAGGGTGGGACTGTGAAACAGGCCGGAATCGTAGTGTTCGACGACCTCTTCCAGGGTCGCGAAGCGCCCGTCGTGCATGTAGGGCGCGGTGAGGGCGATGTTGCGAAGAGAAGGGGTGGAGAAGCGGTTGCGGTCGGAGGGTTTGCCGGTGATTCGGGCGAGACCGTAATCCTCCTCGTCCTTCAGGCCGTTGTTGTGGAAACGGTGATCGGTGAAGAGAGCGCCGCCGTGGCAGTGGAAACAGTCGGCGCCCTTCAGCCCGCGCCGCGGATCGTATTCCGTCATGAAGAGTTCGAAGCCGCGCTTTTCCTGGTCGGTGAGGGCGCCCTTGCCGTTGGCGGCACGGTCGAAGCGGGAATCGAAGGAGGTCCGGGTGAGGAGATACTGCTCGAGGGCGATCCCGATGCGCTCCGACGTAATCTCCTTGCTGCCGAAAGCCTCCTCAAAGCGGCGGGGATAGGAACCGATCGCGTTGAGTTCTGCGATGACGTGATCGAGGGACTCGTGCATCTCGATGGGGCTCTCGATGGGCTGCAGGGCCTGCACCCGGAGCGAGGGGGCCCGGCCGTCCCAGAAAAAGGAGTTCTTCCAGGCCAGATTGAAGAGCGGCATGGTGTTGCGGGTCCCGCGCTCGCCGCTGTCGCCTGTGCTGAAGGCCCGCCGATCGGCCAGCGCGAAGGTCGGATTGTGGCAGGAGGCGCAGGCCTGGGTGTTGCTTCGCGAGAGCCTCATCTCATAGAAGAGGCTCTGGCCGAGGCGCACCCGCTCGTTGGTGAGCGGGAAGTCGGCGGACAGGACGGGAAGGGGGAAGCCCTTCGCGACGCGGAACTTGTAGGGCGTGCCGATGAGTTTCCTGGAGGGAGCCTGGACCGGGGCCTGGACCGTCTTCGGGGCGTGGCGAATCTCCCGGAGGGCGATGGCGCTCTCAACGCGCTTCTTGAGGGCGGCCGCGACCGGGTCGTCCTGGCGCGAGTGCGTGGTGCCGTGGTCCGCGGTGGCGAGGGCGGGCTCCTGGTTGAAGAGGCGGTCGAGGTGGAACTCCAGAACCACCGTGGCGTCGCTCCTCAGGTCGAGGGAGACCGGCAGGGTGACGGTCATGCGGTTCCAGGTATTGCCGAGGTGGTGTAAATCGCTGGTGGTAGTCCGGAGAGGCTCACCTTGGAGGCCCCTCGGCCGGCATCCACGTAGGCGAACCAGTCGCTGCGTTGCAGCCAGTCACCGGACGCCTTGTTGTCACCGCGGCGAAGAAGCCGCGGTTCGGAGAGCAGGTAGGCGAGCCGGGTCAGGTCGATCTTCTCACCCGCTCTGGTGGTGAGTTCTCCGCTCGGAAGGTCGCACGGATTGCCCTCCCAGAGGTGATGAATTTCCAGAGTGATTCCAGCCGGGGCCGAGGCAGCGGCCGCGATTATGGCGAACAGGATGGAGAAGCATCGACCCACGAACTTGAACAAGAATACCTGCTGCCGGCGCTCCTGCCAATCGGGATGTGGGATTGAGACTGCGGAACGTCAGGGGCCGGCCATGGAGGGTGGAAGCCTGCCGTGAGAGATGACGGGGTTCGAGAGACCAGGGAAGCCCGACGTGGAAACTGGCTGGTTCGGCCGGGGCTGGAGTCTCACGATCCGGGAAGATCGCTGTAACCGCCGCCCAGCGCGGCATCCTTCGCGGCGCAGGCATGGTAGGCATCGAGAGCGACGCCAGTCAGGCTCGCGACCTCGAGCGGTGACTGCTCGTTGGGATCGGCCGTGATGTTGTAAAACTCGAAGTCCGGCGTGTCGGTGGGGCTGTCCTTGTCGCCGAAGATGATGTATTTGTAGTCGGGATAATCGTCGAGGATGATGGCGCGGCCGTCCCCATCTCCCTCCCCGAATCTCTCCACCACGATGCAGCGATCGGCCGTGTCGGTGCCCTGGAGAATCGGCACGATGCTGGTCGAATCGATGGTGGTCCCTCCCGGGATGGCAGTCGTCTCATCGATGCCTGCCAGTTCCAGGATGGTCGAGAAGAGGTCGATGCAGTGGACCAACCGGTCGGAAACGGATCCGGCCGGGAGGCTGACATCGGGTCCGGCCGCCACCATCGGAACGTGCACGCCACCCTGGTAGAGATCGCCCTTGCTGTGACCGGTGGGACCGGACGGCCCGTAGGGCGCCTGCACGACTTGCGCGGGAGTGCCGTTGTCGCCGATCAGGATGACGTTGGTCCGTGCGAGATCGACCGATTCCAGGAGCCGGGCCATTTCGGTGTCGAGCGCTTCCAGGGCTTTGCGATAGTTCCACGAGTCGGTGGATTCCCCGGGAGCCTGCGCGGGGTACCCTCCGGGAGGAGCGAGCCCGGCCGGCGGGTCGTGAAATGGTGTGTGAGGCGCATTGAAGCCCATCCACACGAACCACGGATCGGTGCCCTGGGCCGCCATGAATTCCACCGCCTCATTGACCTGGTCGGTGGTGGTGTAGGTCGTGAATCCCTGCCTGGCGGTCCCGTCCTCGACCTTGTTCCAGAGTTCATAGTCCTGCACGCCCCCGCTGATGATTCCGGCGAATTTTTGCCAGCCACCGGTTGCGGCGGGGCCCTGGTTGTTGCCGCCGAGTTCATTTCCCAGGTGCCATTTTCCAAAGCTGCCAGTGGCGTAGGGCGAGCTTTCCTGCGCGAAGATTTCGGGCAGAGCGAGTTCGCTGGCCGGCAAAGTCGAGTTGTCCTCGGGATTGCCCACGCCGTGGCGGAAGGGATGCCGCCCGGTGATGATCGTGGCGCGGGTGGGGGAACAAATGGGCTGGGCGTAGGCGTTGATGAAGCGGACTCCGCCGGCGGCAAGCCCCTGCAGGGTCGGCATGTTCGCCACTGTTCCGCCCGGGTTGTCGAGCGGGCTGGCGTCGATCCCCCAGTCGTCCAGGATGAGCAGGAGGATGTTGTTGCGGGCGACAGGTGGGGAAGCGACGGTGTACTGATTGCTGGAGTTGACGCTGCGTGGTCCCTGACCCGGCGGGCTGAAGGTGAGGACGGCGGTGTAATTTCCTGGCGCCAACGCACTGTCGTCGAATTCCAGGCTCACCTGGCCGCTGTTTTGATCGTAGCTCGTGATGGTTGCGGTTACTGCGCCGATCGTCACGGAGGTCACCGCGTTCCAGCTCACGACGACATCGCCGGAGGCCTCGTCGACGGATACCGATTGGATTGCTTCGGCCACTTCCGGTCCGCCTTCGAAGTGCACGGAGGTGCCGGCCGGGATGGAACCGGTTGTCGTTCCGGTGGGATTGCCGTAGTAGCTGCGGCCGATGTTATACGGATAGAAAGGCGTGCCGTCTGGTTCGATGGAAGTGAAGTAGGCATAGGTTCCGCCCGGAAATTCCGGAGTGACGCAGAAGCGGCCGTTGTGGCGGTCCAGATCGAAGTCGGTCCCCTGGGTCATCCCGAGGTCTTCTTTGTAGGCGTAATCCTCCAGGTAGTGCCCGAGTTCGAACTGGCTCCCGGCGCCCGCCGTGACATCAGGTCCGAATTGAGTGGCGGCGAGGACGGGCCCGATGCCCTGCACCTCGGCCGCCCATTGCGGAAGAGAGGTGCGGCTGGTGTCCGCGAGGTTGGCGCTTCCGTTGCTTCCATCGCGTTTCTGGAAACCGCTGATCATGCGCCGCACCCCGCTGTTCGCACCGTTGGCGTCACCGTAGCCGTAAGGTCCGTAGACCGGGTAGCTGTCGCGCACCCATCCGAGGATCGGCGAGTGTCCTCCATTGAAGTTTTCGGTGTAGGTGTTGGTGACGGGATCGTAGTCCACGCTGTCTCCCAACTGGTGGCGGAGACCTGCCGGGTTGGCGTGGTAGTGATAGAGGCTCCCCGCCTGGTGGGCGTTCCCCGCGTCGAAAGTGACGCCTTCGTTTACAAAGGCGTCGCGGTTCCAGATGTCGTCTCCGCTGACACCGACCGGCGCCATGGGCTCGGCATCCTGCCCCGCGGAGGTGTCGTAGGAAAACGCATCGCGGCTGTCGAACATCGCCACGCCGTCCACAAAGTAACCGATGGCGCCCAGGCCGGTGAGAGTTTTGCTGGCCGGCGGAGGGCCCGGATCGAGATCCAACTTGTAGATCGTGGCGGTGTTGGCCGGATAATTCGGGAAGAGATTGGTCCTGGCGGCATCCAGGTACCACGGCCCCATGACATAGCTCGCGAGGCCGGTGGTGCGGATGTAGACTGAGGTGGCATCCGAGCGGATTTCGTGGATGCCGGCGTAGGTAGGTTGCAGCTGTACTCCCTCGCCGCGATTCCAGGTTGAGACCGCGGAGCCGGGCCCGGCGGATTGCTCCGCGGTGGTGGGATACAGGCTGGCGTATTGTCCGGAGTTGCCCGTGAACCACGAACTGATGCGTGGTTCGGCGCAGGCATTGGCAACAAAGATGGCGGGCGCGAGGAGAAAGAGTGGTCTCATGGCTTGTGGAGAGGGCGGGATGAGAGGGGCGGCCCGATCTCGTTACGCATCAGTTTCATTGTAACGGTTGGCGGGTCGCAGGGGATCAAACCGGCCGAATGTTTGGGAGTTGCGCGGAAGAAGGCGTGGATGGCCAATCGTGTGACAAGGCGCGACCTCGTCTTCTTCTGCGAGAAAGAACTCGTTGACGCACCGCGCGATCGGGGCGGGAACCCCTCCGGGATTGAGGAATTGGAATGGCTGCCCTGGCATGACTGCACTGGCAACCGGATGAGGGTGGAGGTGGCGAACTCCCTACTGGCCCGTCTCGAGGTGCTCGCGGAAGGTTCCTCCCTCGTGGCCACAGGCCCGGATCTCCTCCTCGATCGCGCCGATCTCATCGATGCGCCGGTCGGCCTGGGCGGTTTCGCGCTTCTCCTGCATTTGCGCGATGTAATCCTTTCGCAACTTGTCCAGCGACTCTTCGTAGCTGGCGTCGCTCGTCCTCTGATTGATCAGGTAGTGTTTGCAGATGTTGCCGAGTTCCTTCCGTCGCTTGCGAAGCTTTCCCGGACCGTTTTTGTCGATTCTGCCGCTCGGGAGAATGATTTGCTTGGCCTCATTGACTGCGCCAAGATAGCGGACTCTCCCTTGCAGCGGTAATCCGTTGTACCAATTGTCGACGGCTCGTCTATAGTCCTTGCTGTTGTCCTGGATTGCCCTGGCGTGATTCGCCTGGTCCCTGGCGACGCGCAGGCCGGCGCGCTTCCGCAGGTCGAGCCATTCGGCCGCTCTGGCGGGAGGCGGAGCGCTGCGCGGGGTATCGCGGTCTTTGCTCCACTCGATGATGAAGGCCGAAGCGGTCTTGTCGGCGGCCGGATCGACATTGTCCCAACCGCCGGACTCACCGGAGACGACGCATAGTGCCGTGGCTTTGGGATCGATCCCGTTGGGAGGGGCGGGCACCCAGGCGGTGAAGGTCCACTTCTCGCCGGTGATCCATGACCAGGACCCATCGCGGTACTGTCCCCCGATCCACGCCACGCTGGTCTTCGGCAGGAGGATCGTCCCGG
>CAUZKZ010000185.1:0-9866 GCA_963580345.1 Verrucomicrobiia bacterium | reverse complement strand
GGGACGAGTACACCCGGAAACTTCTCGCCGCGATCCCGCAGATCCGGCAGACGGTCTGATGCGAGGCGCAGGATTGGGCGATGCCGGTCCACCTCGGTCCCGGCAAGGTCCTTTATAGATCCCCTCCGCCGCGTGCTTCACGCCCGCGGCCGGCGGATTGCGGCCCTCTTTCGCGAACCTCGGCATCCGTTTCCGGCCCTCCCTTCCCGGGTCCACCCCTGCCCGACCCCCACCGCGGGGGGCCGGAGCTTCCCTGGTTGGCTTTCCCTCCGCGGAAAGACTGAACCCGGACGCCAAAGGAAGCCTCCCAACCCATTCTCACCACCGCCGTTCCCTGCGCCCGGCGGCGCAATTCCAAGCCTTTCCGTCCCGCCCCCCGGGACCCGCCGGATTTTCCCCCAACTGCAGCACTGACAAACCCCCATTCTCAACTACATTCGCCCCGGGGGACACCTCTTCTTCTTGCCCGTCATCGCCTGGCGAGGACGCGCGGTTTTGGACTTTTCAGCCCCCGACCACGCATGAGCTACCAGGTCTTCGCCCGTAAATACCGCCCCCGGACTTTCGCCGACGTCCTCGGGCAGGATCACGTCGTGACCACCCTGCGCAATGCCATCACGGGCGACCGCCTCGCCCACGCCTACCTCTTCGTGGGCCCCCGGGGCACCGGAAAAACCTCCACCGCCCGCATCTTCGCTAAAGCCCTCAATTGCACCGGCGGACCCAAGCTCGATTTCGACCCGGACGAAGACATTTGCGTCGAGATCGCGGAGGGTCGCTCCCTCGACGTGCTCGAAATCGACGGGGCTTCCAACAACGGCGTCGAACAGGTTCGCGCCCTCCGCGACACTGTCAATTACGCCCCCGCCCACGGCCACTTCAAGATCTACTACATTGACGAGGTCCACATGCTCTCCACCCAGGCCTTCAACGCCCTTCTCAAGACCCTGGAGGAGCCGCCCGAACACGTGAAGTTCTTTTTCGCCACCACGGAACCCAACAAGATCCTTCCCACCATTCTCTCTCGCTGCCAGCGATTCGACCTGCGGCCCATCCCGACCGACATCATTGCCGGTCACCTCCGCCACATCGCGGACGAAGAAGGCGTCACGCTCGAACCGTCCGCCGCATGGGCCATTGCCAAAGGGGCCGACGGAGGAATGCGCGACGCTCAATCCATGCTCGATCAACTCGTCGCATTCTGCGGTGAGGCCATCACGGAACAGAACGTGGAGGACGTGTTCGGCTTCACCTCCGTCGAGACCGTGGCGACCCTCGCGTCATCCATATTCCGGCGAGACATCGCGCAAGGGATCGCGCTCCTTCAGGCGGAGGCCGACAAGGGAAAAGACCTCTCGCAACTCCTCTCCGAGTTGGCAGGTTTCCTGCGGGCCCTCCTCATCGGCCGCTTGAATCCAGACGTCGCCTCCGCGGAGGTGCCCGCCGACTTCTGGGAAAACCTCGGCGACCATGCCGAGTCCATCACCGGTGATCACCTTCTCGGCGTCCTGGACCGCCTCGCCGATGCCGACTCCCGCATGCGCCGTGCCTCCAACAAGCAACTCCACTTTGAGATCGCCCTGATCCGCGCCGCTCAGTCCCTCGACGAGGTGCGCATCAGCGATGTCATCAAGGCGCTCGAGCGGGGAGCTCCTCCCACCCCGGCCGCGCCGGACTCCCCCGCTCCACCTGCTGCCAAAGCCGCCGCGCCGGTCAAAAAGATGAAGAAGGCCGCGCGCTCCCGCAACAGCCCGCCGGAACCCGATCTCGAGAATCGGCTCGAGTCCCTCATCGAGCGGGCTCCGGAAAGCCGCTCCGATCCCGCTCCCAGCCCGGATGCCTCCGCTCCCGCCCCGACCCCGGCAAAAGATGTCAAGTCCTCTGCCGCTGCGACAGCACCCGCCGCCGAACTGAAACCCGCCAAGTTCTACGAAGATCCTCTCGTTCAAGAGGCCCTCCGCATCTTCGAGGGCAAGCTGAAGGAGTAGCGACCTATGAATCGGCCAGGCCGGAAGACCTTCGCCGGGGCCCTCGTGCTGGCCGCCCTCGGGTTTCACCTCGTCACAGTCGCCCTCTACGCGCGCCAGCCTGATCGCTTTGCAGCCTTTACTTTGTTTCCGATCTGGATCTGGGGAAGTGTCGGACTCGCCATCTCGAGCTCCGCCTTTATCTTCTTTCGCGCTCCCCTCGCGCTTTTTACCTCCGCGGCATGGGCCCTCACGATCCTCTTCGTCGCCGATGAAACCCGGCCGCTCGGCCGCCTCGGAACCGAGGGATTGCAGCCCGGCACCCCCGGCCGCTTCGGAGGCCGGGAAGTGATCCGCGTCGCCACCATCAATTGGGGCGGCTCCGCCGAGAATTTCTCCGAGCCGATCGTACGCTATCAGCCCGATCTCATCTTTATCCAGGAAATCTCCCACCCTTATCGGCTGCGCCAGCTCAACGAAATCCTCTTCGAAGGGCGCGGCGATTACCGCTACGATTCCAAGACCCGCTGCGGCATGGTGGTGCGCGGCGAAATCGAGCACCAGATCACTAACCCCCTCTACCGGAGCCAGCAGGTTCGCATGCGGCTTCCCAACGGCCGGCGCCTCGAACTCGTCAATGTGCACCTCCAGGCCGCTTCCACCGACCTGAGCCTCTGGCGGCGCGATTGCTGGCGCACTCACCACCACAATCGCAAACTTCGCCGCGGCGAACTGGCTCTCGCCCTGCAAATCCTCGAGAAAACCAACCAAAATCCCGTCGTCCCGGCCGTCATCATCGCAGGTGACTTCAATGCCCCCGCCGGCGATCGAATCTACCGCACCCTCCGCAAGGACTACACCGACACCTTCACGGTGACCGGAACCGGCTGGGGCAACACCTTCCATCGCAGTTTTCCGATCCTGCGCCTCGACCATATCTTTGCCTCCAAGGCCTTCGTCCCGGCTCGTTCGCGGGTCGTCACGATCGCCGAATCCGATCACCGCATGGTCGTGTCGGACCTCATCCTGCAGTAGGACCCCTCATCCAAACGCCTCATTCCTGAAATCCGAGATCGCCCTCATGCCTGAAGTCCCCCGCGACACGCTCGCCGACGTCCTGGACGAGATCGCTCTCCTCCTCGAACTGAAGGGAGAAAACCCTTTCAAGATCCGTGCCTACCGCAACGGTGCGGAGGTGGTGCGCTCCTTCGATGGTGATATCGCCAAGCGCGCCGGCGACGGAGAACTGAAGGGAATCAAGGGAATCGGGGACGCCCTGCAGGAGAAGCTTCACGAACTGGCCTCGACTGGCCGTCTCCAGTATCACCAGGACCTCAAAGCTGAATTTCCGGAAGGCCTCTTCGAAATTCTCGACCTCCAGGGACTGGGGCCAAAAAAAGCGAAGCTCCTCTACGACCAGCTCGGCATCGCCTCCCTCGGCGCCTTGCGCCGTGCCTGCGAAGCCGGAAAGGTCGGCGATCTCGCCGGTTTCGGGAAAAAAAGCGAGGAGAAGATTCTCGCCGCCATCGAGACCCATGAGCGCTTCTCCGGCCGCTTCCTGCTCGCCGAGGTCGCCTCCGATGCCGAACGCATTCTCCAATTGCTCCGCCAGCACCCCGAGGTGAGCCGGGCCGAGGTGGCCGGATCCTACCGCCGCGCCAAGGAGACCGTGCATGATCTCGACTTCCTGGTCGCCACGAAGAATCCCTCCGTGCTCACCACTTTCTTTACGGAGCTGGACGGCATCCAGGAAGTCCTTGCCCACGGGGATACCAAGGCCTCGATCCGGCTCGCAAACGGCCTGCAGTGCGACCTCCGCGCCATTTCCACCGCGGAGTGGCCCTTCGCTCTCATGTATTTCACCGGAAGCAAGGAGCATAACGTCGAATTGCGGTCCCGTGCTCTCAAGCAGGAACTCACCCTCAACGAGTATCATCTCGCCCCGGTGGCGGGTTCCCAACGCGAAGATCCCACTCCCTCGATCCGGGAGGAGGCCGACCTCTACAGGGAACTGGGCCTGCAGTACATCGAACCCGAGCTGCGGGAAAATCGCGGCGAGTTTGCCGCCTCCGAGGGCGGTGATCTCCCCCGCCTCGTCGAACAAGAGAATCTGCGTGGGACCTTCCACAACCACACCACCGAATCCGACGGCCGCTCCACCCTTGAAGAAATGGCCCGCGCCGCCCAGGATCTGGGCCTGGCCTACCTCGGAATCTCCGATCACTCCAAGTCGTCGTTCCAGGCCAATGGCCTCGATGAGGACCGGCTCCTCGCACAAATCGAGACGATCCGAACCCTCGACATGAAGATGCAGGGCCTCCGGCTCTTCTGCGGCAGCGAAGTCGATATCCTTCGAGATGGTTCCCTTGACTTCAGCGACGATCTCCTCGCCCGCCTCGACTTCGCCGTGGCCTCCGTGCACGCCTCATTCAGCATGTCGGAAAAAGACATGACCAAGCGCATTATCCGCGCCATGGAGAACCCACACATCACCATGCTGGGACACATGACCGGCCGGATCCTCCTCCGGCGCGAGCCCTATGCCGTCAATCACGAGAAGATCATTGATTGCGCTGCGGAGACCAGGACCGTCATCGAATTGAACTGCTCCTCAAAGCGCATGGACATGGACTGGCGCTGGTGGCACCGCGCCCGCGACCGCGGCGTCATGTGCTCCATCAACCCCGATGCCCACCACGCCGACCAGCTCCAGACCCTCCATTTCGGGGTACGCGTGGCGCGAAAAGGCTGGCTCCGACGCGGGGACATTTTGAACTGCCTCCCTCTCGAGGAGATCCAGGATTGGCTACAAACCCCTAAGAATCAAAGGCCTTGAGTGGATTCGATTCTGACTTTTCCATTGCCCCGGCCTGCCTTATGGTGCCCCTCGCATGACACACCTGCGATCAATCGCTTGCAGCTTTCTTGCTGCTACGGCGGCCCACTTCCTTTGCCTCCCGGCCGGAGGGCAGGACGCCAACCTGGCTCAGTTTGATCCTTCCAACGTTTATTTTCAGGCGTGGCTGACCGCCCGCGAGGCAGAGAAAGACGAAAAGGCCGGAAATTTTTTGGACGCCTTCGACAAGTACGACAAGGCCAAGAAACTCTTCGACTCCGTGGCCCTCTACAACCCCGACTGGAAAACTGATCTCGTCAAGGATCGCCAGAAGATCACTGCCGAGGCCATGGTCGCCATCAAGGCCAGGGCTCGCGGGGAGCAACAAACGGCCGAAAAAAAGACCAAGGACCTCGTGGAGGGTCCCAGCCCTCCCGCCCCACGCCCCAAGTTGGAGGTCCCCCGGCTCACCGAAGACAAGCGGCGGCAGGTCGATGCCCTGCAACGCCAAATCCTGCAATACCGTAACGAGCTGAAGAAGGCCCGCTCCGATCGCGATGCCAACGCCGTCCGGCTCCGCAGTACCCTCAAGGAACTCGAGTCACAACGCGACCGCATGGCGCGCGCACCCGTAGCCAGCCAGTTGGAAGAGCTCAACCAGCGCATCGACAAGGTCGTACAGGAACGCAGCGCCATGGCGCTCGCCCTGCGCCAGAGCCGAGCCGAACAACACGATACTCTGGCCCAATTGGAAACCGCCAAGGCTGAGGCCGGGGCCGCCAAGGAGCGCGCCCAGGAGCTGGACGACATGGTGAAGGCCCAGCAGACCGCCGCCAACCGCGCCGTGGAAGGACTTCGCCGGCAGCTCAAGGAGATGAAGGAAAAGGCCGTCGAGAAGGACAAGAAGTTCGCCACTCTCCAGGCTCGCAACGCCCAACTGGAGCGCCAACTTCAGGAGGCCCGGGCCGAGATCCTCGATCTTCGGGAGGAACGCGATTCCCTCCTCGTCGAGCGGGACCAAATGGCGGCCCTCCTCAAGCTCAACGAGAGCGAGCGGGTGCGCATTCTCATCAAGCAGAATATGGACCTCGGCCGCGACCTCAAGATCGCCCGCGACCGCCTCCAGGAACTTCTCGCCGACAATAACTCCACCAAGGATGAACTACTCAATGCCAGGGTCGAACTGACTGCCACCAAGGCCCGCATCATCGAACTCCAGAAGGAATCCGCCTCCCAGGCCAGCCGGCTGGCAGCTCTCGAAATACGCCTCCGCGAAGCCGGCAAGGAACTCGACGCCGATCTCAAGAACCCCGCCCTCGACCGCCGCACCCGTGAGGAAATGGAGATGTTGCGCGGAATTATTTCGCGTCAACTGCGAGTCCAGGAACACCGCCAACTTGCCAAGGCCGCCGTGATGGAGGAGGTGAAGCGTATCGGCCTCCAGGATAGCAACCTCGTCGGCGAACTGGACGCCTTCTTCGGCCAGGAACTCAAGCTCACCGAGGAGGAAAGCAAGCTCATCAAGGATTACCAGGTCGACCAGGACTTCATCTTCGCCGACCGCCCCAACCAGCGCGAGGTTGTCAATGCTGCGCAGGATCTCCAGCAGAGCATCTCCATCAAGGAAATGCTCGCCAGGCGGGCCTACTCCAACGAGCGCTTCCTCGCCGCCCGCGAGGTCTTCGAATCCATCCTCAGCGAGCACCCCGGGCACGTCCCCACCATCCTCAACCTCGGCGTGGTGCACATCAAGATCGACGAACTTGACCTCGCCATCGCCGCGTTCAACGACGCTCTCGTCATCCGCGGTGACAACCTCCCCTTCGCACAATTCATGCTGGGCGTCTGCTACTACCGCTTCAATGACCTGCAACGGGCCCGGGTCTACCTCGCCAAGGCCATCGACCAGGACCCCAACAATGCCCAGGCCCACGTCTTCCTCGGAAGCGTGGCCGGAAACGGCAACCAGTTCGACGCGGCCGAGCACCACTTCAAGGAGGCCATTCGCATCGATCCCACCCTCACCGAGCCCTACTACAATCTCGCCAAGATTTACCAGCTGCGCGGCTCGAAGCTCGAGGCCCTCAAATACTACCGGCAAGCCCTCGAGAACGGCGCCGACCTCGACCTCGAGCTCGAACGCAAGCTCTCGGGTTAGTTGGGCCGGGGCCGCGCCGCGTTCGTTACCGGTCCCGCACTACCAGCTTCATCTCGTCCGAGTTCCCCCGCAGTTCCGGCGCATACATTCCTTCCGCCCTCGTCGGCAGCACGCTGAATTTTCCCGGGATCTCGGCCCGAAGCCGGTAGTTCAAGTTGTGCCGCCCTCGCGGCAACGACCTCACGAATAACGCCACCTTCTCGTCGCGAAATTCCATGAAAGCACCCAGTCCGCCGTCGTAGGTGTGACCGCTGCGCACTTCCACCGCCTCCAGGCCGGCCGCCTTCCAGTCCTCGAAGACCAGGTAGCTGTAGTCGTTCTTGCTCTCCACGGAGAGTTCCACCTCGATCAAGTCGCCGCTCTTGACCTCATCGCCCGCCGATAACTTCACGCGTTCATACTTTTCCTTGCGCTGCTTGAGGGCCTGCCCCTTCGATCCCGCTACGTCCTGAGTGGCCTTGACCGGCACCAGCTTGTAGAGGGTCCGCTCCACCTTCACCTCCAGTCCGGCCTTCTTCAGGAAGTCTTCCTTGCTGAACACCGTCAGGTAAACGTTCGCATAAAGCGGACCCTTCCCGCTCTTCCGCAATTCCACCTTGTGCTTGCCGGTCCCGAGAGCGTCCCCGGCCACGATGGTGGTGCCGTCGAAACTGAAGAGGTTCTCCTTCGTGATCTTCACCGTCTTGAGCACCTTCCCGTCAAGGACCACCTCGACCTCCATGTCGGGGCTGTCTTCCTTGCTGGCCCGCAGGTAGTCCGCGATCGCCTCGATACAATAGGCCGTGTCGCGGGTCGACCTTCCAGTAGGTGGCGTGCTTGCGGTTGTTGACGAGGTACTTCACCAGTCCGCTCGCCTGCGGGCTCTTCGGCTTCGCCGCGGCAAGTAATTTCAGGTACCAGGCGTGCGCTTCGAATTCGCTCCCATACCAATACCACCAATAGCCGCCGTTCCCAAGTTCCAGCCACGCCGTCTGGTTCTCGTCGTCCTTCTGGAGAAACTGCTCGATGTTCGTGATGACGGCATCCCGCTTTTCCTTCTCCTTCTTGCGGTGGAGCTCCAGGCCCAGCAGGCACTTCGCGTAGACCGGAAGGTCGACCTTGTCGCGGAAAAGGAACCCCAGCATCTCGTCATGATCGGTCCCGGCTTCCCCCAGGATCCGCCGCACCAGCGCATCCTGCGCGTCGGCCTGCTGCTTGGTATCGCGCTTCCGCTTCTTCCACATGCGGATCCGCTCCGCCTCGCGCTCCTCCGACCTCTGCAGCCAGCTCACGCCGCGGGCCAGCATGTCGTTGGGAATTGTGGCCCCGTTCTGCATGGCGACCGTGAGGCCATGCACCACCACCGCGGTCATATGTGGATACGATTTTTCACCGTAGGCGGAGAACCAGCCCCAGCCCCCGTCGTCATTCTGCATCTCGCGCAGGCGCTGGATGCCCTCCCGCACCATCTTGTCCACCTCGTCCTTGTCCCACACCGGATTTTCCTGCCACATCTTCCACTGTGCAGCCCGCTTCTTGGCGGCGCCGATCTCCTGTGGATTAAGATTCACGCGCTTGTTCTTCACCTCCTGGAGATTGACGCCCATGTCCTGCAGCAGGCGCTGCGTGATCACGGTCGGCACGAATCGGTTCAAGGTCTGTTCCGTGCACCCGTAAGGGTAGTTCGCCAGGTAGGGCAACGCGTCGATCATCGCTCCCGCCACCGTGGGTGAGTAACGAATCTCGAGATGAGTCTGGTCCGGGCGTCGCTTGGCCGGCACTTCGAAATCGATTACAGCCTTCTTGCCCTTCGGCTTGAGGGCTCGGCTCCACGACTCGGTCCGCGCCATTCCGTGCACATGGACCGGGAAGGTCATCTCCATCGCGTCCGCGTCGTCGGAGGCAATGGCCTTCATGCGCACCGTCACCTCGCCCTCCGACTTTGCCACCGCCAGCCAGTCGACCCGCTTCTCTCCCCCTGCCGGGATTGCGATCCGCGAGGAGGCCGGCCCTTTCGCCACCAGCGTGCCGCCGTCCAGTTCGAGGGAAACGTTCACTTCCTTCGCGACCTCGTGGTAGTTGTGCACCACCGCGCTCAGGACCACTTCGTCGCTCTCCACGAAGAATCGCGGCGCCTGCAACCGGATGATCAGGTCCTTGCTCGTGATGACCTCCGCCGATCCCTCGCCCACCCGCGTCCCGTGTCCCAACGCCCAGGTTTTCACCTTCCAGGTCGTGAGATTGTCGGGGTACTCGACCTCGATTCCCGCCTCTCCCCGCTCGTTGGTCGTCACCGCGCCCGCCCACTTCACCAGGTCGGCGAATTCGGAGCGCACCACCACCTCGGGGGCCGGCCCCGAGTCGTCGCGCTCCTGCGGCGCGGCTCGATCCCCGGCCTCAAGAGCTGCACCAGGGGCAGCGAGGCCATTGGTTTCATTGACGCTCCGCGCTGCGAACTGCTTCCGGTTTCCCCTGCGGCCGAACCCCTCCTTTCGTTGCCCATCCATATCCGCCAACCCCCCGCCAAACCGCCCCAGGGTCTGCATCGTGATGGCCTTCAGCCGCGCCAGGTTGTAGCCCCGCAGGTTTTGCGAGTGAATCAGACCGGAGCGCCGGAACGATCGCTTCCAGTTCCAGAAAAACTCCCGAATATCGCCCACGTTGGAGCCGCCCGAGATATATTCGAGGCTCTTGTCGTAGACCGTCACCACCGTGGTTCCCTTGAAGGGTTCCCCTTGCTCGTCCTTGAGGCGGAGCTTCAACGACCCCTTCTCCCGCGGCTTGTACTTCGCCTTGCCAGGTATCACTTCCACGTTCAACAGCCGCTTCTCCGGCGGCAGGACGATCTGCTTCGTCTGTGTCACGACCGCCCCATTCGAGAGCGCCACGGCCTCCACGAAGATGTTCGGCATGTCGCCCCGCTTCA
>CAUZKZ010000184.1:0-9965 GCA_963580345.1 Verrucomicrobiia bacterium | reverse complement strand
GCAAGTCAGCGACCCCCGACCACAATTTTGGAAAATCCAGCCGCGGCGCGATCAGACCGGCGGAATTCTTGAAGGAAAAAAATCAGACCCTCGCCGAATCGTGAAAGTCGGGCTAGATTTCCCGTCCGAAGCGGGCGCTTGCCATGCCGGTCCGAAGTGGTTTCATTAGCGCCCCACGCAATCTTTAGTCATGGCTGAACAACCTATCGAACCCGACAAACCCACCGAAACCGCTGCTGAGAATCTCCCCAAGAATCTGGTTGCGCTGGTCCTGAAGGCGGATGCTGCCCTCGAGCAGAAGCACTACAGCTATGCGGTGAAGATCCTCATGTCGCTCCTCAAGCTGGAGCCGGGATTCGTCGATGGGCGGCGAAAACTGCGGGCGGCCGAAATGGCGATGGCGGGGCCGCCGAAGAAAAAGCGTTTCGGCGGGGGCGGGCTCTCGGTGATGAAGCTACAGGGGCAGTCGAAGAAGGATCCGGTGGGCGTGATGGAAGCCCTCGAAAAGGAGCTTGAAAAGGATCCCTACAATGCCGCCGCGAACGATCTCCTTTTCGACAGTGCGATCCGGGCCAACATGCTCGAAACGGCCGCCTTCGCCCTCGAGACGGTCCGGAGGGCCAACCCCGAGAACACCAAGCTCCTCCACAAGCTCGCCGAGTTCTACATGAACCGCGATATGACGGAGGATGCTGCGAAGGTTTACAGGGATATCTGCAAAGCCGACGCCACCGACACCGATGCGGTGAAAGGCGAGAAGGATGCCACCGCGCGGGCCTCCATGTCGAAGAGCCGGAGCGCGACCGGGGAGTTCATGATGAAGGACGATGCCGAGACGTTGGAACTCGAGAAGTCCTCGCGCGCCGCGATGACCCACGACCAACTCGAGGAAAAGCGGGACCAGCTCATCGAGCAGTACAACGAGGACGTCAACAACCTCGACATCGTCAAGCAACTCGCCGGAGTGTACGAACAGCTGGAAGATTGGCCGATGGCCCACCAGCTCTTTGAATGGGCTCACAGCATCAGCAGCGGTGACGTGGCGCTCAAGAACAAGGCCGCCTACATGAAGGACCGCGCTGCGGAGTGGGAACTCAGGGAACTGGAAATGAGGGTGAAGGAAAATCCCGACGATGAGGACGCGCGCACCCGACTGGAAGAGCACCGGAGTTCCCGTGTCGCCGAGCAGGTCGAAGAGCGGACCAAGCGCGTGGAGCAGAATCCTACCGACCCGCAATTGCGCTACGACCTGGGGCAGGCCCTTTACCATGCCGGGAAATACAGCGAAGCGATTCCCCACCTTCAGCAGGCCACCCGCAACCCGCACATCCGCACCCGGGTGCTTCTTCTCCTGGGCCGGACCTTCGATGCGAAGGGAATGCACGACATGGCCGTCAAGCAACTCACGGATGCAAACGCGGACCTGCACGGCATGGACACCACCAAAAAGGAAGTCCTCTACGAACTTGGGCTCATCCACGACAAGGTCGGTGAGAAGACTGCCGCCCTCGATTGTTTCAAGCAGATCTACGAGGTCGACTACGGTTACCTCGACGTTGCAAAGCGTGTGGAGGAATCTTACGAGGATTGACCGGTTTTCCGGCCGGGATCAGAAACGGTCCAGGGCATCCACGCAGAACTGTGACCAGGATTCCAGGGAGTCATAGAGAGGCCCCTGCAGATCCTGGGCGCTGCGAAACTGCATCTCGGCGAGAGCCTCCTCGCGCGCCTCGACCTGGCTGCTGGTCAGTTCGAAGAGATGGACCACGCCGAGGTGGACCTGTCCGACCGCGTTGCTGTCGTCGTTGAGGAGCGCCACGATGCGTTGGACGGGCACGCAGTCGAGGACGAGTTCTTCTTCGATCTCCCGTGCCACTCCGGCCATGTAGGTGGCGCGGCCGAGATGGTCTTCCCGTTCATCGACGGGATTGATGTGGCCACCGATTCCGAGTGAGCCGAGGGCGTGGAGGCGGCGTTCGCCACCCGCCTGGCCGCGCACGTAGTGGAGATAGCGGTCGGCGTGCCGAAAGAGGGCGTAGGGAATGATCTGCTTGTGGGCGGGATCCTCTTCGGCTGCGGCGCGATCCATGAAATAGTTGTTGGCGGGATCGAGCAGGGCCGGGACGTACTTCTCGGTCGCAGTCGTGAGACCCTGGAAGGCGCCCAGGTCGTCGAAAAGCGCCCGGGAGACCACCAGGATTTGTTCGCCGTCGTATTTGGTCATGGCAGGCTTGCACGAGTATCCTCAGGGGCGGATCCGGGATCCTGAGGAACTCCGCGCGGGCATCGTTGGGCTGCAACCGGAGCGCAGGTCGGGCGCCTCGCCGGCCCGGTGGTTCACATGGATTCGGGGCGGCCGTCCTGCAAGTGGCGTGAGCATTTCAGATTCGGCGTTTGCAGTCAGGAATTCAGGAGTTCGGCGTTCGCCCCCCGGCTCGCGCACTCCCGCACGTAGGCCAGGATTCGCTGGTCGTCGTCGCCGGCGGCCCAGACCGTGCGCAGAAAGTCGGCAGGGTGAATTTCGCCGTGCTCGCGAAAGAAATTTCGGTCTCCGCCGCAGCCGAACATGAGGTCGGGATCGAGCTCCCCGCGGAGCTTGGCGCGCGCCTTCGTGATGATACGCGGCAGGTAGGCCACCCCGTCAAGAAGGTCGCCGAAGGTGGGGAGATCGTCCCGCGTGATCTCGTGATCGCTGAGCCGGTTTTTCTGCATGACCGTCAGGTAATCGCGGCGGGCACCGGCAATCAGGAGTGCGGTGGTCTCATCGGGTTCCCCTTCATCGACAAGATCCTCGACGAAGTCGAAGAGCTCCCGGGGCTTGTAGCCGATCTCCCGGAGAAACTCGCGATCCTCCTTCGAATAGTAGTTATCAAATTCGGAGTCACCGCCGTGGTAGCGCTCCACGCATCGGCGGAAGAGTTCCATAAAACGTTCGTTCCAGGTCATGGCCGGCAATTCAGAGCCCGTCCGCCGATCTGTCAACTGCCTACTCTCCATCCCGCTCCGGGCGATCGCCGGCAACCCGGGGTGGCGCCGCGATCAGGCTTGCGTTCTCGCGGGAGGGGAGGGCGCTACGGCACGTTGCACTCGGTGAGGATGCGGGCGTAGGTGGCCCTGGCGTGGGCGTAGGCCTTGCGGGCGTCCTCCATCTCCCTCGCATTGATGAATTTTTCCTTCTGTTTCCAGCAGGTTTCCGTCCCCTGCAGGCACCACTCGGCGCTGCGCCGGGAAGCACGGACCGGCTTCTGGCCGACCGTGACCCAGACCGGATTGGTGTGGGAAGTGGGCAGGATGCGGGCCGCCACCCAGGAACTGCGCTCGATGATTACCTCGAAGGCGAGGTCCTGCTGCTTACCATCGGCCCGCAGCCGGGATTGCGCCACCGGCCGGCCGTTCACGACGAGTTCGACCTGCACGTCGCGAGAGTCTCCCAGGCGGGCGCGCTCCACGTGCCAGTACGGTTTTTGATCGTAGGGACGGTCCCGCAGGCCGGGGAGCGGGGCTTCAGGCAGAAAGGCTGCGGCCTTGACGGTCGCGGTCACCTTGCCCGGGGCGTCGAGGTTGAAAGCACTGCCTTTTTCACCGACCGCCACGGGGCCCACCACGAACTCCATGAGGTGCGAGCGCCCGTCGCCGACATAGTTGCGCCCCTGGCGGATTCCCTCGCACCAGGCGTCGTAGGTCAGCTTGTCGTCGAGCTTCACATAGGAACGCCCCAACCCGACCCGTTCGCCGCAGATGCAGGGAAAATCGGTCTCGCCACTGATCCGGGTGCGGAACCCGCAGTTGAGCGTGTGGTACCAGATATTGAGCTCCCACACATGGGGCGTATCGACCATCGAGAGAAAGTCCACGGCGGGGACCTGGGCGCCGCGGGGCCCGTCCACGGTGTGGGTGACATCGACGATGTATTCGTTGGCGCCGATCCTGTCGAAGGGGGCCGGGTTGTAGTTCGGCAATTCCTTGCCGGAAACCTTCAACCCCCATCCGGAGTGAGCGGGACCCACCACCGCGCCCTGTTTCCTGGCCCAGCGAATGGTGTTGAGGCAGAGGGTGGGCCAGTGGTGCTTGGACTCCCCGCCGGGATAGATCTGGTCCTTCAGGCGCAGCAGGCAAAGGTGGCCAGGTCCAGCCAGCGGTTGGCGAGTTCGGCCTTGGGGGAGTTGTGCATGCTGCGGGCGTTTGGGCTCTGAACGCGGAGGGCCGCTGTGACGCCGGCCTCGTTGTGGATCCTGATGAGGAAGACCGTCCAGCCCGCTTCCACCAGGTCGGGCCGAGCCGGGCCGGCCGCGACCTTCACGCGGGATTCCGGGTTGATGTTGACGCCCACCAGGCAAAGCGGATCGAAGACGGCCTGCACCGCCTTCACGAGATTCGCTTCCTCCTGTTCGGCGAGGGCCGCGGTGAGGGCAGTCTGCTGGGCGGGGGTGAGCGGTGCGCCCACGAACTCGAGCGCCTGGGTCACACGCCTGGCCTGCGCCGCGAGGGGTTGGGCTTCCACCTTGCCGACCAGGGGGAGATCACCGGCAGGCAGGGAGACGGCGCCGACGAGCAACGCGCAGAGGGCAAGGATCGGTGTGTTCATGGCAGTGGAGCGGCATTGACGCTCTTGCCATTTCACTCCCGATCTACGGAAGGCACAAGGTGATTCGAGAGATCATGTCTCGAAGCGTCTCAGGACCCCGTCGCGAAACTCCTTGGACTCGCGGAGGGTCCGCGTGACGGCTCGCAGGGCGTTGAGGGTCGCGCGCGAAACGTGGTGCTCCATGCCTTCGACATCGCGATAAATGGTCTCCTCGTCGATCCCGAAGAGTTGCAGGAACTCGGTGAGGAGTTCGTGGCGGTCGATGATGGCGCGTGCGATGCGGCGGCCTTCTTCGGTGAGGACTGTCCCGCGATACTTCTCGTGCTTCACGAGTCCCTCGGAGTCGAGGCGCTGGAGCATGTTGGTGACGCTGGCCTGCGAGATCCCGAGGCGTTTCGAGATATCGACGGGCCGCGCATATCCCTTCTCCTCGATCAAATGCAGGATCTGCTCGAGGTAGTCGTCCATCGCGACGGAGCCGCTGGTGCGTGAGGACTGGGTTCCCACGGCAAGAGGGTAGGATCGATCCGGCAGCGGCGCACGGAATTTAAGCCGGGATTTCACTTCGGGTTCGCGGACCCGGAGACGGCGAGTCGGGCGTTTTCGCGATAGAGATCCCGATTCGAGGCTTGGAATTCGGCCTTGAGGCGCACTTGCAGGCGGGCCAGGTCGATCACCTCCCAGCCCGTGAAGGTCCAGTTGCCATCGACCCCGTCGTGCGAGATGCCGAGCAGGAGGTGGGAGGCGTCGTCCACCACTTTGGAAGACTCGGGTCGAGGGGAATAGTAGAAGGAGCGCAGTGAGGATTGGCGACTGCTCGCCTCGAAGAGCTTGGGGTCGAGGTAAACGACCTGACCGGAAGCGATATGCTCGATCCGGAGATCGGGATATCCAGTCCGTCGCTCCTTGCCGTCCGCCGTCTGGGGAATGGTGCAGAAAAGGGCCGGATCGGCATCGATTTTCTCGCGCAGGCTGTCCTCGAAGAAACGGGAGGCCTCGTTAATGCGCCGTAGGCCGCGGATCGGCGAATCGGGGGCGTTGTGAGCGATGAGAGCCGCGTCGGCGGCGGATCGGATCGCGGCGAGCACCGTGCCGGAGGCCGGGTCGGAGGGATCGAAGGGCCGGAGGATCTTGCCGGTGGAGGCCTCGATCACGCCGGGCAGGTCGAAGGTCCGCTCCGCGAGATTCTGCGCGAGAAGCGTTTTCATGAGTGTGGCGTCGTCCTGCGTGCGCACTTCGTGGCGGTCCGCACGGGAATCCGCGGCGTATTTGCGCTCCGCCATCTTCTGGCCCGCGGCGCGGCCCAACTCGAATGCGCCAAGCGCGACCAGGAAGAGGAGGCCCGGGACGATCAGGAGGAGGCGCTGGCGAGGCGTCATGGCGCGGAAGTTTGGGGGGCGGCGAGGCCGAGTGCAAATCCCGAGGAGCGGGGGCGAGGCCCCGCGTGGTCCGTCGGGAGAAACTGTTCCGGGAGCGCAATCCGCCCGCGCCGGGCCGTCCCTCCCACTGGTCATGCCATGTCACCCTCTTCACCGGAGCGCGCGATGCGCACCGCCATCTTCACGCCATCGAGAATCGAATGGGTGGGGTCTTCCCTGGTATGGAACGGAAATCGGTTGCCTCTTCGAATCCCCGACATCCTGACGCGTTCGGTCGACAGCCTGACGCGACGCTGCGCCAAGATGACGCGGGGCCGTGCCGGTCCGATCGCCGAATTTCCCGGCATTTCGGCCTACCCGCCGCCAGGGGAGCACCTTCCTGCCATGGCTCGCTCTTTGCTAAGAGAGAACGAGGTAATCCACGAACAATCTTATGGGACTCGATAAACTTACTATCAAGCTTCAGGAAGCGCTGCAGGCCGCCCAGCGGCTGGCGTCGAAGTCCGCCCACGCGGAGTTGAAGAGCGCACACGTCCTGTTGGAGTTGATCCAGCAGGAAGGGGGAGTGGTGGTGCCAATCCTGGAGAAGGCGGGGGTGGATCTCCCCAGGTTGAAAGCGGCGATCGTGACGGCCCTGGATCGCGAGCCGCGCATGCAGGGGGCTACCGCCCAACCGCAGATCAGCTGCGGACTGCGGTCTACCCTCGATGCCGCCGACGAGGCGCGCGAGAGGTTGGGTGACGAGTACCTGAGCGTGGAGCACTACCTGCTCGGAGCGTTGCAGGCGGGATCTCCCGCCGGAAAGTTGCTGGAGGAGGCTGGTGTTACCAAAAAGGCTCTCGACGAGGCGCTGGAGGAGGTGCGGGGCAGCCAGAAGGTGACCGACGAGTCGCCGGAAGGAAAATACCAGGCTCTGGAGAAATACGGCACCGATCTCACGGCCCGGGCGCGGGCCGGGAAAATCGACCCGGTGATCGGGCGCGACGAGGAGATCCGGCGCATCATGCAAGTGCTCTCCCGGCGCACCAAGAACAACCCGGTTCTCATCGGGGAGCCCGGAACCGGGAAGACCGCCATCGTGGAGGGACTGGCGCGAAGGATTGTGAGCGGCGACGTGCCGGATGCCATGAAGGGAAAACGCATCATCTCGATGGACTTGGGAGGTATGGTGGCGGGCGCCAAGTACCGCGGCGAGTTCGAGGACCGCCTCAAGGCCTTTCTCAAGGAAGTGACGGAGTCGGAGGGCGCGATCGTGCTCTTCATCGACGAGCTGCACACCATCGTGGGCGCCGGGGCCAGCGAAGGGGCGGTGGACGCCGCCAACATCCTCAAGCCACAGTTGGCGCGCGGGGAACTCCGCACCGTCGGGGCCACCACCCTCGACGAATACCGCAAATACGTCGAGAAGGACGCCGCCCTCGAGCGCCGCTTCCAGCCCGTGAAGGTCGATGAGCCTTCGGTGGATGATTCCATCGCAATCCTGCGCGGCCTCAAGGAACGCTACGAAGTGCACCACGGGGTGCACATCCAGGACAGCGCCGTGGTAGCCGCCGCCACCTTGAGTGACCGTTACATTTCGGACCGCTTCCTGCCCGACAAGGCGGTCGATCTCATGGACGAGGCGGCCTCGCGCCTGAAGATCGAACTCGACTCGATGCCGACCGAGATCGACCAGGTCGAGCGCCAGGTCATGCAACTCGAAATGGAACGGCAGGCCCTCGAGAAGGAAAACGATGCGGCCAGCGCGGCACGCCTGGCGAAGGTGGTGGAAGAGATGGCGAACCTGAAGGAGAAGTCCGCCGGGCTGATGGCGCAGTGGCGCAACGAGAAGGAGATCATCGACGAGGTGCGCAAGTTCCAGGAGGAGATCGACGCGGTTAAAACGGAGGCGGAACAGGCCAAGCGGATCGGGGACCTGACGCGTGCTTCGGAGCTGACCTACGGCAAGCTGCCGGAGGCGGAGAAGCACGCCCAGGAGGCGCAGCATCGGTTGGCGGATCTGCAAAAGACCGGACAATTGCTGAAAGAGGAGGTCACCGAAGAGGATATCGCCAAGGTGGTGTCGTCCTGGACCGGCATTCCGGTCAGCCGGCTGCAGGAGGGGGAGCGGGCCAAGCTGGTGAAGATGGAAGAGCGGCTCGGCGAACGCGTGATCGGGCAACGGCAAGCCATCGAGGCGGTATCCAATGCGGTGAGACGAGCACGGGCCGGGTTGCAGGACGAGAACCGGCCGATCGGCTCCTTCCTCTTCCTCGGGCCCACGGGGGTGGGCAAAACGGAGCTTTCCAAGGCGCTGGCGGAGTTTCTTTTCGACGACGAGGGCGCCATGGTGCGCATCGACATGTCGGAGTACATGGAGAAACACAGCGTGGCGCGCCTGATCGGAGCCCCGCCGGGATATGTGGGTTACGAAGAAGGCGGACAACTCTCCGAGTACGTGCGGCGCAAACCTTACTCGGTGGTGCTCTTCGACGAGATCGAAAAGGCGCATTCGGATGTCTTCAACGTCCTGCTGCAGGTTCTCGACGACGGGCGCATTACGGATGGTCAGGGGCGCACGGTCGATTTTCGGAACACGGTGCTCATCATGACGTCCAACATCGGGAGTCAGTTCATCATGGGTGACGAGAATGCGGAAGAGCGCGAAGCGATGGTGACCGAGGCTCTCCGCGCCCACTTCCGCCCCGAATTTCTGAACCGCGTCGATGAGACCATCATCTTCGATCGCCTGGATCGCGACGAGCTTTCCCAGATCGTGGGATTGCAACTGGAGCGGGTGCGCCGGCGCCTCGCCAAGCAGGGTCTCGGCCTCGCGCTCAGCGAAGCGGCCAAGGAGTTTATCGGCAACCAGGGGTACGACCCGGTCTACGGAGCGCGGCCGCTGAAGCGGGCCATCCAGAAGCACTTGCTCGATCCCCTCAGCCTCGATGTCCTGGAAGGGCGATTCGGCGAAGACGACGTGATCGAAGCGGAGGTGGAGGGAGGAAAGATGGTCTTCCGGGATACGCGCCTGGCTGCCTGACCGGGGTCTACGGGGTGAGGACAATCTCGCGGTAGACGATTGTGACGTCGCCCATGTGGGCCGTGCAGGCGGGAAGTTCGTCGCGCGTGGCCGCCAGTTGATCGAGGAGGGCGGGGAGGCCTGGGGTGACGCCCGCCACCACCAGCGACAATTCCGGTGAGCCCCGCCACGAGAGAGTGAGCTCGATGCCGTCCCCGGGCAACCCGCGGAAGCGGAGCCACCTGCGGTCGTCCGACTCCTTGGCGGGCATTGTGAGATCCATGCCCTGGGAAGAAATTTTTTCGAGAGCGAGGGAGGCTGGCACGATCACCACGATTTGCTGGGATGCACGCGAGGGTTTCAGGCGAACTCGGCCGGTGTGGAGGCCATCCGCCGAGTTCCAATCCAGGAGAGCGGCCTCCGGAGCGGTGAGGCCGGCCGATGTAACGCCCACCGCGAACCCCTCACGCGGAAAGACCGGGTTGGGCTTTTTGAGGCGCGTGTAACCCTCGACGAGAGAGTCGGGCACCGGGGCTTCCCATGACGAGAGGGACACTTGGGCGTGCGTGCTGCCGATCTCCTCGAGATAGGAGAGGGTGATTTGCTGCGGAGCGTCGGGGCTGAAAGCCGGGGTTTTCACGGACAGGAAAATGATCCCTCCCGTGAGCAGGGCGAGACCGAGCGCGGCCTGGTACAATGACCAGCGCCGGAGTTCGCCGAGGAGCGGTGCGACCGGCAGGAGGAGCAGGGCCACCACCGCACCCACGGCCGGGGCCGAGAGGACCACGCCCAGAGCCTGCGGGAGACGAATGAGGATGGGAAAACCGATCACAGCGGTAAGAAATGCGAGGCAGAGGCAGGCAGCGGCGAGGCGGACCCGCGGGGGCGGGACCTGGAGGAGGAGCAGGACCGCCGCCAGGCAGAGCACCGCCGGCATCAGAAAGAGGTAGGAGAAGCCCGCCAGGGTGAAGGACGAGACGGTGGCCAGCAGGGCGAGACC
>CAUZKZ010000183.1:0-10000 GCA_963580345.1 Verrucomicrobiia bacterium | reverse complement strand
TTTTTCAGGAAGCGGCGGCGGTGGGTGGGCATTGGGGGGCTGATGGATCCGGGAGGGGACCTTACGCATCTCGGTGGGGGGCGCAAGCGGTTCTGAAGCGATGCGAGGAGAATCGCAAGAGGTGCGAATATCAGGGGAACTGGCCGGAATACCAGAGGATGGTCGAATCGTGGCGACCCGCTGCGAAGCGGACGCTGAAGTCGCTCCCGTTATCGTGCCAGACCATCGGAAACTCGACCTCGCCGTTGCGCACGGCGGGCTCCGAGTAGCCGCCGGCGATGACCTTTTTGCCGGTGAGCCAGTGATCGGTGTAGCACCACGTATAGTGGAAGCCGCTGTGCGCGGCCCCGGCGTCGTTGAAACGGTAGTAAAGCTTGCGGCCTCCGGGAGAGGTGGAGAATTGCGGGTCGGTGGAGGCGAAGAGGAAGGCGACGGGCTTGGCCCCGGCCGGGACGAGGTGCAGCTTGAGCCGCCACAAGAGGGCCCCCGCCAGCGCGATGAGGAGGAGAAAAACGAGGGTTTTCGGGAGGCGTTTCATACCCGGGGCCAGGGGAATTGAACAAGACGGCCGCGTCGAGCCAAGTTCCGTCTGGTGCGCGCCCGGCCCCACCCCGTGGTCCGGCCCGGGGTGACTCAAATGGGGAAGAGAGATCCCGGAAGGCCCGGAAATCCTTGGTTTTACGTCGAAGCCACCCCCATTTTTGGGCTTGCGAGATTGACCGCCGTCGGCGAGGTTTCCTTAAATTCAGGCTCGGGCGCGTATTCCGCCGCCCCCAATACCAAACACGATCCACTTCGATTCGCCATGAGTGAAGACGACCAGCAACCTCCCAAGCCTCCCAAGCCGATGAAGAAGACCTCGGCCGTGCCGTTGAAGAAAGAGACGGTGCGAGTGACCTTGAAGGCCACCCCGGAAGGCGAAGCTCCTCCCCAGGCCCCGGCGGTCGCCCGGCCTGCCGACAAGCCACCGGCTCCGGCTCCGGCTCCGACCATTCCGTTGAAAACCGCCCAGCCGAGCAACGCGCCCAGGCCCGCCGCCCCGGCTCCGACCGTGCAGTTGAAAACGCCCGGGACCATCGCGCCAAAGACGACTCCTCTGAAGACCCAGCCTCTCACCCCGACCATTACTCCCGGCGCTCCCGCTGGGCCGGGTGGGACGCAAGCGCTCCCGAAGGCGACGGTGCAGCTCGGATCGGCCACCCAGGCCCTTGGCGCGCCCACCGCTCTTTCCGCCACGCAGGGCAGGATCCAGACCGTGGTTGAAGAGAAGGAGAAGGATACGGTCGCCAGCGTGTTGTCGATCGTGGCCTTTATCTTTGCCCTTGCTGTTCTCAGTCTCCAACTGGTGACCACCAGCAAGTGGGTGAACGAGGCGGACCCCGTCAACGGTCCCGGGTGGAACGCACTTTTCGAATAATCCAGAATCATGGCATTTCCCATCATCACCACCCTGATCGCGGCAACGCTGCTCGCGATCGCGATCGTGACCGGCACCAGTCCGGTTCCCTTCTAGGAAGCGAAAGGTCACATTTTTCTCTCAGGGGCGGCGCTTGACGCCGCCCTTTTTGCAACCATAGTCCCCGCCATGGCTCTTCAATTCACCAGCGAGAACTTCGAAGCAGAAGTGCTGAAATCGGATCAACCCGTGCTGGTAGATTTCTGGGCGGAATGGTGTGGTCCCTGCAAGATGATCGGCCCTCTTGTTGATTCGGTCGCGAGCGAGACGGAAGGATCGGCCAAGGTGGGAAAAGTCAATGTCGACAGCGAACAGGAACTGGCGAAGACTTACGGGATTCAATCCATCCCGACCCTTCTGTTTTTCAAGGATGGCGAAGTGAAAGACACCATCGTCGGCGCCAATGTGACGCCGGATGGATTGAAGAAGAAACTCTCCGCCCTCGCGTAGGGGGTTGGGTGTTCAAGGTTCTCCAGAGCGGTGTCACGCCACCGCACGCAACGTCACGCCGCCAGCGCTTTCCCGAACACCTCCAGGGACTCATCGATGTCACCCTCGCCGTGCGCGAGAGACAGAAATCCGGTTTCGTAGGGGCTCGGAGCGACGTAGACGCCCGCCTCGAGGCAAGCCCAGAAGAACTTCTTGAAGGCCTCGAAGTCGCCTTTCTGCACCGAGTCGACATTGATGATTTCGGCCTCGCCGAAGAAGAGGCACCACATCGAGCCGACCCGGTTGAGCCGGTAGGGGAGTCCCTTTTCGGTCAGGATGGCGCGCAGTCCCTCCTCGAAGCGTTGCCCGATCTCGTCGAGGCGCCGGTAACCGTCCTGTTTCTCGAGTTCTTTCAGTTGCGCCAGCCCCGCGGCCATGGCGAGGGGATTGCCGCTCAGGGTGCCGGCCTGGTAGACCGGTCCGTCGGGGGCGAGATGATCCATGATGTCGGCACGTCCACCGAAGGCGCCCACCGGGAGGCCGCCCCCGATCACCTTGCCCAGGGCGCAGAGGTCGGGGGTGATGCCGGTCAGTTCCTGTACTCCGCCTTTCGCGAGCCGGAAGCCGGTCATGACCTCGTCGAAGATCAGGAGGGCGCCGTGCTGTTCGGTCAGATCGCGAAGAAGTTGCAGGTAGCCGGGCTGCGGCATCACGAATCCGGCGTTGGCGGGATAGGGTTCGAGGATCACCGCGGCAACCTGGTCGCCGAATTTCGCGAAGGCTTCCTCGATCTTTTCGGGCAGGTTGAAAGGAAGCGCGATAGTCTCGGCTGCGAACGATTTCGGAATGCCGGCCGAGTCCGGTTCGCCGTGCGTGAGGGCGCCGGAACCCGCCGCTACCAGGAGCGAGTCGACGTGGCCGTGGTAGTGGCCCTCGAACTTGATGATCTTGTCGCGGCCCGTGAAGCCGCGAGCCAGGCGCACCGCCGACATGGTTGCTTCCGTTCCGGAGTTGACCATGCGCACTTTCTGGACGGAGGGGACCCACTCCACGATGAGCCTCGCCATCTCGACCTCGAAAGGATTCGGGATGCCGAAGGAAAGCCCGTCCTTCGCGACTTCGTGGACGGTGTTGGTAAGGATGGTGGGGGCGTGGCCCAGGATGGCGGGGCCCCAGGTGCCGACGTAATCGATCAGACTTTTGCCATCGACGTCCTCGATCCGGCAGCCTTTGGCACGGCGGACGAAGAACGGTTCACCGTCCACATTGCGGAAGGCCCGGACCGGGGAGTTGACTCCACCCGGGATCACGGCCCGGGCGGCCTGGAAGAGTTTCTGGGACAAGGGGCCGTTCACGGCGGCGAAGATTGGCGCCCCGTTGGCCGAGGTCTATCCCGGAATATGGCCTTTTTTCTGAATCAGCACCCTCCCCCAACGGTCATAGATAAAAGAGCTTTTCTTCGAAACCCCCGCCATTAAATTGTAGTCACCATGAAAGCGAATCATGCCGTAGCATATCTGGCCCTGATCTGCTCGCTTCTCATTGCCGGCACGGCCGGCGCAGAGATCCGAAAGGGGGGGAAGGACTCCCTCCTGAACAGCGACCCGGATGTGGTCTACGTGAAGGAGTTCACCGACAAGAAAATCGAACTCCTGGTGGTGAAGTCCGGCACCGTCTATGCCACCAAGAAAGGCGGCCGGAAACTCGGCATCCTGAAGATGGATAGCAAGGTGACTCTCCTGGGCATCACCGACAAGGCCTACCAGATCCGCGGCACCGCTACCCACGGCGGTGTGTCGGGCTGGGTGAGTCCGAAATCGCTGGGATCCAAGGACAAGAATTTCGTGGAAAATTTCCAAAAAGTCTACGAGCGGCAAAAGGTGGTGCGCAAACTCATTGCAAACCACGAGGTCGCTATCGGGATGTCGATCGACGAAGTGGCGACCTCCCTGGGCCGCCCCACCAAGACGAAGGTCCGGCAGACCGCCAAGGGCAAGACCGGCAAGTGGGAATTCATCCAGTACGACGAGCAGGAACACTACAACACCCTGCGCGATCCAATCACCGGAAAACTCTTCCGCCAGTACTCGCACACCACCAGGGAAGAACTCGGCAAGATCGTGGTCGAATTCAAAAACGAAGTGGTGACCGCCATCGAGGAAAGCGAGACCAACGAGGGCGAGGCCAAGGTCAAGATTGTCGTTCCGCCGCTCGTGTTCGGGTGGTAGGGCCCGCGGGGAATTCACCGCGCGATCAATCTCTCCTCATCGCCGCGGCCCCACCCGGCCCCGCAAAAACGGTCTGTTACAGCCTCTCCAGGCGCGGTTGCCGGGGGAACAGGCGGCCGAGGTAGGCGGCATGGATTGATCCCGGGCGATCCCTCCGCAGGGCGGGAGGGGCCGGCGGTGCGAGCGCGGAGCGCCGCGGCGTGACGGTGGCCCGCCGGGTTCGTCGCCTCGCAGCGGGGACGGCGACGGAAAAATTGACGCGTGCAGACCGAAGCTTGCTGGGCTCTGCGCGCCGGCGGTAAAGCAGGAACACGCAACCGGCGCACGCGCCAAGAAAAATGGGAGTAGGCTCCGGAACCGGAAGGGCTGGCAGCACCAACTCGGCGGAACGTCGCTCGGTGGTCTCCCCGTCCGACGTATCCCAGTGGATCGTCACCAGGGTGGTGCCGTCCGCCAGGGGCTGGAAGCTCGGGGTGGGTGGCCCGGAAAAAGGCAGTCGCGCCGCCCTCGGGGCCAGGTCCGGCAGATCAGGCCCGGCCACGAGGGCGGGGAGGGCTTCCTCCCAGCTCTCCGCCGCGGGCAGGCGCTCCACCGCCACGAAAGGGGTGCGGGACTCCTGGGCCGGAGCGGCAAAGCCGATCACGGCCACAGGGAGACCCAGCACGGCAGGGCACAGGCGTGGTAGGGGTAACAGGGAGGTAAGGAACGACATCATCGGCGAGGCGCTGTGCGATGATTAATATTCCCAAATTATCAATATAATGGAAAGGTTATTATTAAAAATAAGTCAGTTATTTGATATGACTCTCTTATTAAAAATGAATTATCTCACAAACCCTCTTTCGCTCGACTGTAAAAAGCCCAGTATTTTAAGGACATTCTCATCTTCCGCAATTTCCGAGGCGGATAATAATTCGATTTTCGCGGCCAGATTGCCCTCTTTTTTTAGAAAAAGGGTCTTATAGGCCGACTTGAGGGTTCGGATTTGTTCATCGGAGAAGCCGCGGCGTTGGAGGCCGACGAGATTGAGGCCGCGGAGTTGGGCGGGGTGGCCGTCGGCGATGACGAAGGGGGGCACGTCCTGGACGATCTTGGTGCAGCCCCCGATCATGCTGTGGGTGCCGATCCGGCAGAATTGGTGGACGCCGGCGAGGCCGGAGAGGATGACGAAGTCTTCGACCGTGACGTGGCCTCCGAGGGTGGCGGCGTTGCTGAGGATGCAGTGATTTCCGACCACCGAATCGTGGGCGACGTGGGCGTAGGCCAGGAAGTTGTTGTCGGAGCCGATGACGGTGGGGAACTCCGCGGTGGTGCCGCGGTGCACGGTGACGAACTCGCGGAAGGTGTTGCGGTGGCCGATGGTGGCGTGGGTGGGTTCGCCGGCGTACTTGAGGTCCTGGCTGCGAGCCCCGATGGAGGAGAAGGGATAGAACTCGTTGTCGTCCCCGATCGTGATGGGGCCCTCGATGACGAGTTGGGCGTGGAGCCTGGTGCGGTGGCCGATCCGGACATGGTCCCCGACGACACAGTAGGGACCGATTTCGACGTCGTTTCCGATCTCGGCCTGGGGAGAGACGACGGCGGAAGGATGAATCACAGTGGGAGGGGCGAGGAGCCTGCGGGAAGGGTAGGTCATTGGAGCGGCGGGAAAAGGCCCAATTTAATGCAAATAACTTGCAATTGCGCATTCCTGGCGTTAATTTCGAGCCATGAAGTGGTGTGTGGGAGGGATCCTGTTGGTCTTGCTGGTCCCCTTGGTGATGGCGGCGGAGATCAAGGTGGCCACCCTGCATCCCTTGCTAAGCGATCTGGCCAGGCGGGTGGGGGGCGAGCGGGTGGAAGTGGTGGATCTGTTAGGGCCTCATGGCGATCCGCACAAATTCGAGCCGGGGGCGCGCGAACTGGAGGCGGCGAAAGGCGCGAGGCTTTACCTGGTGAGCGGGAAGGGGCTGGAGCCCTATTTGCCGAAGCTGCAGGACATCGTGGGTAAGGAGCGGGTGGTGGAGGTTGGCAGGAAACTTCCCACCTTGAAGGCCACGATCGTCTGCGACCACGGGGAGGAGGCGCATGTTCACGAGACGGACGATCCGCATTGGTGGCACTCGGTGTCCTGCTGGCGCCAGGCGGCCCGCTTCGTGAGGGACGAGCTGATGCGGGTGGACCCGGCGGGGGCGGCGGTCTACCGGGCGAATGCCGCGGTGGTGCGGGACGAGCTTCTCGACCTGCGGGACTGGATGGAGAAGGAACTCAGCGCGGTCCCGCCCGCGAATCGCACGCTTGCCACCGCGCATGCGGCCTTCGCCTATTTTTGCAACGAGCACAAGTGGCGCATGCTGCCGGTGCAGGGACTGAATCGCGAACAGGTGGCGGCACCGAAATTTGTGGGGGAGGTGGCCAAGGCGATCCGCAAGGAAAAGATCGTGGCGGTTTTTCCCGAAAAGCGCTCCAACCCCAAGATGCTGAAAGCCCTCGCCGATACGGTGGGAGTCAGGGTGGGCGAGCCGCTCCTGGCGGATGGGGGGGAGTCGATCGAAGCGATGTTCCGGCACAATGTCCGGGCCATCGTGGCGGCTCTGGCGCCTGCGAAGACTCGGTAGGAACCCTCGGGGCCGGAAACGGTGTCGGGGCGCGGTTTTAGGATTCAGAATCCGGGACTCAGCGGTTAGAGTCTCGTCTCGAATGGTCGGTCCCGTGTTCCGGACGGTGCTGTCGGGCAGCGTCACGCTCTTTCTCCTCACGGGGACATCGCGGGCGCATATCCCCGACAAGATCGTGGTGGAACTCGACTTGGAGGAAGACTCGTGGGTGGCGAGGAGCGAGATGGACGTGAAATTCGCGGTGGTGGCCCTGATGCGCCACTACATTCCTCCGGACACCGGATCGGGCTGGATCGACAACCTGAACCCGGGGCAGCTCGGATTGGTGCGGGAGGTCACCGAGAAGCTTTATCGCGAGCGCCTCCGGATCGCGGTGGGAGCAAAGCGAGCCGAGATGGAGGTGGATTTTCCGGACTATGAGACCTCGCCGGTGACCTTCCCGCTCGGTGAGAACGACGAACCGATGGTGCGGGTCGTGATGAGGGGCACCTATCCGGAGGACAGCGGGGCCATGATGGTGGGGTGGAGCGGGAGGTGGGGACCGCGGCTGGTTCTGATGGTGCGGAGTTCCGGAAAGACGGCGGAGCCTTCAATCCTGACCGTGGAACTGGGGGAGATCGTGGAGTTAGAAGGGCGGGGGAGCGGGGGATCCCGCCGAAGCCTGCCGAAGTGGGTCGGTCTCGGGTTTCTACACCTCCTGCCGAAGGGCCCGGAGCACATCCTCTTCCTGCTCGGCCTGTTTCTCCTGGTGCCCCTGGGCAAGCCGTTGCTCGCCCAGGCGATTGGTTTCACGGTCGCGCACTCCCTGACGTTCTGGCTCGTGATGCTGGGTGTCTTCGAGGTGCCGCCCGGCATCGTGGCGCCCTTTCTCGCGCTCGGCATCGTCTACATCGGGATCGAGAATCTGTTCCTGACGCACCCCACGGCGTGGCGGATGGGAATGGTGACCGGCCTGGGGCTCGTGCACGGAATCGGCTTCGCGGGCGTCCTGCAGGAACTCTCGGTCCCGCGCGAGGGACTCCTCGCGCCGCTGGCGGGCTTTCATCTCGGGGTGGAACTCGGGCAGGTGGCCGTCTTCGGGGTGGCTCTCCTCCTCGCCCTTCCCTTTCTGAAGACCCGCTCCTTCGGCAAGATCCGCACCCTGGGTTCCGCCCTCCTTGCGGCGGGTGGTCTCTTCCTGGCGGTGGAGCACTTTGTGGCCTGAAAGCCGATCAGTGTTAGATCGTCCCGCCTGATTTGCATTGAGGGGACGGACTGCGCCCTTCAGAGTGAGTTTCGATGACTTGTGGCAGCGTGCTGGGAGCGGGAGGGACGGAAGCCTCGCCTCTCTTCGGGCTGCTGACGCTGGTGCTGCTGGGCGTGGTCCTGGTTTCGCTGGTGCTCCTGCGCTTCCGTCAATCGTTGCTGGTGGGCTACTTCGTTTGCGGGGTGATCCTGGCCAACAGCGGGGTGCTGGACTGGATCGGGGCCAGTTCGGAAGACTTCGGGGTGCTGGCGGAACTGGGAATCATCCTGCTCCTCTTCACCCTGGGGCTCGAGTTTTCGCTGGCGGAGATGAAGCACCTGCGGCGGGTGGCCCTGGTGGGCGGCGGCTGGCAGGTGGCCGTGGTGACGGTGGCGGCGGGCGGGGTCTCGCTGGCCTTCGGACTCGGGGCGCCGGCCGCCCTCGCGGTGGGGATTGCCGTGGCGCTCTCATCCACCGCTGTGAGCATCAAGGCCTTTCAGGATCTCGGGTTGGCGGACAGTCCGGGGGCGCGGGTGGCATTGGGGGTGGCGATCTTCCAGGACCTGCTGGTGATATTTTTCATGATCGTGTTGCCGCCCCTGCTGGGCGAGGAGGAGGGACACATGGTGACGGGGCTGGCATGGGCGGTTCTGAAAGGGACTCTCTTCCTCGGCGGGTGCTGGTTCCTGAGCCGCATCGGGATCCCGCAATTGCTCCATGCCGTGGCACGCACCCGCAGCCGCGAACTCTTTACCGTGACGGTGGTGGGACTGTGCGCGGCAGTGGCCTTCGGGGCGGTCCAACTCGATTTGAGCGCCGCGCTCGGGGCCTTCGCGGCGGGGCTGGTGGTCAGCGAGTCGATTTACAGTCACCGCGTTCTGGCGGACATTCTCCCTTTCAAGGATCTCTTTTTGACCATCTTTTTCGTTTCGGTGGGCCTTCTCATCGACATCGAGGAGGTGGCGGAGAATTGGGGGCTGATCGTGTGTGGCACGCTGGGAATCCTCGCGGTGAAGTTTGGCGTGGCCACCTTTGCGGCGCGGCGGCTCGGAGTTGGCCTGCGTCCGTGCCTCCTGGCCGGGGCGGCGCTCGCCAGCACGGGAGAGTTCTCGCTGGTTCTGTTAGAGCGCATCGCTCAGTTCGACGTGCTGAGTGCTCAAGCCGAGCAGATTCTCCTGGCGTCCACTGCGATCGGGATGGGCCTGGTTCCCACCCTCATGCGGCTGGCCGACAACCTGGCTCCGGTGCTGGAACGGAAGGGGTGGTTCCAGCGGAAGGAGAGCTGTCTGACCGAACTCACGCCGGAAGGTGAGCTGAAGGCCTTGCAAGATCACGTCATCATCTGCGGCTTCGGACCGGTGGGGCGGAATCTCTATTACGCCCTGGAGAAATGCGGAATTCCACTCCTGGTGCTGGAGTTGAACGCCGACACGGTGCAGGAGTTGACTCAGCAGGGCGTAAAGGCGCTTTTTGCCGACGCCCGCCAGCCGGAAGCGCTGGAGATGGCTGGGGTCGGGAGGGCCCGCAGCATCGCCTTCACCTTTCCCGATGCCGACGCGGCGGTGGCGGGTATGCGGCTGGCCCGCGAGAAGAATCCCGAAATCCTGGTGTACGCTCGCGCCAAGTTTAGTGCGGAGGCCGAGCGTCTCCGCCAGCACGGCGCCAACCAGGTCTTCCATGACGAGCGCGAAAGCGGGCAGGCCCTCATCAAGTCGGTGGTAAGCTGCTATGCGCCGGAAGAAGTGTTCGAAGAGCTGACGTGGTGAGTCGTGGCGGCGCATTTCAAGCGCCCAGCCCGGACCGAAAGCATCGAGCTGATCTGGCCGATTCGCTCGGGGTCGGTCCAGAGGCGATTCCTGAACGAGTGAGATGACAAAAATGCTGGAACGTCAAGCGAGGTGGCAGCGGGAGCGAGGGAACCTTTCCTGGCCCGAATGCTACTCAGCTCAGCTGCTTTTCGGTGGCCTGTTGGAGTGCGGAAGCCATGCTTCCGCTTTGGCGGCAGACGAAGCCTTGCTTCGTGCGGGTGGGGATCTCGAGGGACGTTCGATGACGGCGAATCGAT
>CAUZKZ010000182.1:0-10016 GCA_963580345.1 Verrucomicrobiia bacterium | reverse complement strand
TCAAATCCTTCTCGGCTACGACGACCGCCGAAAGAAGTTCCTCCGCGCCCTTTTCGCCACCGGTCAGGAGGCCCGGCTTTGGACCACCGTCGATCCCGCCGCCGCCGCGGAGCAACTCCACTGCGAGCGCGAACGCGTCATCAAGGCTCTCGCCCACCTCGAGACCCACGGCGACCTCGTCCTCCGACCCTCCGGCATCCGCCACGCCTACCGCCGCCTCAAGCAGCCCGACGATCTCGCCGCCCTCACCGAACGCCTGCAGCAACTCTTCCTCCGCCGCGAAGAGCAGGACCTCGCCCGCCTCCAGCAGGTCGTCGCCTTCGCGGAGGAGAGCGGCTGCCTGAACCAGCACCTCTTGGACCACTACGGCGAAGCCATGCCCGGACCCTGCGGTCACTGCGCATCGTGCATGGTGCGACCCGCACCTGCCCTTCGTAGCCTTGGCGAAGAAGGATCCGGCATCCTCCCCACCTCGCCATCCCCCGACCTCACCGCGGAAGACGCCGCCACGATCCAGGCCTTGCTCCAGGAAAAACACGCCCCCCTCCGCACCCCGCGCCAACTGGCCCGCTTTCTCTGCGGTCTCACGAGCCCCGCCACCTCCCGCGCCTGGGTCACCGTCCAGGGCTCCAAAAAACGCGCCCGCCTCACCGCGCACGACGCCTTTGCGCGGCTCGAAAACCATCCCTTCGCCGACGTCCTGGCCTACTGCGAGAGCCTACATCATCCCGTAGGCCCCAGGCGTTAGGTGAACGTTTTTATGTACCTTCCCCCAAAGTCGCAGCCCGGAGATTTCTGCGCTTCTTGAACGCCCACGCCAGCAGAACCGCGAGGGAGATCTGGATCCAGGCGTCCCGACCCAGGGACCACTCCGGGTACCAGTGCGAGTCCAGCAGCTTGGTGAGAAAGATCAGCCACGCCACCGCCCCGATCACACCGCAGGCCAGGGTGGTAGGCAGGGAACTCGCCGCGTCGGCGTACCAGGGGACGGTGCGCCGGCCCAACTTGCGGGCCAGGACCCGAAAGGTGGTGGTCTTCCCCGCCCCGTTCGGTCCAATCAGCCCATAAATCTCGCCCTTCGGCACCTGAAGGGAGAGGTCATCCACCGCCGTAAACGACCCGAAATCGACCCGCAAATCCACGGTCTCGATTCCGAGCGGCGATCGATCCGGCGGCATCGCGTTCATCAACTCCGGAAATCGGCCTCCATCCAAGATCAAAAGGCGTTGCGGGTCCCTCTCGTTATCTCGAAAAGACGCCGCTCTTCATCCGTCCCCGGAGATTTCGGGTTCATTCCGGCCTGCCCCGGCGATCGTTCTTGCGAAGGGTGGTGCATCCGTGCTTCTCCTCATCCCGCACATGGCCCCACCCAAGACCGCCATCACCCCGACCCGCGCCGAGGACTTTCCCGAGTGGTACCAGCAGGTCGTCCGCGCCGCCGACATGGCGGAGAATTCCGAGACCCGCGGCTGCATGGTCATCAAGCCGTGGGGATACGCCCTGTGGGAGAACATCCAGTCCCAGCTCGACGCCCGCTTCAAGGAGACCGGTCACCAGAACGCTTATTTCCCCCTCCTCATCCCGCTTTCCTTCCTCGAGAAGGAGGCCGAGCACGCCGAAGGCTTCGCCACCGAGTGCGCGGTCGTCACCCATCACCGCCTCGAACCCGAAAAAGATCCCGAGACCGGCAAGACCCGCCTGGTCCCGACCGGCCGGCTCACCGAGCCCTACGTCATCCGCCCCACTTCCGAGACCATCATCGGCGCGGCCTTCTCGCGCTGGGTGGAAAGCTACCGCGACCTGCCCCTTCTCATCAACCAGTGGGCCAACGTCATGCGTTGGGAGATGCGTCCCCGTCTCTTCCTGCGTACCTCGGAATTCCTCTGGCAGGAAGGCCACACCGCGCACGAGACACAGGAGGAAGCGATCGAGGAAACGCGCATGATTCACCAGCTCTACGAGGACTTCCTGCGCGACCACCTCGCCATCCCGGTCGTCGCGGGCGAAAAGACCGAAGCGGAGCGCTTTCCCGGTGCCGAGATGACTCTCACGGTCGAGGTCATGGTGCAGGACAAAAAGGCCATCCAGGCCGGCACCTCGCACTACCTCGGGCAGAATTTCGCAAAGGCCCAGGACATCACCTTCGCCGGCCGCGACGGCAACGAGGAGCACGTGCACACCACCTCGTGGGGCGTCTCGACCCGCCTCATCGGCACCCTCATCATGGCGCACGCCGACGACGACGGACTCGTCCTGCCTCCCCGCCTCGCACCCCATCACGTCGTCATCATTCCCGTCACCCCGAAGGAGGAAACCCGTGAGGCCGTCATCGAATCGTGCCACGCGCTCGCCGAAACCCTGCGTCGCGAACAGAACTACGCCGGTGATCCCATTCGCGTGCACGTCGATGAACGCGACCTCGGCGGTGGAGTCAGGAAGTGGGAGTGGGTCAAGAAGGGCGTCCCGATCCGTCTTGAAATCGGGCCGCGCGATATCGAAAGCCGCAAAGTGTGTCTCCAGCGCCGGATCGAGCCTGCCAACGCCAAGGAGTTCATGGACCGGGAAAGCTTCATACGCAACGCCCCCGAGATCCTTGCCGATATCCACCGAAAGCTGCTGGACCGGCTCACCAAGTTCCGCGACGCGAATATCACGCCCTGCAACGCTCTCCCCAACTTCGCCGAGCACTGGTCGCACGCCGTCGCCGGGTGGCTCCTCACTCCCTGGGCCGGCTCCCGCGAACAGGAGGAAGAGCTCTCCAAGGAACACAAGATCACGATCCGCTGCCTTCCCAACGACCTGCAGGACGGCCGGGATGCCACTTGCATCGTTACCGGCAAGCCCACCATGTGTCGCGCGCTCTGGGGCCGGGCTTACTGATCAGGTGCAGCCGCTGCAGCCCGCGGCCATCCGTCGCTGCGGCGGTGCGCCGTTGAAACGAACCGGAACACACCATCATGATTCGCCCCCTCATCCTCCTTTCGTCGCTTTGTTCTCTTTCTCTCGCTGCTCCCCCGGTTGCCACCTTTTCCATCGTCGCCTACGATCCCGAAACAAAAGAACTCGGCGTCGCAGTCGCCTCCAAGATTCCGGCCGTCGGCGCCATCGTGCCGTGGGCCAGGGCCGGGGTGGGTGCCATCGCGACCCAGTCGGCTGCCAACACCACCTACGGCCCCGATGGCCTCGCCCTCCTCGCCAGGGGTGCCACTCCGGACGAAGCCCTCGAGATTCTCACCCGCAAGGATCCCGGAAAAGTGGTCCGCCAGGTGGGCCTGATCGACGGCCAGGGCCGCTCCGCCACCTTCACGGGCGAAACGTGCACGCCCTGGGCGGGCGGCAAGACCGGACCTCACTTCGCGGTTCAGGGCAACATTCTGGACGGCCCCGAAGTGGTTGATGCCATCGCGAAGGCCTTCCAGGAAACCGAAGGGCTCCTCTCCCACCGACTCCTCACCGCTCTAACAGCCGGCCAGGCCGCCGGCGGGGACAAGCGCGGGCGCCAATCCGCGGCGCTCCTCATCGTGCGGGAAGGCTGGGGCTATGCCGGTCTCAACGACCGCTTCCGCGACGTGCGGGTCGATAACCACGAGACGCCCATCGTGGAGCTGAAGCGCGCCCTCGAAGCCCACGCCAAGGTCTTTCCCCATCCGGCGGCCGGGAAGGAGGAGTAAAAGCAAGCCGAGGGATGATGGCGTCCCGCTTGTTGTGCGCCCCCATCGGTGGCCCCGTCCCGAGGGGATCCCGTCGGTCCACCGGGCAGGCGGTGCGCCCGCCTTGCCGCGCAGGCCACGCTCACGCCGTCACGGCACCCCTCTCGTCATCCAGCAAGCCCGCCTTGTCGAGGTAGTAGTCATAGCCGCCGCTGAACTTCGTGACCGTCCCCTCCATGATGTGCCAGGTGGTCTTGGCGAGTTTGCGGATGTAGTGCACATCGTGCGAAATGAAGACGAGAGAGCCTTCGTACTCCTTCAGCGCCTGGATGAGGGCCTCCACCGAGAGCAGGTCGAGGTGGGTGGTAGGCTCGTCCATCAGCAGCAGGTTGGGCGGATCGACCAGGAACTTCACGAGATTGAGGCGGCTTTTCTCACCACCCGAAAGCACCTTCACCTTCTTGTGCACATCGTCGCGCCGGAACAGAAAGGACCCTAATAACCCGCGCGCATCCTCTTCCCTCATCCCCTCCCCGGTCGTGCAGATCTCCTCCAGCACCGACTTGCTTTCGTCCAGCAATTCGGAGCGGTGCTGCGAGTAGTAACCCAGCTTGGTGGCGTGGCCGACCTTCCGCTCTCCACCATCGATCGGCACCAGCCCCGCGAGAATCTTGAGCAGGGTGGACTTCCCCGCCCCGTTCGGCCCCACCAGAACGATGCGATCGCCCCGTTCCACCACCAGGTCGAGGCCGTCGTAGACCCGCGTCTCGCCGTAGGACTGCCTCACCGCCTTCAGTTCGATGACCTTCTGGGTACTGCGGGGCGGATTGGGAAAGTGAAACTTGAAGACCTTCCGCGGAGCGCGCGGCTTCTCGAGGGTCTTCATCTTCTCGAGTTGCTTCACCCGGCTCTGCACCTGCGAGGCTTTCGACGCCACGGAGCGGAAGCGATCGATGAATTCCTGGATGCGATCGACCTCCTTCTGCTGGTTGCGGTAGGCCGCCACCTTCTGCTCGTAGCGCGCCTCGTGCTCCTGCACGTAGTTCGAGTAATCGCCACGGTACGAAACGAGACGGCGCTCTTCGATCGCGACCACCGTCTTCGCGATGGAGTCCAGGAAGTCCCGGTCGTGCGAAATCATGAGAATCGCCCCGGGGTAGTTCAGGAGGTAGCGCTGGAACCACAGCAGCGCCATCAGGTCGAGGTGGTTGGTGGGCTCATCGAGCATGAGGAGATCCGGCTCGAGGCACAGAATCTGCGCGAGGTGGGCCCGCATCACCCAGCCGCCCGAGAGTTCCCTGGCAGGCCGGTCGAAGTCCTCCTGCTGGAACCCCAGGCCCGCCAGGATCTTCCTGGCCTTGGGCTCGAGCTGGAATCCGTTCATGAGGGTGAACTTGTCCTGCGCTTCGGCATACTCCGGGGAGTCCAGGGTCCCGGCCGCCTCGTGTCGGCGCATGGTGCGCTGCACCTCCCGCATCTCGGGAGTGATGGCGGTCGCGATTTGCAGAGCGCTCTCCTCTCCCGGATTCCCCGCCTCCTGCGAGAGATACCCGACGTGCGCATACCCATCGAGTTCCACCTGCCCGGAGTCGGGCTTCTCGTCGCCGAGAATGATGTGGAACAAGGTCGACTTCCCCGCCCCGTTCGGTCCCACCAGCACGATCCGCTCGCCCCAGTTGATGGTCAGACCCGTGTCCTCGAAGAGCGTTTGCCCCCCGTAGTTCATGGTCAGGTTCCGGATTATCAGCATGCGGCCGGGCCCATCGCACCGATCGCCTCTAATTGCAACGGCAAGGTGGCGGCCTTGCACGGCGCCGCGCCGTCGATCGATTCGCCCCGCACGTCAAGGCGGAGCGGCGGCGGACGCGCCGAGCCCAGATCTCACCCGCACCATCATTCCGCCCCGGGGCTCCGGACTCCCGCCCGCCGGCCACTCCCGGAAACCGATCGAATCCATGGTTCCCTTTCCTCGCGGCACCCGGGCTAGGCGCCCCGCCGGCGCTCGCGAGTCGGAATCGCCACACGGAAAGAGCGTGAATAACTCTCCGCGCTGATTTCTTATGATCCCGGTTGGTTGGGACTATCTGACCATTGATCCTTGATCCTTGACCCTGCAGTTTCGGGCGCTATTCGTAGAGTTGTCGTGAAGCGCCTCCTCTTGTTCGCCTCCTGCTCCTGCTCCTGCTCCTGCTCCTGCTCCTGCTCCTCGCTCCTCGCTCCTCGCCCCTTTCGCGGCGACTGCAGCCACCACCATCGACGCCACCGACAAGTTCGCCTACGGCGCCAACATCGGATGGATCAACTTCGACTGGGCCGCCCCGAATGATCCCGACCGGCCACGTTTCAGTCTTTCCAACGGAAACTTCAGCGGCTTCGCCTACGGCGCCAATGTGGGCTGGATCAACCTCGGGGCGGGCTTCCTCGCCACCGACACCCTCTTCTGCGCCGACGGCGACGGGGACGGGATCTCGGATGCCTGGGAAATCGACAATTTCGGCGACAAGACCACCGCCAACGCCATCTCCGACCAGGACGGGGACGGCCTGTCCGACCAGGACGAATACTTTGGCGGAAGCGATCCGAAGGATGCCGCCAGCTTCCTCAAGATCGTCGCACAAAGCGCCAGCCCCGCCACTCTCCCCGTTCGCGATGTCACCCTGGAATTCACCTCCTCGCCCGGGCGCCTCTACCAGATCGCGGTCAGCGACGACTTGATCAGCTTCACAGACTCCGGTCTCGGCACCTTCGCCCCGGATCCCGGTGCCACCACCACCAAGGGCATCACTGTGAGCGGCAGCACGAAATTCTACCGCCTCGTGGCGGTGAAGCCGCTGCAGTAGCCCCGCTCCACGGCGGGCAGGAGATGGAGCGTGATAGACGGGCTGAGCCTGTCGCAGCATGGTGGGTGCAACCAACTCCACCATTACCATGAAGCGTGCAAATCTTGGCCTGGCGATTGCCCTCACGTGCGGTCCCGTCGTTCCCCTCAACGCCCAGGGCGATCTGAATCCGCCCGCCGGTCCGACTGCGCCCACCCAGAAAACTCTGCAGCAGATCGAGCCACGCACCGACGTGGCGACCTTGCCCGGAGACACGAATTACCACCACATCATCGACGCTCCCGGCAGTTACTACCTAACCGGCAACCTGGAGGCGACCCTCACTCATGGCGTCGATATCCGCGCCGGAGGCGTTACTCTCGACCTTGGCGGCTTTTCCATTAGTCGCAGCGACGCTGTGACGGGAAATGGGGTGGAGCTGAGCTCCGGCCTGAATTGCATTGCCGTGAAGAACGGTTCGATCAGCGGGTTTGCCAAGGGCATCTCCCTCACCAATAATGCCGCCTGCCGTCTCACACGACTCCAGATCCAGGGAGGGACTATCGGTCTCTCCTTTACTCTCAACTGCAAAGCCAATCTCGTCCTCGACTGCGCCATCACCGGCACATCCGCGGAGGGAATCAAGTTCCTCACCGGCACTGGAGGCGGTGCGGGTGGCTCCTGCGACACCAACTTGGTGCAGCGCTGCACCGTGACCAAAACGGAGGGCATTGCCATCGACTTCGACGCCGGCAATACCGGATCCGCGATCGGGAATGCCGTGCTGGACAGCACCATTACGAGTACCGGAGTTAGCCGTGCTGGAATTCGGTTTTCTGGGGGCAACGCTCAGATGAATGGAAACATCGTCAGCAAGTGTACTCTCGAAGAGACCGGAGGCCCCGCGGTCCAACTGAGCGCTTTCTCCGCTTTTGCGGATGGAAACATCCTCAGCGACCTCACCATTCGCAGGGCCGGCGGGTATGGCGTTCAGCTCCTGAGCCCGTCCGGTGGAAACGTCCGGGGCAACCTCCTGCAACGCCTCACTATCTCGAATCCCAGCGGCCCCTATGTCAATCTCGAGACGATCCAGGGCGGAAATGTTTCCGGAAACGTCGTCCGCGATTGCGTGGGACGCGACAGCGGCATCATTGGCCTGCATTGCGACGGCGGCCCGACCGGCAGCGCAGATTACAACCGCTTCGACGGAAATCACTTTACCCGCACCCGTCCGCTCCTCGTCCTCGGATCCCACTATGCAATCAGGACCGAAAACTCGTCCGGAAATTTTGTCTGGCGAAACACCGCGAGCGGATACGCCCACAGTTTTGGAATCGATCCCAGTGACACCACCGGTCCCACCGTCACAACCGCCGGCACCTTGAATGCCAGCGGCGGCAATGACCACCCCTGGGCCAATTTTTCACGGTAATTACTCTCCCGCGCCATTGAAATGAACTCTTCAACACAACCTTCCCTACGGACTCTCGCAGTCCGTCTGAAAACAACTTTCGCCATGGGGCTGTGCGTATGGCTCGTGGCTTTGGGCCCCTCCTACTCGCAAGGCGAACTCGATCCGGCCGATCCGCCCGCGACAGGCATGAAGCGACTCGACCAGATCCACCCTGGAACTGCTATCACCACCACTCCTGTCTTGCTGACCGCACCCGGTTACTACTACCTGGCAGGAAATCTCGACCTGCGGACGGGCACCGGAATCACGATTAGATCCTCCGACATCACGCTCGATCTCAATGGCTTCGAAATCGGGGGGCAGCCCGGTAGCACCGCCATTGCCGCGCCCGGTCCCGCCACCGGGTATTCAAACATCGTGGTTCGCAACGGCAGTATTCATGGAGGGCAGTTCGGTGTGAGCCTCACCAATACCCAAAACGCGACCCTCCGCGACCTCTCCATCAACGGCACGAGCTCCAGTGCCATCCTTATTCAGGGCACCGGCGGGGTGAGCTGCGGTAACCGGGTCGAAGAGTGCGCCATCTTTGAGTGCGGGAGCGGGATTTCGGTCCGTGAAAGCGACGGGAATTCCATCCGGTCCTGCCTCGTCAACTCTCCAGGTGGCAGCGCGATAAGTCTCTACGGCGCCGCATCGCACTGTGATGCCAACACCATCGAAGACTGCCTGCTGCGCGGGGGAAACATCACGCTCAACGCCGACAGTTCCGGCCGCTGCCGCGGAAACACGATCCGGAGATGCACCGTCTCCGAGGCCGGAATTGGCATCTGCTGCCACGCCTACGACGCCGGGACCCCTGGAAATGGCGGGATCCTGGAGGGCACCGTCATCGATCAGTGCGCCGTGCACGAAATGGATCCGTTCTACGGGATCTTCCTCGACGGGCGCGGAGGATTGACGCGTGGGAATCGCATCGCGGAATGCGCGGTCAGCAACTGCGAGGACTTTGGCATCGCCCTGGTGGCCGATGCGGACGGTTCCTGCGCCGGCAACTCCGTAGTGCTCTGCGTCACCCACAATACCGGAATCGAGGGAATCCGCCTCAATGAAGCCAACGCCAATCGGGTCCAGGACAACCACCTCGTCTCCGCCGCGGTGGGCATCACCCTCATTGGTTCCGATCGAAATATCATCATGCATAACTCCGGCGGCAACTTGAACGTCCTGCTTTCCGGGACCACTAGCGACACGAAGGGACCGGTTGTCACTGCCACAGGCACGCTCGCCAACTCCGGCAATAGCGTCCATCCGTGGGCGAACTTCGACCGCTGACGCCTACTTGGTTTTCGCCAATTCCTTCACCTTCAGAGTCCGGAAGTCGATCGTCATCACCTTCCCACCGTGAAGCTGCAGGCCGATCGGACCTTCCTTCTTGGCGTCGTCCGAGGTGTAGGTCATGACGTGCTTGCCATTCAGCCACACGTCGTACTTGGGGCCCACCGCCACGATCTTCATCTTGTTCCAGTCGTCGATCTTGAGGAGGTTCTTCACGCCCTTGACGCCCTTCTCTTCCTCGGCCTCCACCGGGTAGCCTTTCCCGGAAATGTAGGGCGAGCCGGTCATATCCCGCTGCAAGGATCCCGAGATACCGATCTGGATCTGCTGTCCGCTTTCGCGGACGTAGACGCCTGAGTCCCCCTTCCCGTCGAAGCGAAACTCACACTCCATCTCGAAGTCGGTGTAGATCTTTTCGGTCCACAAGGTGCTGCCCTTCTTCTGCGGTCCACTCTTCGCCACGATCATTCCGTCCACCCCCGACCACCAGATGTTGCCCTCGGGCACCTTCCAGCCGGCCAGGTCCTTCCCGTTGAAGATGCTTTTCGCTTCGTGGTGGTCAGCGAAGGTGAGAGCCGGGACGGAAACGAAGGCTAAAATAATGGCGGTGAGTTTCATCCCACCTCCTACCCCGCAAGAAAGCACGATCTTTCGCGCAGCCCGGTCGTCGACCTCAGGGTGATTGGCCAAAAATGCTGCGAAGCTGATAGAATCTTCGATTGAGCGTTTCTGCTAGACAAGAGCCTCCGGATTTGCAGGATAGGTTCGTGATGCCAGCTCTTGAACCTTGCGTATTCC
>CAUZKZ010000181.1:0-10089 GCA_963580345.1 Verrucomicrobiia bacterium | reverse complement strand
CCCTAAAATAAAATAATTACGGGATTCTTCAATATTTAAAATTCTAAAATAATTTCCCGAGCCCTATCCCGGTCCGTGCCCGGGGGCGGGGACCTCGGTCCGGGAGGTGGTGGGCGATGGCTGCAGTTGCAGCCCCCGACGGCGGGTCGGGGAGGGCGGGGAGGAGGTCCCTGGGGGGATTTGGGTTCGGGTTACGCCCCCACCGTCGGCCGCACCGGGATTCCGTGGTCCTGGAGGTAATTCTTGGTCTCCGGCACCGTGAACTCCCCGAAGTGGAAGATACTGGCGGCCAGCACCGCATCGGCCTTGCCATCGCGCAGGACTTCCACGAGGTGATCGAGGGTGCCCGCTCCGCCGCTGGCGATGACGGGGATTCCCACTGCGTCGCTGACGGCCCGGGTCAACTCGATGTCGTAGCCGTCCCTGGTTCCGTCCGCGTCCATACTGGTGAGCAGGATCTCGCCCGCCCCGCGGTTGTAGACCTCCCTGGCCCACTCGATCGCATCGAGCCCTTCCACCGGGTTGCGCCCCCCGTGGGTGTAGACGCCCCACTTGCCGGGTCCCTGGCGCTTGGCGTCGATCGCCACCACGATGCACTGGTTCCCGAAGGTGGCGGCTCCTTCATCGACCACCTCGGGCCGCGCGATGGCGGCGGTGTTGACTCCCACCTTGTCGGCGCCCGCCAGCAACATGCGGCGCATGTCCTCCACCACCCGGATTCCGCCGCCCACCGTAAGCGGCACGAAGCATCGCTCCGCGGTCCTGCTCACCACCTCCACCATCGTGTCGCGCTCGTCGCAGGAGGCCGTGATGTCGAGGAAGACGATTTCGTCGGCCTCCTGCTCGTTGTAGGCCACGGCACAGTCGACCGGGTCGCCGGCGTCGCGCAAGTCCACGAAATTCACGCCCTTCACGACGCGTCCGTCGGTGACATCGAGACAGGGGATGATGCGCTTGGCGAGCATGGGGGGAGGTTAGTTGCAAAGTATTCGTCCGCAAGGTTTGGGCGGTGTTCAGTTTTCAGTGGACAGTATTCAGTGGTCGGTTTGGCCTTCGTGGCCCTGGCGAAGAAGGGAGGTCGGACGCCAGAGGTGGGAGGGCGGAGGTGGGAGGTGGGAGGGCGGACCGGGCGGCACGGGATCCGGGTCGAGCGCCCTCCCCGGTCTGAATACGGAACACGGTTTACTTCCCAATCCCCCACGCCCCCATTCGGGCCTGTCTGGCGCGCTTTTCCAGGCCGTGCAGGCGGATAAGCTGGGCGCCGCTGGGTGTTCCGTCGGGGAGATTGGTCCCCTGGGTGTAAATCCTTGCGAGGCCCTCTTCCACCAGGAGCTCGTGCAGCCAGCGCTCCTCGCCGCCCGTCCTCACGCTCAGGAGGGCATAGATGCGTCCGCTCTGGTAGACTTGTTCGTTCCGGGTGTGGACCGTGAAGGGCGGGACCTCGGTGAGGAGCTTCGTGACCCAGCTCTTGGCCTCCTGCCCGATCCGGACCGTTGCGGCCTGGGAGAGCCCCGCGAAGTAGTCGCCCTGGTGGGCGATGCGCTTCTCGTTGGAGTTGCCGTCGGCGTAGCGCTTCACCGCGGATTCCGGAGCATCGACGAAGTAGAGCCGCAGCACGCGGAGATCTCCATCCGGCATCCTGACCTGGAAGCTGTCGCCATCGTTGATCCGTTGCTTCACGAGGGTGCAGTCATCGTAACGAGTGAATCCAGCCGCTTCGCCAAGTTTCTCCTGCGGCTTGTTCCGGATGATCCAGGCCACGCCCGAGGCGATCATCAGGACGAGCAGGAAGACGGCTTGTTTCTTTTTGCCCGCCATCTCAGGATTTCCCCGCGAAGTAAACGATGGCGGCAATCCCAACCACGAAGCAGTAGTAGGCGAAATACTCCAGCCGCCCGCGCTTGATAGCCGAAATCACGAGGTAGACCGCGAGCAGACCCGAGAGAAAGGACACCACGAAACCGGCCCCGTATGCCGCGCCGCTCTCGCCTTGCGCCACCTCCAGGACCTTCCTGGCCTTCACCAGGGTGCCGCCCCCGATCGCCGGCAGAAACATCAGGAACGAGAACTCCGCGGCCCTGGCCGGCCTGGCACCAGAGACCAGGCCCGCCGTGATGGTGGAGCCGCTGCGCGAGATGCCCGGGAGCACCGCAAAGGCCTGCGCCACTCCCATCCAGAGGGCCTGCTTCAACCCGAACTCGGTCTCCCTGGCGCGGATCACCTTCGGGAGAAGGAGGATGGCGCCGGTCACGACAAGGAAGACCCCCACCAGGACCGGGTTGTTGTAGGCGTTCTCAAAGAAATCCTTGAACGAAAAGTACGCCACCGTGGCAGGGAGGGTGGCGATGATGAGCAGGAGAATCATCCGCCGCTCCTCGGTCCGCTCTTTTTGGAAGAGGCTCAGAAAGAGGGCCCACAGGCGATGCCGGAAGTAAATCACGACGCTCAGGAAGGTTCCGAGATGAAGAACCAGCTCGAAGGTGATGTCCTCATCCGGGGGAGCCCCCACCTCGCGCATTCCCAGGAGGAATTGCGTCAAGGCGATGTGACCCGACGACGAAATCGGAAGAAACTCGGAGAGGCCCTGCACAATTCCAACCACGATCGCTTTCCAAATCTCCATGATGCAGGCCGGCGCAGACTAGGTTCCGAGGGGGAGGCCCGACAAGGCGAATCGCGACGGGCTGCGAAGAATCGGAGGGCCGGGTTCGCGGGCCGCTGAGGAGGCAGAAAGACGCACGGGATGAAGTGAATCGAGCGGTGAGCACGCCCGGGTCTCGTCGACCGATGCAGACCGGCGGGAGGGAATCGACATCCTCAGCGCCTCTCTGCACTTCCGCGATTTCCCATCTTCATTCCGAAGGCGTGGACCGGTTAGAGGAGAAATCGACTATGCTCTGGCAGCCGCCGCAGAAGGGCGCACCCAGGCGGGCGCCCACTGTGACATCGGGAAAATAAAATCGCTCCCGCGCGTTCTCTTCCACCACGCGCAGGCGCCGGTTGCCGAGCACTCCCAAGAGCGTCAAGGCCACCCCGATCGCCAGCGTGACAGCCACCAGCTTGAGGTTGGAGCGATCGCCGATCCCGGCCGGTTTCTCCTTCATGAGGGCGTCGAGGCGCACGGCGAGAATCTCGGTGGTCCGGTCGAGGAAGTCGACGCGGTCCTCGACTCCCTCCAGCGTCACCTGCAGTTCCGCCAGGATCGGGATCATCTGGTAATCGGGCAGGCGGGACAGCCTCCCGGTGCTTTCCTCCAGGTTGGCGAACTTGCTGCTGGGGGTGACGATCTCGCGACCCCGCGTGTCGGATTCGTAGACCACCACCACCCCGTCGCGGTCGGGTCCGATCCACTTATCGTAGAGGAGGCGGGAGCGGCGGTTGAGGTTGCTGTCGAGAATCCCGGCGTAGATTGCGAGGTAGACCGGCAAATCGTGCTCTTCGTGCAGGCGCCGGAGCCGCCTGGAAATTTCCTCGTAGCGATCAGGGTGGCGCTTGAAGATTTCGGCGACGTCCAGGATGTGATCGGCGGGCGGGCCGGGCAGGCGCGCCAGCTCACGGGCATCGGAATCGCTGATCTGGGCGGCGAGGGGCGACGCGAGGCCCAGGCCCAACAGGATCGGGAGCAGCACTCGTCGGTTACAGCTGATCATCACGCCTCCGCTTCGTCTTCTTTCCTTCGCTTGGACTCCTTCTCGCTGCGAAACGTTGAAAGAATCAGGAAAAAGGCTGCAGCGCAGATACACGAATCTGCCACGTTAAACGAGGGCCAATGTCCATACGCGGGCAGTACGAAGTCCAGGAAATCCACCACGTAGCCGTGCGAGAGCCGGGTCAGAAAGCTTTCGCTCTGGTAGGCGGGAAGGAAGAATCCCTGCAAAATGCGATCGGTGAGATTTCCGAAGATGCCCGCGGTGAGGAGGCCCGCGGCGAGGCGCAGGAGGAGGTTGCTGAAGGCACCCCGGCGCCAAAAAAAACCCAGGAATCCCAGGGCGAGCACCGCGATCGCGAAAAACACGACGGGTGCCCAGACCGTCCCGTTTCCCAGCCCAAAGGCAGCGCCCTGGTTGTGGACCCGCACGATATTGAAAAAGCCGTCGATCACCGGGTACCATTCCTGCGAAGCGGTCTGGCCCGCGAGGGGCGGCTCGAAGTTCAGGACGATGATCCACTTGGTCACCTGGTCGAGGACGTAGAGCGGCAGCGTGACCGTGAGGAGCAGACGCGGAAGGTTCGTCATGACGCTACGGCCGACAATACGCTCCCGCAGCGCTCACACAACCCTTCCTGGGTCGCGGGGGGCTCGTAGCGCCGGCAGCGGGGGCACATCGGGTGGGGGGTCAGGGCGGCGGTGGCGGAGATCTCGCTGCCGTCGCGGAGGGCCAGGTCCGAAATGATGAAAAACTCGGTCGCGAAATCGCGATTCGCGAGATGCACTCGAGCGGCGTGATCGCCGGGGAGCACCAGTTCAACCGTCGCCTCATTGTTCTTGTTGAAGGCCTTGGACTGCACCTTTTCCTCGATGGCGGTCTGGATGATCCCGCGCAGCTCGAGCAGCTGGTCGACTGCGGCGGTGGCCTCCCGCGACGCGAAGCGCGGGTCCGGATCCGGAAAGTCCTGCTCGTGGACGCTGCCCTCGCGGCCGGCGTGTTCCCAGGCCTCTTCGGCGGTGAAGGCCAGAATCGGGGCCAGCAATTTCACGAGCCCGTCGAAGACCTCGCTCATGGCCGTCTGCGTGGCCCGTCGCCGCGGCGCGCCGGCCGCGTCGCAGTAGAGCCGATCTTTGGTCAGGTCGATGTAAATGGCGCTCAGGTCCTGCGCGCAGAACTGGTTGATGACGGTGAAGACCTTGCGGAACTCGTAGGTCTCGTATGCGCGGCGGCATTCGCGCACCACCTCGTGGAGGCGTTCCAGGATCCAGCGGTCGACGAGGGTCATGTCCTCCGCCTCCACGGCCTGTGCTGGGGGATCGAATCCATGCAGGTTGCCGAGTAGGATGCGCAGCGTGTTGCGCAGCCGGCGGTAGGGTTCCGTGACTTGCTTGAAGAGTTCTTCGCCGAAGGGAACTTCGTTTTGCCAGTCCACGCTGCTCACCCACAATCGGAGGATGTCCGCACCGTACTTGTTGTAATAGTGGGCCGCGTCGATCGGCTTGCCTGACTTCTCCGCCTCGCTCTTGGAGAGCTTCCCTTTCTTGTCCTGGTCCACCACGAAGCCGTGCGTCATGACGGTCCGGTAAGGGGCCGCCTGCCGGTAGGCCACGCTCAGCAAAAGTGAGCTCTGAAACCAGCCGCGGTGCTGGTCGGTGGCCTCAAGGTAGAGATCGGCCGGGGCGTGAAGCTCGGGGTGGCGCTCGAGCACCGCCACGTGGCTGGTCCCCGAATCGATCCACACATCGAGGGTGTCCCGCCCCTTGCGGGTGCCCTCCGGCAGACCGAGTCGGCTCACCAGTTCCTCCTCGTCCAGCTCGAACCAGATGTTGGTGCCTTCCTGCTCGACGAGGTCCGCCACCTTGCGGGCCAGATCGGCCTCGAGAATGACCTCGCCCTCCGCCGAAAAGAAAACCGGCAGTGGGACCCCCCAGGTCCGCTGGCGGCTGATGCACCAGTCCGGCCGGGCCTCGACCGTCCCGTAGATCCGGTTGCGGCCCCAGTGGGGCAGCCACTCCACCTTGTCGATCTCCTCCAGGGCTTTGCCGCGCAGGCCGTCCAGCGAGATGAAAAACTGCTCCACGGCCCGGAAGATGATGGGCGTCTTGGAGCGCCAGCAGTGGGGATATTGATGGAGATAGATCTCCCGACCCAGCAGGACGCGGCGCTCTTCCAGGATCTCGATGATGCGCTCGTTGCTGTCGAACACATGCCGCCCAACCAGTTCGTCGACTCCGACTTCCGCAGTGAAATGTCCATCGTCATTGACCGGCGAAATCACCTCCAGTCCGTACTCGCGGCTGGCCACGTAGTCGTCGGCCCCGTGCCCGGGTGCGACGTGCACCATCCCGGTTCCGGTCTCGGTGGTCACGAATTGCCCGAGGATGACCTTCGAGAGGCGGGGCAAAAAGGGATGCTGCACCTCCAGGCCTTCCACCACACGACCCTTGAATTCCACCACCTCCCCGACCGGCCTCAGCCCGGTCTTCTCCGTGAACTCCCCGAGGAGGTCCTTCGCAATGACGAGATTGTCGCGGTGTCCGGCCTCGTTTCCGAACCGGCCGGCCACGTAGTGGTAGCCGGCGTGCAGCGCCACCGCCACATTGGCGGGCAGCGTCCACGGCGTGGTGGTCCAGATCACGAGATGCCAGGGACCGTCGCCCGCCGCCCCGGTGGCTTCGCGAAACCCCGGCTCCGACTCGTCCGTGAAGGCAAACTTCACCCAGACGGCGGGGCTCTCCTTGTCCCTGTACTCGACCTCCGCTTCCGCCAGGGCGGTGTGCGCACCATAGGACCACTGCACCGGCTTGCGACTCTGATAAACGACGCCCGATTCCACCAGGGAGGCGAAGACGCGGAGGATCTCCGCCTCGTAAGACGGGTCGAGAGTGAGGTAGGGATTCTCCCAGTCGCCGAAGACGCCCAGCCGCCGGAAACTTTCGCGCTGCGTGTCGATCCACTCGCGCGCAAAGGCCTCGCAACGCCGCCGGATCTCGGCCGGTTCCTCGTCGCGCGCCTCCTGCACCACCTTGAATTCGATCGGCAGCCCGTGGCAGTCCCAGCCGGGGATGAAGGGCGCTTCGCAGCCCGCCATGGTGCGCGACTTCACCACCAGGTCCTTCAGGACCTTGTTGAGCGCGGTTCCCATGTGGACGCCGCCGTTGGCAAAGGGGGGACCGTCGTGCAGGATGAACTTCGGCGCGCCTTCCGCCCGCCGCTTCGCCACAATGCGTTTGTAAAGACCCTCCGCTTCCCACCTGGCGAGACGCCCGGGCTCGTTCGCAACGAGATCTCCCCGCATCGGGAAGGTCGTCTGCGGTAGCGACAGCGTGTCTTTGTAGCCTTTCTCCGGTGCGCTCATCGGCCCTCCTGTAGCCGCGCACCTCCATCCCGGCAAGCCCCGGTTCCCCGGCAGTGCAAGGGAAAGAGCAGTCTTTTTGACTTTTTTCCAACTCTGGACCAAGCTCTCCGCCATGAACATGATCACGGTCCTCCTCGGCGCCACGGGACTCCTCCTGGTGGTGGCAGTGGCCCTCTCGATCGGCGCCATGAACAAGGGCACCGACGCGGATGAGATTGCGAAGCTCAAGCAAGAGATTACCGCCCTCAAAGCGGGTGAGGAGCAATTCGCTCTCCGGCCGTCCGGGAGCGCCCTCGACTCCAGCTCCGGCCCCCTCACCCCGGTGTTGGCTCCGGACCCGGTGACGCTCGCTCCCGGGCCGGTTTCTCCCGCCGGCGGCGGCCCGGTCGCGAATCCCGGCCTGACCCCGCCCGCGCCGGTCTCTGCCGAAACCGACGTCCCCGAGCTCGGCGAGGAGGACGAGATCGCGAAGCTCGAGGCGGAACTGAAATCCCTCGAACAGGAAAACGAGATACTCTCGACCTCCAACGAAGAGACCTCGAATGAAAACAAGATCCTGAAAACCGAAATCGGGATCGCCTGGCAACCCCTCATCGCGGCGGAGGCCAAAAACGCGGCGCGGGTCGATACGATTCGCCGTGCCACCCCGCAGGCCCGCGTCACCCAGTGGAGCGATGAAGGTGGCTTTGCGGTGATCGAGATCCTGGAGCGGGACAACGTGCAGACCGGCACGGTCCTCGCCATCCGCCGCCAGACCGGAATCTACGGCCAGGTCAAGGTGGGTCAGATGTACGAGGCCGGGCAGGCCGCCGCGGATCCCCTCCCCGCCACCTTCCTCGGCAAGGACGGGGTGGATATCCAACCCGGCGACGAACTGATCGTCCCTCCCCTCTAACCGATACCCGGCAATCCGGTCGGGGATCGAGGCCGATGAGAATGAAAATGCTGCGGAGGTAGTCTGGATCGGGGGGTGGTCTGGATCGAGGTAGGGTCGGTGATCGTGATCCCGGAACCGTCGGGGTCGGCCCTCGCGCCGGGCGCCCTCGCGCTTCTGCTACTTAAGCGCCGCAGGGCGAGCCCGCGATAACGAAGGAAGGCGCGGGCGAAACGGAAATTGGGGAGACAGCTTTTCCCCGGGCGGGACGTAAGTGAGTCCACGCTCATGAAAACATACTTCTCGATTCGTTCCCTTGTCACCGTTCTCCCCCTCGCGCTAATGGCAGCCCTCGGGGTGGCAGTCAGTGCGCCCGACAAGGCCGTCGCGGAGGTGAAGGTCAAACCGCTCAAGGCCCTCCTGGTCACCGGTGGCTGCTGCCACGATTATGAAAAGCAGAAGGTGATCCTCCCGGCGGGAATCAGCCAGCGCGCGAATGTGGAGTGGACCGTCGTGCATGAAGGGGGAAGCTCACGCGACCACAAGGTCAGCATCTATTCCAACAAGGACTGGACCAAGGGATACGACGTGATCGTGCACAACGAGTGTTTCGGCGGCGTGAACGACGACGCCTTCGTGGAAGCCGTTGCCAAAGCCCACGAGACCACCCCGGGGGTCGTGTTGCATTGCAGCATGCACAGCTATCGGGCCGCACCGAAGGGTGCCGACGAATGGCGCAAGTTCCTCGGCGTGACCTCCAAAAATCACGGCCCGCACCACTCCATCACGATGAAGAATCTCAAGCCGGATCACCCCGTCATGAAAGGTTTCCCCGCGGAGTGGAAGACGCCCAAGGGAGAACTGTACCGGATCGAGAAAATGTGGGATACCGCCACGCCCCTGGCGGAGGGGACCTCCCTCCCGACCGAGAAGCACATCTGCGTCTGGGTCAATGAATACGGCCCGAAAAAGAGCCGCATCTTCGGAACCACGATCGGTCACCACAACGAGACAATGGTGGAGGAGACCTACCTGGACCTCGTCACGCGGGGCCTGCTTTGGGCCACCGGGAAGCTGAAGGAGGACGGAACGCCGGCACCCGGTTACGGGTCGGCACGATAAATGCTGCGAAGAAACGAAAGACTCGGGGGGAGTCCCTGCGTTATTGAGCTATCACCCAGCGATCCCGGCAGCCTATCTCCATGACACATCCCGGAATACTCAAGTTCGGCGGCGTGCTGCTGGCCTCCGCGATCCTGGCGCCTTCTGCGCCCGGGGACGATCAGGCCACCGGGAAGGGAGAGGCTGTGAAGGGTTTCACCAGCAAGATTGTGTGGGGGGAGCACTGGGCCGGTCCCGAGTTGAAGGGGGCGAAGAGTCTCGATGGGAAGGTGGTCCTGCTCAAGATCTGGGGCGGATGAGTGGGTTGCCGCGGGATCACTCCCGGGATGGTCGGTCTGGCCAGGAAATTCAAGGACAAACCCTTCCACGTCATCGCCTCCCACTGCCAGGCGGGCGATAAGGATGCCACCCTGAAGTTTCTCAAGTCGAGTGGATGGGACGAGGAGATCACCAATCTTACCATCATGTCTCGGACCGACTATCCCGATGACATCGAGATCACCCACGTGCCATACTACCTCATCTTCGATCACACCGGCAAGCTGCGCCATCACCACATGGCGGGGCCCTACCACGGCGGCAACGGCCACAAGTACCAGGAGGAGGTCGCGAACTTGCTGAAGGAAGTGCCCCAGAAAAGGGTGGCCAAGAATCCCGCGCTGAGCGAGCTTCGCCAGTGGATGAATGCGCAAGGCAGGATCATCGAGGCATCTCTTCTCGGCGTGAACGACGACAAGGCCAAGTTTCGGATGCGGAACGGTCGCACCTACGAGTATCCGCTCGAGAAGCTCTCCGGCGAAAGCCGGAAGGAGATCGAGGAACTGGCGGAAGACCATCCCCGGTGAGCGTCCGCGCTTTGTGCACAGGCAGGCGCCCATTTGGGGGAAAACCTACGGGGTTCTCCTGCCGGGGCGGGGCGATTCACCATAAAGCGAGGTAGACATTTGCTCGAATCCGGGCTTTCCTAAGAGACTGTTGAAATACCTCCGTTCGGCGAGAATCGAATTTGCTGATGGTAGCGGAGTTGGTTAAGGTTCGTTAATGATCCGCAAGAAGACTCTCCCCGCGCAGGAAGAACTCTGGGT